>JAQXTR010000083.1 GCA_029219585.1 Clostridiales bacterium
ATTCATCATTGTTCGGATGATATGCTGTTATTATGTGAAGAAATTTCATATCGGTACTTAACACAACATGAATGTATATGTTTTTAGAAGCTCCGCATATAAGACAGCTTGGGAATGGATAATCTTCAGGATAGCTTTCTATAATTTCCCCTGTCTGAATATAAGTATATCATAAATATTATAAAAATTCAACTATTAGCAAAAACTTTTTTTATAATGGAATAAACACAGTAACCTCCATATTACTGTACATATTCTTGCAAGCTTGTCCTAATCTTGTTGTATTTAAGCTGTCTAAAACGGAATACCTATTATGGATAACAGGTAGGTGTTGAGGAATTGGGTCATCTGGAAATGGTGGGAACTCTCGTAAAACAGCTTTCTGAGGGAGAACCGGCAGAGGAATGGGTTAAAATGGGATCATGGGAGTATTATGCCGATAACGGTGCCTCCGTGTATCCGCAAAGCTCACAGGGCTCACCGTTTTCTGCAGCATCAATAGCTGTAACCGGGGATGCTTTGACAAACCTCTATGAGGACCTTGCCGCAGAGCAGAAGGCCCGGGCAGTATATGACAATATACTTAGGCTCAGTGATGACCCTGATGTAAACGAGGTTATAAAGTTCCTGCGTCAAAGAGAAATAACACACTTCCAACGCTTCGGTGAAGCTCTCGACAATCTCCAGAGCAAAATGAAGCACAAACCTGTAAAGGGAAAGGGTATTAAGGATATGTAACACTGAGTCCGGTATGCCGTGAATTAGTCTGCGGCATACCGGCATGGTTTCAGGTAATTACTGCCGGTAATACGCTTTTGCCGCACTTTCTATCAAATTTGCGAAACGATATTGAAAAGTCTTTAATGATATGCTATAATAGTGTTGAGAAAATATGTTTATGGAGACATGCTTATGAGAATAATAGGAATTGATTACGGTGATTCGCGCGTCGGCGTAGCGGTAACTGACATTATGGGATGGACTGCACAGGAAGTCGGCACGATAAAAAATAAGGGCGCAAAAAAGCTCATGGACGAGCTAAAAAAAATAATAGAGGAATACAATCCGGAGACAATTGTTATAGGTCTGCCGAAGAATATGGACGGTACAGAGGGCTTCCGTGTTGATGCAACTCATAAATTTGCGGATAAGCTTCGCGGGATATACGACGGAAATATAGAATATGTTGACGAGCGCTTGACAACCATGGGCGCTGCGCGTTTTCTGAATACGACAAACACCCGCGGTGAAAAGCGGAAAAATGTAATAGATACCGTTTCGGCATGTCTTATTCTGGAAAGTTATCTTGCAAAGCAAAAAAATAATGGTTGACATTTATATAAAAATATATTAAAATATACATGATAGAATTTTATAATAAAGGAGAAACGAATATAATGGAAAATAATATAATTATTCTTGAAGACGAAAATGGTAATGAAATTGAGTTTGAAACACTTGATGTTTTTGAGCTTGAAAATAAAACATACTTCGCACTTGCTGAGGTAATGCCGGAGGGCGAGGAGACTGACGAGGTTCTTATCATGGTTGTTGACGGCGATATCGACAGTGATGATGCAGAGTTGGTTATGGTTGAGGACGAAGACTTGCTTCAGCGCGCTTTTGACGAATTTGTAAAGCGTGATGAAGAGCGTGAAAATCAGTAATTTTACATTTGTTGGATAAAGTTACAGTCTTGTAATGAAAATGTAACTAAATAACACTTGTAATTTACAAGCATTTGTGGTATACTAATTTCATAAAGAAGCCCTGGGGTTTCGCGTGTATGAATCATTTTTTTACCAACACTTCTTAAACGGGATGCTTTCTCCGGTCGGCGGCGCACATGCCTCCTTTCACTTCGGTGAATGCCAGTGGACTTGTAATGCCTCCGGGAAGCGACCCACCTGCATTAGCAGGTAGAATTCTGATTCTTTGTCACGGTTACTCCGGGGTTTTTTTCTTTTTCACATTTGGATTGAGTATTTTTATTAAAAAAACCGGAGAGACGCGCTCTCCGGTTTGTAAGTATTCAGTTATATAACTTCCCTATCAGTTAAGGATTGCCTGCTCTGTGTCCTTATCAAAGAAATGAATGTGATTTACATCAAAGCCAACCTTAACAGTGTCGTTAACCTTAGCTGTTGATCTCTGGTTAACTCTTGCCGTAAACTGTACGCCGTTAATCATGAGATACAGATATGTTTCCGCACCCATCATTTCTGTAACTTCTACAAATGCCTTTACTGTAGCATCGGGATATGTTGAGAGGAATGCCTCATCATCATGAATATCCTCAGGTCTGATACCGAGAACAACCTCTTTACCGATATACGGCTTAAGCTCAGCCTTCTTAGCCTTGCCTTCCGGAATCTTAACTGCATCTGAACCGAACTCTGCCCAGAGGTCATTGCCCTTCTGAACAAGCTTAGCATTGATGAAATTCATCTGCGGTGAACCGATAAAGCCTGCAACGAACTGGTTACACGGATTGTTGTAGAGATTTGACGGTGTATCGATCTGCTGAACAATACCGTCCTTCATAACAACGATTCTTGTACCCATTGTCATAGCCTCTGTCTGGTCATGTGTAACGTAAATGAATGTTGTCTGGAGCTTGTTGTGGAGCTTCTTGATCTCTGTTCTCATTGCAACTCTGAGCTTAGCATCCAGGTTTGAAAGAGGCTCATCCATGAGGAATACCTTCGGTGAACGTACGATGGCACGACCCATTGCAACTCTCTGTCTCTGACCGCCCGACAAAGCCTTCGGCTTTCTGTCAAGAAGATGCTCAATGTCAAGAATTCTTGCAGCCTCTGTAACTCTCTTCTTGATCTCATCCTTCGGAGTCTTACGAAGCTTCAGAGCGAATGCCATGTTATCAAATACTGTCATATGCGGATAAAGAGCATAGTTCTGGAATACCATCGCAATATCTCTGTCCTTAGGAGCAACATCGTTCATCAGCTTACCGCCGATGTAGAGCTCACCGTCCGAAATCTCTTCAAGACCTGCGATCATACGAAGAGTTGTTGACTTACCGCAGCCTGACGGTCCGACAAGAATAATAAATTCCTTATCAGCTATGTCCATACAAAAATCGCTTACCGCAGTAACGTTACCTGCATATCTCTTATAAATGTGCTTTAACTGTAAATCTGCCATATTGCCTTACCTCGCTTAATTATATTTAGTAATTTTTTGGAGAAGAAATCGTCCTTTAAACCGATTAGATAACATACAATCAGCTATATTTCTATCTCTCTTCTTGTATATATAATAACATATTTTTTCAGAAAATGTTAGTCTTATTATCAACAAAAATAATACTTTTTCTTTGTATAAACTTCACAACATAAAATATTTAAGCCATTTTTTGCGCTGTTTTTTGTGCGATTTGCTTATATAGTGTTCGCCCGAAAATGGGACACAGGTAACAAAAAAGCTTTTATTCTTCAGTCTTTCCCGAAATTATCAAAAAATCAGGGGGTCAGCATTTTCTGATCCCCTCTGATATTATTCGTCCTTCAGCAGAACATTCATATACTTATATCCAAGATTGATTATCTGCCTGTATTCATCATCTGACAATGAAGCATGCAGATAGCTCTTAAGTCCCTCTTTGTCGCCATTGTATACATATACTCTTAAGGTGCTTATTTCAAGCTTATTCATTATCGACATAAAGAGCGCAAATTCATCACCTGTCATTTTCGCCTTAAGCTTTGCATACGCATCCGACACCTGTTTGTCCTCATCGGACATATCAACATCCTGTGTTGCCGCAGGATCCTCCTGCTCGGATATAATCTTTTCGGCCTGTACAACGTCCTCTGCTCTGATTCTGTCAGAGGTTCTCTCAGTGCTGTACTTCATATTCGCCTTACCTACAGCATCACCGTCATTTGTCTGGATTATCTCTACTCCGACCTTGCTTGAAGCATATCTTGCAGTTACTGAGCTTTTTCCGGAATCCTTGCCCATAAGAATATCATCTCTCTCCTTTGCCTCAAGAACAGCCCTGGCAGACTCCTCCGAAAGAGCATTATGCGACTTATAGGTTCTCATAAAGTCAGCATATGTCTCATCATCCATAATGCCTTCATCGTGGAAACGCACCGCTTCCCTGTAAAGGGCATCCAATGCATCATCACTTCTCAGACGCTCCTGTATCTCCTGCATTATCGGTTTCATATATTTCGGCACAATGTAATATTTGTACAAAAACGAGCCGCCCACAACCAATGCGGCAACTGTTGCCACTGCCGCCAGGACTACTATATGCCATCGTTTCATAACAACATCCTCTCACAATCACAAGTTAATTTGACTACGGCAGGCTCTGAAAACCTTCGGGGGCCGTGAAGCCGGAAGGTTTTCAGTCACTGCCTTTGTTATATCAATACATCTTACCGCCCATACTTCCGCCGAGCAGATGGAAATGCAGATGCATAACCGTCTGTCCGCCGTTTCTGCCGCAGTTATTGACAATACGATAGCCGTCCTCATCAACGCCTACAGCCTTTGCTATTTCCGGTACTGCCTCAAAAATATCGGCAACACACGCGCTGTTTTCCGCAGTTATCGCATTGGCGCAGCAAATATGGGTTTTAGGTACTATTACAACATGCTCCGGAGCCGCCGGCGCAATATCGCGGAAGGCATAAACCTTATCGTTTTCAAATACCTTTGTTGAGGGTATCTCCCCCGCTATTATTTTACAGAATAAACAATCTTCCATTACAATCAACCCACCTGTTCCGATACTATCGCTTCTACAGCAGCAAGGGCTTCATCAATCTTAGCCGCATCCTTGCCGCCGCCCTGAGCCATATCCGGCTTACCGCCGCCGCGGCCGCCTGCAATTTCCGTTATATTTTTAATAATATTTCCGCAGTGAACGCCGCTCTTAACAGCTTCCTTTGACGCCATAGCAATAAGAGTAACCTTACCGTCTGTCTCCGCGCCGAGAACAACGACACCGTTTTCAAGATCGTTCTTTGCGTTATCTCCGAGAGTCTTCATATCCGGAACGCTCATGCCGTCAACCCTCACCGTGAGAACATTAACCGCACCGACAGCCTTAGCGCCGGCAAGCATGGACTTTGACTGTTCTGCCGCAATTTTTCCGTTAAGCTCATCAATCTTCTTTTCAAGAGCCTTGTTCTCAGCCATAACAGCCGCCGCCTTACGGTCAAGCTCCATAAGCCTGTTTGACTTCATTGCAGCGCCCGTTCTTGCAAGCACGCCCTCATAATCCGAGATAAGGTTAAGAACGCCTTGTCCCGTTACAGCCTCAAT
Source organism: Clostridiales bacterium (assembly GCA_029219585.1). Taxonomy (GTDB): domain Bacteria; phylum Bacillota; class Clostridia; order UBA1381; family UBA1381; genus Ornithomonoglobus. The sequence goes on from JAQXTR010000083.1 coordinate 5,302, forward strand.
ACGTCTTACTCCTGCGGCAACTCCGCCCTCTGAGATTATCTTGAACAAACCGCACTGAGCTGTATTTGTAAGATGTGTGCCGCCGCAGAACTCAATGCTGTAATCGCCCATTGAAACAACGCGTACAACATCGCCGTATTTCTCTCCGAACTGAGCCTCCGCGCCGAGCTGCTTTGCTTCTTCTATAGGAAGCTCCCGAACCGTTATCGGCATACATTCGAGGATTGCGTTATTTACGCGTGCTTCAGCGTCAAGCAGCTGTTCCTTTGTCATAGCCTCAAAGTGCGAGAAATCGAATCTCAGATGATCCTTATCAACCAACGAGCCTGCCTGAGCAACGTGAGTACCAAGAATGTCCTTGAGGGCTCTGTGCAGCAAATGGGTTGCGGAGTGGTTACGGCTTACCGCCATTCTGTTCGTCCTGTCAACGGTCATTACAGCCTTGCCGCTCTTTAATGCACCGTTTACAAGCTCAACCTCGTGCACATAAACACCGCCGCCTGTCTTTGTTGTGTTTATAACTCTGCCCACGGCTTCACCGTTCTGCGAGATTGTACCTATATCGCCGGTCTGACCGCCCATTTCAGCATAGAACGGTGTCTTGTCAACAACAACGAATGCCTTCTCCGCATCAAGAACCTCAGGCACTATGCCCGCTCCCGGAACTGCAATTGCAAGAATTTCAGCCTCCGCTTCAAGGGTGTCATATCCTGTAAACTGTGTCGCCCTAATCGCGCTGAAATCAAACTCGGTATCATCCTCCCATGATGAACCGTCCTTTCTTGAGCTTCTTGCGACCTCCTTCTGCTCTGTCATGGCAGCATTGAAGCCGTCAACATTGACGTCAAGTCCGTTCTCCTGCGCCATTTCAATCGTAAGGTCAAGCGGGAAACCGTAGGTGTCATGCAGCTTGAATGCCTCCTCGCCCGTAAGCTCGGTCCTTCCGGCAGCCTTTGCGTCCTCAATGTATTTGTTGAGAACAACAAGACCGTTATCTATGGTAGCGTCAAAACGCTCCTCTTCCTTCTTTATAATCTTTGTGATATAATCTCTCTTTTCCTCAAGCTCAGGATAAGCCGACTTTGATGTATCTATTACAGTGCCTGCAACCTCATAGAGAAATTCACGGTCAATATTGAGCAGCTTTCCGTGGCGCGCAGCGCGTCTTAAAAGACGTCTTAAAACGTAGCCTCTGCCCTCATTTGAAGGAATGACACCGTCGGACACCATCATAACCGTTGAACGGATATGGTCCGTAATTACGCGGAGAGAAACATCTGTCTTTTCATCAACCTTTTTATACTCAACACCGGCAATCCGCGAAATATGCTTCATAACGTCCTGAACCGTGTCAACCTCAAAAAGGTTGTCCACACCCTGCATAACAACAGCAAGTCTTTCAAGTCCCATACCTGTATCAATGTTCGGCTTTTCGAGCGGGTTATAATTGCCCTCCTCATCCTTGTCAAACTGCGTGAATACGAGGTTCCAGACCTCCATGAATCTGTCACAGTCACAGCCTACGCCGCAGTCAGGCGAGCCGCAGCCGTATTTTTCACCGCGGTCAAAATATATTTCCGAGCAGGGACCGCACGGACCTGTACCATGCTCCCAGAAGTTATCCTCCTTGCCGAGCTTCACTATACGGGAAGCGTCAACTCCGACCTCATTTACCCATATATCCCTTGCCTCATTATCATCCTGATAAATTGATACCCAGAGCTTTTCTTCCGGAATTTCCATAACCTTTGTAAAGAACTCCCATGCCCATGCGGTTGCCTCGCGCTTGAAGTAATCACCGAATGAGAAATTACCGAGCATCTCAAAGAAGGTGCCGTGACGCGCAGTGTGACCGACATTTTCAATATCGCCGGTTCTGATACACTTCTGACAGGTGGTAACACGGTGTCTGGGCGGTATCTCCGCACCCGTGAACCACTTCTTCATCGGCGCCATACCAGAATTTATAAGTAACAGGCTTGCGTCATTCTTCGGCACGAGTGAAAACGAACCGAGTCTTAAACAGCCCTTTGATTCAAAAAAGCTAAGAAACTTCTCGCGAATTTCATTAACTCCCATATATTTCATCTTTTTTTCTTCCTTTCCTGTATGGAATTATATTAATATACCAAATTATATTATATAATATAAAAGGCTGTCGTGTCAAGGGTTTTATGCGATTTTTCACGGTTTTTTTCAATAAAAAAACCTTATTTTAATGCAAAATTCAATATTTTTCTTGGTAGGGTGTTCCAAAAGATTGTGGTGTTACACTCTAAAGACGGGATTGTAATGCAGATTACATTTTCTTTTTATTTTGGCATTTTTTTAATTGACTTACTATATAAAAAATGGTATAATCATAATACTATAGTACTAAAATGCAAATACATAGCAGCTGCTTGTATTTACGTTTAACAGCAAGGACATATAAAATGGCTAAACAAAATATTTTAAAAAAATTCATTTTATTAACATCATCACTTTCCGTCACTTTTTCAGCGTTGCTCTGTGCGCCCAATGCCGGAGCGGCTTTCAGTGATGTCGGAGATGATGACCGTTATAAAACTGCGATAACAATGCTCTCAAAGCTTAATGTTATAGATGGCTATGATGACGGTGAGTTCAAGCAGGATAACCAGATAACCAGAGCGGAGTTCACAAAGATAATGGTGTACATGCCGGGCTTCGGCTAACTGCCTGTGGAGAACAAAATCTTTGAGGAGTTTAAAGAATCTACGATAAGGTATTCCATGCTCATGATCGAAACAGCTCAATATTTTTCACAATAAACAAAGGGGAATTTTAAAATGAAAAGAATTATCAGCCTTATTTTGTCAGTATCCCTATTGCAAAACCGAGAAAAATATGTTATTATATTACTATAAATACTTAATAGATAAGTAGAAGGAGAAAGCAATGGCAGAAGTAAGAAGAATTTACGTTGAAAAAAAGCAGGGCTTTGACGTTGAGGCAAAGGATGTACTTGCCGATCTTCGTGAAAACCTGAACATGAAAGGGCTCACCGATGTCCGAATCATAAACAGATATGATATTGAAGGAATCACGGATGAGGAATACGCAAAGGCGCGCGGACTTATATTCTCAGAACCACCGGTTGACAATGCGTATGATGAGGATATAGAGATTTCCGAAGGGAAGATTTTCGGTGTTGAGGCGCTCCCCGGACAGTTTGATCAGAGAGCCGCAAGCGCGGAGGAGTGTATTTCAATCCTCACCGCAAAGGATCGCCCGACGGTACGTTACGCAAAGGTGTATGTGCTTATAGGCGACGTCAGTGACGATGAGGTTGAAGAAGCAAAGAAGTATGTAATAAACCCTGTTGAGTCGCGTGAGGCAGCTCTTGAGAAACCGGAATCCCTTGATATGAAGGTTGATTATCCCGGTGACGTTAAAACGATTGACGGCTTCATCGCTATGGATGAGTCTGATATGCAGTCATTCCTTGACAGTATGGGCTTCGCTATGGATCTTGACGACCTGAAATTTTGTCAGAATTATTTTGCAAATGACGAAAAGAGAGATCCGACCGTTACGGAGCTGCGTATGATTGACACATACTGGTCAGACCACTGCCGCCACACAACCTTCTCAACAAAGATAAATAATGTCAACATTCCTGACGGCAAATATTCCGACGTTATCGCGGATGCTTATGCTGAGTACAAGGAAGCAAAGGCAGAGCTTTATGACCCTGACAGAAACGAGTGCCTTATGAACATGGCAACAATAATTGTAAAGCAGCTTAAAAATAAGGGCTATCTTAAGGAGATAGACGAGTCTGAGGAAATAAACGCCTGCTCTATCGTTATGCCTGTTGAGGTAAACGGCAAGGAAGAAGATTGGCTCATAATGTTTAAAAACGAAACACATAACCATCCGACTGAGATTGAGCCATTCGGCGGAGCGGCAACGTGTCTGGGCGGAGCTATCCGTGACCCGCTTTCAGGCCGTTCATATGTATATCAGGCTATGCGTGTTACAGGCGCGGGCGATCCCAGAAAATCTCTGAAGGAAACCATTCCCGGCAAGCTCATGCAGAGAAAGATTACAAAAAAGGCTTCCTCGGGCTACAGCTCATACGGCAACCAGATAGGTCTTGCAACAGGTCAGGTTCAGGAAATTTACGATGAGGGCTATGTTGCAAAGAGAATGGAAATCGGCGCGGTTATAGGCGCGGCTCCCAAGGCAAACGTCATAAGAGAGGTTCCCGAAAAGGGCGATGTTATCATACTTCTCGGCGGACGCACAGGCCGCGACGGTATAGGCGGTGCTACAGGATCTTCAAAGGCGCACGATGAAAAATCTGTTGTCACCTGCGGCTCAGAGGTTCAGAAGGGTAATCCGCCCGTTGAAAGAAAGCTCCAAAGACTTTTCCGCCAAAACAAAGTAACAACACTCATCCGCCGCTGCAATGACTTCGGTGCAGGCGGTGTTTCGGTTGCCATCGGCGAGCTTGCAGACGGCTTACAGATCGACCTTGATAAAGTACCGAAAAAATACGAAGGTCTTGACGGTACAGAGCTTGCAATTTCCGAATCGCAGGAAAGAATGGCAGTTGTAGTACGTGAAAAGGATGCGGACACATTTATTAAATATGCTCATGAGGAAAACCTTGAAGCAACAACAGTTGCTGTTGTTACAGACCTCAACCGTCTTCAGATGACATGGAGAGGCAAGACGATCTGTGATATTTCAAGAGATTTTCTGAACACAAACGGCGCAACAAAGAACACTGATGTAGAGGTAGAGCTTCCCAGCAAGGATGCTTCACCGTTTAATAAGAAGGTTTCGGATATCAGGGGGCAATGGCTCGATACGCTTTCCGACCTTAACGTATGCTCACAGAAGGGCTTATCAGAAAAATTCGACTCAACCATCGGCGCAGGCTCAGTTCTCATGCCCTTCGGCGGAAAATACCAGCTCACGCCTACAGACGGTATGGCAGCTAAGGTTCCTGTCCTTGAGGGACAGACAAACTCGGCAACAATAATGACCTTTGGCTATAATCCGGAGATTTCAAAGTGGTCTCCGTATCACGGTTCAACCTATGCGGTTGTTGAATCGGTTTCAAAGGCGGTTGCAATGGGTGCAGATTATAAGACAATATACTTAACTTTCCAGGAGTATTTTGAAAGACTCGGCACTGACCCAAAGAGATGGGGCAAGCCCTTTGCATCGCTCATGGGTGCGTATAAAACACAGCTTGCGCTAAACATTGCAGCAATCGGCGGTAAGGATTCAATGTCCGGTTCATTTAACGAGCTTGACGTTCCCCCGACTCTGACATCGTTTGCTGTCGCTCCGGCAAAGGCTGATAAAGTAATTTCGCAGGAGTTCAGAAAGGAAGGCTCAAAGCTTATCCTCTTCCCTCTCGTAATGGATGAAAATGAGCTTCCGGACTGGGATGCACTGAAGGCAATGTATGAGACGGTTCACGCAGCGGAGGCTGACGGCAAGGTTATTTCGGCAACAGCGGTTAAGGGCTTTGGTCTTGCAGAGGTTATTGCTAAGTCTGCCTTCGGTAACATGATAGGCGCAGAGCTTAACGAGAATGTGACGCCGGAGCTGCTCTTTAATGCTCCTATCGGCTCAATTGTTGTTGAAACCGATGAAGAAATTGAAGGCGGTATTGAAATCGGTACTACAGGCGGAAATATGCTTAAGGCCTGCGGTGTGGAAATCGCACTGAGCGATGCGGCAAAGGCATGGACAAGTCCGCTTGAAAAGGTATATCCGACGCATGCCGGACATTTCACCGATGAGCCGGAAACATACAGCTGCGACAAGAGAAGCATCACGGTTGCAGGCGAAAAATTCGCAAGACCGCGAGTGTTTATTCCGGTATTCCCCGGAACAAACTGCGAATACGACACAGCGCGGGTATTTGAACGTGCCGGCGGTGCTGCGGATGTGTTTGTTATAAGAAACCTTTCGGGCAGCGATGTTGAAGAATCTCTTGCCGAAATGAAGAAGAGAATAGACAACAGCCAGATTATTATGATTCCGGGCGGCTTCTCGGGCGGTGACGAACCGGAAGGCTCGGGTAAATTCATCGCCACAGCGTTCAGAAATCCTCAGGTTAAGGAAGCTGTTATGAATATGCTCAAAAACCGTGACGGACTTATGCTTGGTATCTGTAACGGCTTCCAGGCACTTGTAAAGCTCGGACTTGTACCATACGGCGAAATCCGTGATCTGGACGCAGATATGCCGACACTGACCTTTAATACAATCGGCAGACACATCTCAAGAATGGCATACACAAGAATAGCATCTACCAAATCCCCGTGGTTTGCCAACGTAAATACCGGTGATATTCACACAATCGCTCTTTCACACGGCGAGGGACGCTTTATCGCATCACCAGAAATGGTTGAGCAGCTTGCGGCAAACGGTCAGATTGCGACACAGTATGTAAATCTCGACGGCAAGGCTACCTATGACAGCGAGTGGAATCCTAACGGTTCGGTTGCTTCAATCGAGGGTATCCTCTCCCCCGACGGAAGAATCTTAGGTAAGATGGGACACAGCGAGCGTATCGGTAACAATATTGCTTCAAATGTACCGGGTGCAAAGGATCAGAAGCTGTTCGAAGCCGGCATAAGCTACTTCAAATAATCAGATATATATAAAAAATCGGGGGCTGTGGTTTGAACACAGCCCCCTTTAAAAAGCTTATTTCTTTAACTTAGCCTCATACTGTAAAATGAAATCAACATTCGCCTGCTCTATTGAATTCAGATTTAACGCCTCATTATCATAATTATAGGCATCCTTAATCTTATACCATGAGCAGCCTCCGAAATACTCTCTCAAATCAGCATTCTGAAATTTACGTCCATGACGGGCAAATATTTCATTCCTTCCGATATAAAGCTCCTTTGCGCTCTTACCCTCAAGATCGGCATCTGTAAGCTTTTCAAAGCCGGAATTGGGGAATACATACTTCCCTGCATAATTTGTTACAGTAGTAATTTCATATACATCATTGCCGTTAAGCGTCTCACTGGTCTTAAATGCAGTGATTGTCATAGGTCTGCCTGCTACAAATGACGTTGTTGTATCCGGGCTGACCTTTGCATAATAAGATGCTCCGTTATACTTAAAGGACATATATTTCTTTCCGCCGGATTCAATAACCTCAGTTCCTGTTACAAGAGCAGATGTAAATCTTCCGTCCTTATATCCTCCCTCACTGCTGTATGTCTTACCGCCGCCAAAGCTTGGCGCTGAAATTGATGCGGAACCGCTGCTTGCAGAGCCCGTTTGAGCAGTTCCCTTACCGCTGCCCGTTGATGCTGATGCACTGCCCCCGGACGCAGCCGTACTGCCTGATGACGTACTCTTCCCCGAAGAACTGCCGCCTGAAGGTTTCCAGTTTGTTGTTCCGGATGAATTTCCGCCGGTTGAAGCATTGCCTCCGGATGCTCCTGAGCCGTTTGCTGAATTATTTGCCTGATCTGCCGTGCCTGTACCGTCTTCAGTCTGATCATCATTTGCCTGCTCCGTCGGCGCTTCCTCACTTGCCACCGGAGGCGGTGTGAAATCATTCTCCGGCGTATCATCAACCGGCTGCTGTGTAGAGATTATCACATCCGGAGCCTCGCTGTGGTTCTTCCAGATAGTATAACCGCCGTAGCCGCCCCCTGCAACAACAGCAAGCACAACAATGGCAATTATTGCCTTATTGCGCGCCTGCTTCCTTTGTTTGTTCTTTCGTCTTTTTTTGATCTCGTCCAGCTGCGACTGCTTTTCTGCGCGCATTCTTTCCATCTGACGTCTGCGCTTTATCTCGTTTTCATCCAGTATTTCTTCTATTTTATCGTCTGTATCGTCATTGCCGAGACTCTCATCATTACCGCTCTCATTTACCGTGCTTTCCTCTGAGGTCATCTCCTGCGACTCTGTATCCTCAGACTGTATCTCAGGAGTCTCAGGAATCTCCGGAGTTTCAGGAACAATATTTTCCTCATAGGCAGCCCCGCAGAACGGGCATTCTGCCGCATGGTCATCTATCTGAGCGCCACACTGTTTACATATCATGTATATTCCTCCGATCGTCTAAAATAAACGGTTTTATCGTTTATGTATTATAATATACCTAAATTATATTATACAATATTAAACATCAATTGTCAAGTACACCGCTTTTACTTTTTCCTTAACAAATGTTATTTTTTCAGCTGTCAAGCATCCTCATCATCGGATTTCTTTTCAACTGTGAGAGAATTAAGCTTCTCCATAAGGTCAAAATTATCAATTCCTGCCTTGTATCCCAGAGTTGCAGCGATTATAGGCACTGCAAGCATAAGTATCTGACCGTAGATTTCAATACTGCCGCCCTCAGCTTTTACAAAACCGAAATAAGGTCCGTTCCATACATAAAATAAAATATTTACAGCGATAGACCATCCGTTTGTCAGGTACGGAATACCGCTTTCTCCGACTGCGGAAAAGAACTGCCAGTTAAGCTTATATATAATAAGAAAAATCCCGACAGTAGCGCTTATAGCCAGCCCCCAGAAAAGTCCCCACTTAAGCTCCGGCTTCAGCGGAGTATAGGGCTTATTATCCCAGACTGCAAGCTTTCTCGCATAACTGTATATCGCCAATCCGTATACTACAGTGAATGCCGCTGCAAGAATCTGTTTGCCTATCGGTTTATCAAGCAGATACCAAAAAGCGACGGCCTCAAGTATTATTATTGTAAGAACCGTTATAAGATGATGCAAAAGCATATATCCAAACTGGTATTTACGTGTTATATCTAGTGAATTTCTCATTTCTTGTTCTCCTTTGCTGAATAAATCCCTGCCAAATGTCCGCTTGACCATGCCCACTGCAAATTATAGCCTCCGCAGTCACCGTCAATATCAAGCACTTCTCCACAAGCATAAAGCCCCTTTACAAGCTTTGATTCCATTGTGACCGAATTAAATTCGGATGTCACAGCGCCGCCATGTGTCACCTGCGCATTATTCCACGACATTGTGCCGGTTATATTGAATTTCCATGCTTTAATAGTTGATGCAAGCTTTTTTATCTCACCTTCGCAAAGTGTTGACGCAGGTCTTGAAAGCGGAGAAATACCTACAAATTTCATCAAGGCCTGTCCCACACGTTTGTTAAGCATACCCGTAAAAAATTCTTCCAAAGAAACATTATAGAGATACGCGCAGCGCTCATAAAGCATTGAAACAATATCGTCATAAGTGTACTCCGGCATAATATCGGCATATATTTCCTTTTCATTGCCAAGATATGCCGACAATGTGAACACCGGAGGACCGGAAAGCCCGTAATCCGTAAACAGCAGCTCTCCTTCTGCGAAATTACCGCCCAAGGTCAGCCCTGCATTCACCTTTATTCCCTTAAGCTTTTTCACGACCTCCGTTTCGGTTCTGAGTTGAACAAGCGATGGACTGAGCTTTGTTATCCTGTGTCCGAAGCCTTTAAGGAGTTCAAAACCGCTGCCGTTTGATCCGAGATTCGGCGATGCCTTTCCGCCTGCGGCAATGACGAGCCTGTCGCATACATCTTTTTCACCGCCATAAGACTCTACCTCAAATCCGACCTGTGTTTTCTCTGCGCATTTCACATCAAATCCGCATATGGTTTTTACCCCAAGCTCAGCGGTTCTTCTTCTCAGAACATCAAGAACAGCTGATGCCGTATCGGAGTACGGATAAATTTTTCCGTTTTCTTCTTCCTTGCACAGAATGCCAAGGGTGCTGAAAAAATCAAGCGTTTGCTGTACCCAGTAGCGTCTGACTGCACCGTTTACAAACGTAGGATCTGATCCGTGATAGTTCTTATCAGATGCGCCGGCATTGCTAAGATTGCATCTGCCGTTCCCTGTTGCCAGTATTTTTTTTCCGACCCGATTTTCACGTTCAAAAATTATTACCTCATTCTGCTCTGTTTTCGCCGCAATTGCCGCAGCCAATCCGGAGGCTCCGCCGCCGATTATCCCTATTTTCATCCCTCAGCATCCTCCGTTTCACCGTCACCGTCTAAATCCTCGGTGTCGGCTTCGGCTGCCGTCTCCTCATACTCAGCGCTGTCATCATCCTCATTTCCGTCCGCATCCTCCAATGCGCCTGCACGTATTTCAAGAAGCTCGGATATTACAGCCCTCATAATCGCCACAACCGGAACCGATATGAGCATTCCTACAAATCCGAACAGCGTACCGCCAACCGATACAGCTATAATGATGGTAAGCGGACTTATCTCAAGCCTCGTACCCATAATTTTCGGAGCAAGAACATTTCCGTCCAGCTGTTGGAGAACCAGCAGAATAGCCGAGCACCATACTGCATGGAACACTCCGCCGGATATGAGCATTACAATACACGAAACAACCCAGGATATTATCGAACCGAAATACGGTATCATATCCATAAATCCAATAAATATTCCCAGAAGCAGCGCATACTTCTCGCCCATAACAAAGAGGACAAATGTACAAACCGCCGCCATTACAGAGCAGCATATCAGCCTTGCATATATATACTGCGTAAAAATCGCATTAATACTTGAACAATGCTCCATAAAAGCAATATATCCATTGCTGCGCGTAAACATACCAATAAGCTTGTTTATGCCGATAAGAATTTTGTCCTTCTCAAGCAGCATATAAATAGATGCAATAAGTGCAATAAATATATCCAGAAGTCCTGACGTAAACGACATTACCCCTTGAGCATATTTCCCTATTGTGCCGACATTAAGCACATCCGAAATCATGGACATAACATTTATCGTATCAGCCTTAAAGCCTATCTTCTCCAGTATTTCCACATTATTCAGAAAGTGTACTATTGACCCTGCAATCTGAGGCAGGTTATCATACATCTCCATTATATTTCGGTACAGAGCCGGAAGCAACGCGCCTAAAACCGCTACTATAGCGATTATAAACAGAACATATATAATCGCTATACTAATCGCATTGGCGCGTTTCTTCAGTCCTTCCGATTTGGCTCTGCGGCTTATGAACGCTGTAAGTTTTTTTGCCGGAATATTAAGAAGATAAGCAATCACAAATGCTATGATAAACGGCTTTGCCGCATCAAGTATTTTCAAAAAAATGTTGATAAAATAGTCGAAGCTGTCAAAGGTTTTATATACTGCGATTAATGCAACACCCAGTATAAACATAACCGCCCATTTGGTATTATTTTTAATCAATTTCAGCATATCCGAACATTTTCTCCTTCGCGTTTATTACTTTAATAAAGAAGCATCAAACAAACCGAGGCTGAGCAGACATTTCCGTCTGCAGCAGCCTCAGAATTATTACGATGTTAAATTAATTGGCCGGGGTTACAATAATAAGTGTAGCAACAAACGCTCCGTTTGACGTTGTTCCGCGGCACTCAACGGTATCCCCTACAGCTATCGACTTGAAATCCATGCTCTTTCCGGTGCTTGTGATTACAGTCGTGCCGTTTGATGTCTTATATACAGGGAACGGCATATCATAGCCTTCCATCAATACACTGATGAAGCCATAGCCTGTGTTGACCGCAGTTACCGTACCGTTTACAGAGCCTCCGGTTTCCGTATTAATAATAGAGGTTGAAACCTGGATTCTGGTTACGGCAGATGACTGAGTTGTAAGAGTTACGTTATCACCCACTCTGAAATCATAAAGCGAGCCGGGATGTTGATTAACTATTATATCACAATCGGTCGGAACCTGATATTTCTTTTCCTTGCCGTCAGCCCTTACAGTGATTGACGGTGTTGACGAAATCACTACCTCAACAATTGTACCTGTCACAGTGCTGTAGGTAGATGTAGCCTCAACCGCTACAATCTGTCCGTATCTGACGGTCAGTGTCACCTTATCACCGACATATATTGAAGAAAGCTCAACATCCTTATTGCTCTTCTTTGCCGTTGCATCGGAAGCTACCGGAAATGACTTTCCGTCATACTCGCTGCTTGATGAGCTGATTGTCATTGTAAGATTACCGTCATCACCTATATCAAAGGCAGTCACCGTTGCGCCGGTAATTGTCGCTGACTTCTCGCTTGCCGAAATTGCTGCAACCTTTCCGTTCGAGAATTCCAGCTCCACCTGATCGCCGCTCTTCAGGCTCTTTATTGTTGCAGGCGTACCCTGATATGTAACAGGAACATTCTCTATACAGGTATATGTTTTAACGGCTGAAGATGAATTTGATTCCTTAACCTTTATCTGATATACATTTCCCAATGTGTTATAACCCTGATAAACTGCGGTTATCGTCTGCTCAGGCTGTTCCGAAATCGCATCCATAGCCACAACAACATTGCCTGACAGCTGAACAATAACGGGAAGATTCTCCTCATATTCGCTGACAGAAGCCACAGCGCCCAGCTTGGTAAGACTTGTATTATCAGTATATGTGTAAGAAGCATTCTCACCGTTTGCATTGACCGTAATAGTATATTCCGTATCATCAATATCGACAAACTTGCCTCTTATAAACGAATAATCACACTTCTCAACCGCCCTGTAAAGCATAACAGCCATCTGCGCTCTTGTAACGGTACCGCCGGCCCGGAACTCATCATCAATACCGTTCATAATTCCCTGATCTGTCACATACTGAACATAGGGCTTTATGTTTGACGGAATTGAAGCGGCATCCTTATAGTCGAGTGATATTGAAGCAGCCTTTGCCTGCGCCTCGCCGCCCATAGCCTTTGTAATGATAATTGCTGCCTCTGCTCTTGACATATCCTCATTCTTGACACTGCCCTTGATATAGGTTGTAAGATCCGACCTTACAAGCGCACCCTTATAGAGCATATATGAGATTTCATCCTCACCCCACGGGAGCGAGCATGACTTAATGTCATCGGCATACGTTTCACGCGCCAGCTCAAGAAGCTCTGTATTATTCTCATCAAAGCATCCCATCGCACGGGAGAAAAGTGCTATGCACTGCAGCTTTGTAATATTGCTGTCCGGAGCGAACTCCGTATCGGACACACCGTTTATATATCCGGCATCAGCCATTGCTTTAATCTGTGACGCGCACCATGAATACTCTTTTCCCGCAATATCAGTAAATGTACTTGCTGCCAGTACGGGCTGTACCATAGCAGAACAGCAGGCCGCAGCCGCAAGCACCGAAATAATTTTTTTCTTCATACATATCTCCTCCATACTCTGCATATAGTTTCGGCAGAGAACACTATATAAAATCACATAGTTATTATAACACAATTAATAACTATAATCAATATGTTTTTTATTACATTTTCATGACATTGATATTAACAGCAAATAATGTATTTAATGACATTTTTACTTGATTTCTATTTACATTTCTTTAATTTTGATGTATAATACTTAAATAATCGGCAAATAAATTTTATTCCTGAAAGGATCTGATTACGATACTTAGCTTCATAAAACATCAGCCGCCGGCAAGGCTTATTGTCTGCGGATTTGCCGCCGTAATAATATTGGGAGCTATGATACTCATGCTTCCGGTATCTCTTAACAGCGGCCAAAGTATTAGCTTTCTGAACGCTCTGTTCACCTCAACAAGCGCAGTCTGTGTTACCGGACTTGTCACGGCAGATACCGGAGATACATTTTCCGTATTCGGGAAAACTATTATCTGCCTGCTTATTCAGACCGGAGGACTCGGGGTGGCGACAGTCGGTGTTATGATAATACTTGCCGCACGAGGCAGAATCGGAATGCGTGAGATGAGCTTCATACGCGAGACATTTAATATGTCCGGCTATGCAGAGCTTAGAACACTGTTTAAAAGAATCATCTGTATCACCTTCGGCATCGAAGCGGCAGGTGCTGTGTGCTGCTTTTTTGTATTCATTCGCACTTTTCCGTTTCCGAAGGCGGTGGGGATGAGCATTTTCCATTCGGTGTCATCCTTTAACAACGCAGGCTTTGATATATTCGGCGGAGGCAGAAGCCTTATTCCGTACAGCTCTGATATACCACTCAACATTATCACCATGCTGCTAATAGTCCTGGGCGGTATCGGATTTCTCGTAATAATAGATGTATTTGAGAAAAGACACTTCAGGCGGCTGCGGCTAAGCACAAAGGCCGCTCTTGTAACAACACTGATACTTATCGCAGGCGGCGCTCTGCTGCTGAAGCTGACACTTGACATAACATGGCTGGGCGCACTGTTTCAAAGTGTTTCAACCCGAACGGCAGGCTTTGCATCCTTTGATTTCGGCAGCTTCACTCCCGCAGGACTTTTTGTATGTATCATACTTATGGTTATCGGCGCGTCGCCCGGCTCAACCGGCGGCGGCATCAAGACGACAACCGCCTTTACAATGTTCTGCATCATAAAAAATACCGCGCGGAACAGACATATAACGGCATTCAGGCGCAAGCTGCCTGACGAGGCGATACGCAAGGCTTTCGTTATTTTCATCCTCGCCATAGCTATAATATGCTTTGTTACTCTGTTTCTCTCGGTAAGCGATCCGCAGAATACGTTTATACAGAATCTTTTTGAAGCCGCATCAGCATACGGTACGGTGGGGCTTTCAACCGGGATAACATCGTCACTGAGTATACCCGGCAGAATTATCATAATCTTCACCATGTTCTCCGGCAGAGTCGGCGCGCTGACCATTGCAACGCTCTGGAGCTTTAATGCGCCTCAGACGTCACGATACACGGAGGAACACATAGCAATAGGATAACATACGGAGGAATGTAACATGAAAAAGAAAAAATCTGATACCTATGCAATAATAGGACTGGGACGCTTCGGTGCGGCGCTTGCTTTAAGGCTTGCCGAAAGCGGTAAAGAGGTAATAGTCGTTGACCGTGACGAAAATGCGGTAAGGCCGCTTAGGGACATAACCGAATATGCCTATGTGTCCGACAGTCTTTCCCGTGAGGCGCTCCTTGAAATGGGAATTGATCAATGTGATACGGTAATTATTGCACTTACCGCTCATATCGATCAGAATATTCTTACGGCACTCAATGTAAAAAATCTCGGCGTAAACCGAGTAATCGCAAAAGCAGGCAGTGCCGACCACGGTGCAGTGCTTGAAAAGCTTGACGTAGAAGTAGTATATCCCGAGCGTGACATGGCGCTGCGCCTTGCAAATAAGCTCACAAAAAGCAGTGTGCTTGATTCAATCATGCTTAATGACGATATTGAAATCGCAGACTTTCCGGTGCCGGAGAGCTGTATCGGAAAGAGAATTTCCGAGCTGCCCATAAGAAAAAAATACGGGCTTAATATTATCGCAATAGAGCATAACGGTAAAACCGTGGTTCAGCTGGATCCCCAATATGCCCTTGACCCAAGAGATACACTTGTTGTCATAGGCAATAAAAACAGCATTGCCGCATTCGCCTATTCAGTATAATTTCTCATTCAGACAGCTGAACGGCAGCAATTTTACCGCTGTTAAGCTGTCTGATATATTTTTTATTAAAATCCCCTTGACTTTTTAATAAAATAATAGTATAATAAAGTCAATGCGGGTGTAGTTTAGCGGTAAAATACAAGCTTCCCAAGCTTGGGTTGTGGGTTCGACTCCCATCATCCGCTCCATAAACAGTAATTTAATATAATCCCCTTAGCGTCAGATTCATATGTCTGCACTAAGGGGATTTTTCTATGGGCAGGACATTGACATTCAGTTATGAGGTAAAGCTGCAAATACCTCATAGTTTCGGAAAGTCAATGTCCCTGTTTTTCCTTTGCCGGCAGCTTTTTTATTGATTTCAATAATTACCTGCCTCTTTATCCGTTCAGCCTTAATATTTCTCCATAATTGCCCTTGCCGCATCCGCGTTATCCGTTACGCACAGCATTGCGACATTGCCGTTTACAACAATTACAGGATTGTTGAGCTTAGGCATTTCCTCCGGCTTATATGTTTCAAAATCCGGCTTTCTGCCTTCAACCTGAGCCGCCAGCTTCTGCGCAACCGCCTGCGCCTCTTCGGGTGTTGCCGCTTCAAACAATGCAAATTCCTCAGCAGTTGAGCCTCCGCTTGCATATACGCAGCCTTGCAGCAGCGAATTCTCCTCCAGTCCGAAAAGTCTTCCCGATACTGTCTCCGACGCTGCGGAAAGAGTATCTGTAAATCCGACTCCGGCAAGCATTTCATTTGCAAAAGCGTCAACATTAGCTGCGCCTCCCCCGGTATAGAGCCTAAATTCTTTTATCTGTACATTCTTAGGCTTCTTATCAACAACTGCATGATTAATCAGATAGCTGTCCCACAGCTCATTCTGTGTCTGTCCGAAATGAATACCGTCAGACGCAGAGCCTGCCGGAAGATAACCCGTTCCGTCAATAAGATAATTATAAATATCAAGATAGTAGCAGCCCATTTCCTGAGCCAGTGAACACAGCACCTCGTTGCCCCGCTGTATCTTTGCATTTGTGAGAATTCCCTCCGCCTTCGACTCTATCGGCAGAACCGACTGTAGATATATAAGCGCGGTCGGATTGACCTCACGTATTCTGTTTATTATATTTCTGAAATTGTTTTCATAATCCTCCAGCTTCTGAAAAGCAAGCTCATTTACTCCAAGCATCAGGTAATACTTATTGACATCCGTAAGATCAAGCAGTGTCTGCATAAGTGATCGTCCGTCCGCACCGGTGAACTCGTCAACCGTCCATGAACTCATTGATGACTTGCATACAAACTGTACAGGAAGCTTTGAATAGTAGCTGTGTCCGTAGGTAAGCGAATCCCCGAAAAATACGGCGTCATTGAAATAGCTCTCGTCAACCGGGGGCTGCCAGTCAAGCCATCCGTAAGGCGGGAGATTGTAATAATCCGTTGACTCAGCAAGCTCGGCAGCCTTTGTCAGATTTGTGTCCTCGCAGAAGTTTTCGGCATTGTACAGCACGAGTACGTCTGTCACTCCGTTTTCACCCAGATACCTTACAAGGTCATCACTGTAATAACGCATATCTATCAGATGAATACTGTCAAAGTGATTTGCCAAAAACGGCGCAAGGCTATGCGCATAGGAATCCTTCAGCAGAGCAATGCTCTTTCCTGTCCCGGCATTGGTGTTTACTACCGTAAGACCATGATTACCGTCAAGATAGACTGAATATTTATCCTTTGTTTTAAGCTTATCCATCGAATACATACTAAGTCCTGTCTTGTTCTCCGCAGGGTAACTGACATTGGCGACAATGTCACGCTGCGCCAGATAATACGCATCGATTTCATCAGGCTTCTGAAATGTCAGGCTCGCCTTAGACCACGTTGTTCCGTAAAAATCCTTTGCAAGCGGAATTACATTGTAAGCTTCAAGCGGATACGGCTCATATCCAAGATACGGAGCAAGAGCTGTATAGAGATAATAGCTTCCAAGCGCCGTCTGGTGATGGTCTGTACGGTAGTATATGTATTCATCATTATGCTCCTTTAATACCGCCGTCGGATCACAGACGTCAACACCGCTTTGTGCATCGAACTGCTTCCACAGCTCATTTGTAACATTATATATCCGTTTATCATATGCAAAGGACGGGAGCCTATCCTGCATCACTTCAAATGCAGTCGGAACAACTGCCACCGTCATCTTATAGCCGCCCATGTTCTCTATACGCTTAACCGCGTCAATATTACTGTCAACAATCTCCTGATTGAAGCCCGGCGGACGAGAAATCAGCAAGCTGTCATCTCCGAAATGGACTCCGTTGCTTCCCTTTTTGCCCATAAGTCTTTCAGCATCTGCCTTAAGAGCAACCGCTCCGTCTCTCCACCTGAACTGATCAGAGGCATAGACCTCAAAGCCATCCATAAAGCTCCCGTCAAGCAGCGATTCCATCGTAATCTGCGGCATCCCGGCAAGCTCACGGTTTTCCTTTTCCGACAGCTCACGGGGCGAATGAAATATCACTGCCGCCGAAAGAACCGCAAGAACCGCAACCGTACAAACCGCTGTAAGATCATTTGGATTCTTTATCAGTGCAGCTGCTCTTGCTCCTGCTCTCCGTCTGATTTTTCCTATATAATTTTTCTCCGCGGCAGTATGTATCAGCCTCACAAGCCGCTCACGCGAAAACCGGCTGCGGATACGTTTGAATGCTTTTACGGCAGCAGTGCCGGCCTGTCTGCCCTTCTTAGCTAAAAATATCTCCAGCTGCTCCTCTTTTTCTTCAAGAAACGTCATCATTTCATCATTTGTATTCTTCATATTCCGATACCTCCGACCTTAAAATCTGAAATACAGGAACGGATTATATGTCTCGTCCACAAGATATGCAACACATAGAATAAATCCCAGTACCGCAAACACATACTTAAATCCCGTAAATCTTTCCGGAATCAGCTTTGTATAGATTTTCTTTGAAAATCCAAGAGCCGTTACAATTGCAATTATAAACACAACCCCATACGATGTGACATTATACAGAAAATCCCTGTTCTCAAGACCTAAATTTGAAACATTGAACATTGCTCCTACATAATGAATAATATTCCCCACATCTGTTACGGAGAATATTACCCAGCCCACCGTTACCGCAACGGCAGAATATACAAAAGCAATAACCCTGTTTTTCTCCAGAACTTTAAGAAGAAATCCTTTTTCTATCATAAGCAGAACCGCATAATAAAGTCCCCACAAAACGAAATTCCATTCCGCACCGTGCCATAATCCCGTAAGCATCCAGACAATAAGGAGATTTATATACGTCCGCAGCCTGCCCTTTCTGTTTCCTCCCAAAGGAATATACACATATTCTCTGAACCATGTGCCAAGGCTTATATGCCAGCGTCTCCAGAACTCTGTAATACTCCTTGAAGCGTACGGATAATCAAAGTTTTCAAGGAAGTCAAAGCCGAACATCTTGCCAAGACCTATAGCCATATCGGAATATCCGGAAAAGTCGAAATAAATCTGCATCGAAAAGGAAAAAATACCAAGCCACGCAAGCGATGCCGGGAGATGCGAATATTCGTATCCGCTGACCATTGTCCATAGTCTTCCCACATTGTTAGCTATAAGGACCTTTTTGCAAAGACCTGCGCAAAAGCGTGTAAAGCCCTGCACAAACTTTTCTCCCGTCACGGTTCTGTTTTTCAACTGCTTTGCAACATCGTCATACCTGACAATCGGGCCTGCAATCAGCTGCGGGAACAGCGAAAGATACAGTCCGAAGGACAGGAAATTCTTCTGCACCTCGGTATCCCTTCTGTATACATCAATCGTATAGGAAAGCGCCTGAAATGTATAGAAGGATATTCCTATCGGCAGGGCGATATTGAATATCGGTATGCTTTCCGGCGCAAATGTTCGCACCCACGAAAGAATGAAATCGGTATACTTAAAAAATACGAGAATACCGATATTCACAACAATATTCAAAACCAACGGCCACTTCTTAGGTCTGAATTTATCAATCACAAGACCGCTTGCGTAGTTGAATACTGCCGAAAACAGCATGAGCAGCACATACTTAGGCTCTCCCCATGCATAAAACACAAGACTCGCAATAAATAATACTGTATTCTTAGCCTTTTTCGGCACTACAAAATACAGTACTAATAATGGAGCAAGAAAATAAAACAAAAATACAATACTTGAAAAAACCATTCGTCAGATTAACCCCCAATTTACATCCTGTTTATCTCGTAATTTATCCGCCTATACGGCAGTCAAGACCGCTCCGTTTTGCCGTTTCCAGAAGCATTTCCATATACTCATGAGTCATAGGCTCTATATCCCTCATAGTATATTCACGTCCCAGTCCGTCATACTTCCCCTGTCCCAAACGGTGATACGGCAGAAGATGCAGCTGTCTGACTCCCGGCAGAGATGCGGCAAATCCCGCAATATCGGCAATCTCCTCCGGTGTGTTGTTGAACGTCGGAATAACCGGAACCCTGATCGTAAGATCCACACCCGACTGTGCAAATTTAAGCGCATTCTCCCGTATCAGCTCGTTGGCAACACCCGTAAATGCCTTATGCTTTGAACTGTTCATATGCTTTATGTCCATAAGTACATAGTCAAGATGCGGCAGATACCGCTCTATTATATTCCAAGACTGATAGCCCGTTGTTTCAATACAGGTGTTATAGCCCAGATCATGCGATGCGTGCAGAATATGCGGTGCAAAATCCGGCTGATGCAGACATTCACCGCCCGAAAGGGTAATTCCGCCGCCGCTCCTTATGAAATAGAACTCGTCACGAATCAACCGCGGCATAAGCTCCTCCACGGATATATCCTCACCGTAGTGCTTTAAGCTGCCGCCGATAAGCATATCATGCTCCTTCCACTCCTGCCCCTCCGGGTTGCAGCACCATCTGCACCGCAGCGGACAGCCCTTCAGAAACACAATCGTCCTGATTCCCGGACCGTCATGTATCGAATAACGCTGAATATCAAATATTCTGCCGCGTGCCTTTAAGTAATCCATATTCCCATAAATCCTTTCACAAACAGTATATGAGAGCCGTCTTGCGGCTCTCATAAATCATGTACATTTATCAGAAGGTCTGCTCGGTTCTCGCAATAATATCGTCCTGGAGCGAGCGTGAGAGTGTTGTAAACAGTGCGCTGTATCCGGCAACTCTTACAACCAGAGACTTGTATTTTTCAGGGTTCGTCTGTGCGTCAAGAAGAGTTTTACGGTCAACAACATTAAACTGCATATGCATTCCCTTCTGGTCGAAGTAACCCCTTATATAATAAACAAATTTCTGCAAGCCCTCAATACCCGCAAGAGCACTCGGATGGAACTTCTGGTTATAAAGTGTTCCGTTCGATGCCATAGCGTGATCAAGCCTTGCAACGGAGTTAGCAGCCGCCGTGGGGCCGTCAATATCATATCCGCCTCTCGGCCCTACGCCATCGGCAACCGGAGTATTCGCCAATCTGCCGTCCGGTGTTGCGCCGGTCTGCTCTCCAAGCGGCACATTTGCCGATACGGGATAAAGCCCTGCCTGGAAAATACCTCCGCGCGGATTCTTATACTTGTTAAGCTCCTTTGTATAGATATAGGCTGTTTCTCTTGCAAAGAGGTCAACCTCCTCTATATCGTTTCCGTATTTGGCAACAGCGTCAATGTCCTTTCTCATCTGCTCAAACCGTGCCTTCTGCTCATCGCTGCATACGCCCTCGATAAACATCTTAAACACACCTGCAATCATTGTTTCATCAACCTGTCTGCCCTCTGCGAGCACGTTTTTCACTACCTCATTGGTAGCCTCCCGCGCTGCCTTAGGTGTGAGACCATGACCGTAATTAAGTGCCAAAGCCTCCTTAAAATCCGAAAGTGTATATTTCTTTTCCTCAAAAACAAGCTTCTTTATCGCATAAAGAGCATCCGTCATATTGGCTATACCAAAGCCCTGAGGACCTGTAAAGTTATAGTGGGCGCCCCCCTCCTCCATTGTCTTTCCTGTCTTTATACAGTCATCAACAAGTGAGGCAACAAACGGCAGCGGTGCTCGTTCACGGTGTGCCACATCAATGGCATTGTTGGCATTTACCATCATCTGAACCTGATAATCCGACTGAGCCTTGTATGCTGCCAAAAACTCATCAAAGGAGGTCATGTCCGCAACCTCTCCGGTCTGCGGTCCGACCTTAACGCCTTTATCATAGCCGTTTGAGAACACAAGCTCCAGCGGACGGCACATATTAAAGAACGCCGCATCATGCCAGCCGTGAGTCCTACCCATCGCCTGAGGCTCTACACAGCCGATTATACTGTAATTTCTCGCATCCTCAAGTGAAACGCCTCTGGACATCAAAGTCGGAATGATTACCTCATCATTGTAATATGCCGGAAGTCCTATACCGGTTCTTGTAAGCTCGGCGCATTTTAGCATAAACTCATTTGGTGTTCCGTTCCATATACGAACCGAGAAGGACGGAGCCGGCAGAAGTGTATGCATTGAAGCCTGAATGCAGAGGAACGACAAATCGTTTACCGCATCTCTTCCGTCAATAGTCTGACCGCCGGCACAGAGGTTCTGGAACAGACTGTAGCCTGCAAAGCCCTCTGCCGACGCTGCGTCACGGCACTTGTTGAGATCGTTGAACTTTATCCATATACAATCCAAAAGCTCCTGAGCAAATTCTCTCGTAAGCGTTCCGTCATAGATACCCTTTTTATAAAGCGGATACATATACTGGTCAAAACGTCCGGGTGAAATGGAATGTCCGCTTGATTCCAGCTGAATCACCTGCTGGATGAACCAGAATGACTGACACGCCTCATAGAAGTTTGACGCCGGATGCTCCGGAACATTTGCGCAGTTTTTAGCGATTTCCAAAAGCTCGCGTTTCCTTGCCGGATCGGCGCACTCCTTTGCCATATCCATCGCAAGAACCGCATAGCGCCTTGCATAATTTATAACCGCATCAATAGAGATAAGCATGGCATTAAGCAGCGTGTGCTTTGTTGTATAATCCTCGTCGTATACATTCATCAGTGCAAGCTCGTCCGTAACCTGCTTCTTTACACCTTCAAGGCCGAGATCAATAACATCCCAGTATTTAACCGTAAAGTGACCTACTCCGTTATAGAAATAGTTACCGGGCGTGAACATATTATGCTCAACCGACGTTATCGCCTCCGGCGCCATATATGCGGTGGCAAGATCTGATGTAGTCTTCCCCTTCCAATACGGGAAAACGCTTCTCAGTGCTGCCTTTGTTTCCTCTGAAATATAAAACGGGTCTGCTGCACGCTTTTCAACCGTGTCAAGCTCCGCCTCAAGCCACTCAAACGAGAACTCGGGATAGCACTGACAGCTTCTGGGCGACTGTGTTGACGAGCCGACTATAAGCTCGTTATCCCTGATAATAATAGGGATATTTTCAAGGATATGCGCAAATGCCTTCGCACGTCGCATTACAATCGGCTCATTCTCCGTTTTTTTATAGCTCTCTGTAATCAACAGCGCGCGGTCTGCTTCAATCTCAGGCATCTTTGCGAACAAATCCTCAATTAACCTGCCTATTCTTTCGGTTTTGGGAATGTCAGCTGTGTTAAACTTCTTCAAATTCAGCACCTCCTGTGCATTATTATGTAATTATTCCGAAACAAGTCTTTCTGTGTCGATAGCAATCATCATTTCCTCATCTGTCGGGATAACAAGCGTCTTAACCGTTGCATCCTCAGCGGAAATATCAATTGTACCGCGAGTCTCATTCTTAGCATCGTCAATCTTGATACCCATGAACTCAAGACCACTGACGATACCCTTTCGTGTAACGGCGTCATTCTCGCCTACACCTGCAGTGAATACTACAGCGTCAACTCCACCCATAGCCGCCGCATAAGCACCGATATACTTCTTAACCTGATACATAAACATATCAAGGGCAAGTCTTGCTCTCTCGTTACCGTCGTCTGCCGCAGCGGTAAGATCACGGAAATCGGAGGAAACACCCGAAACACCGGCTACACCGCTCTTTTTGTTTACAAGGTTGTCAATTTCTGCCGCCGTCATACCCTTATTCATAAGGAAGGTCATAACAGCCGGATCCATTGAACCGGTTCTTGTACCCATCGGAACACCGTCAAGCGGAGTAAAGCCCATTGACGTATCCACGCATCTGCCTCCGTCAACAGCACTTATTGACGAGCCGTTGCCGAGGTGGCAGGTGATGATCTTCAGATCCTTCGCATCCTTGCCGAGGAACTTAACCGCCTGCTGTGAAACGTACTTGTGGCTTGTGCCGTGGAAGCCGTACTTTCTTATTCTGTCCTCCTCGTAGATTTCATACGGAAGAGCGTACATAAACGCCTTTGCCGGCATTGTCTGATGGAAAGCTGTATCAAATACACCAACCATCGGAGTATCGGGCATAATCTTCTTGCAGGCGTTTATACCTATAATATTGGGCGGATTATGGAGCGGCGCAAGCGGTGTACACTTATCCAGTGCCTTCATAACTGCCTCAGTTATGATTGTTGAATCGGTAAACTCCTCAGCACCGTGTACCACTCTGTGTCCTACCGCGCCGATTTCATCCATTGAGGATATAACGCCTATTTCCGGATCAACAAGCGCATCAATAACCATCTGTATCGCATCACCGTGATCCTTCATCGGTTTTTCAATCTTCTTCTTATCAAGTCCCTTTAACACGCACGTGTGCTGAAGGTTTGAACCCTCAATTCCTATTCTCTCGCAGAGACCCTTTGCCATCACGCTCTTGTTGTCCATATCAATAAGCTGATATTTAAGCGATGAGCTTCCGGCATTTATAACCAATATCTTCATATTTTTTTCCTTTCAAAATCAATTAATATTTTCATGTGTCTAAGCTGCAGGATTCACAGCAAATCATGTGCGGCTTACGCCTGTGCCTGAACTGCAGTAATAGCTACCACTCCTGCTATATCCTCAGCTACGCATCCGCGCGAGAGGTCATTTACCGGAGCGGCAATTCCCTGAAGAACCGGACCGTATGCTTCAGCCTTGCCCAGTCTCTGCGCAATCTTATAACCGATGTTTCCTGCATTAAGATCCGGGAACACCAGAACATTTGCCTTACCCGCAACGGATGAACCCGGAGCCTTTGCCGCACCTACGCCGGGAACAATTGCAGCGTCAAACTGAAGCTCGCCGTCAAGAGCAAAATCAAGACTGCGCTCTGCCATTTTTTCTTTTGCAAGTCTTGTTGCCTCCTGCATCTTATCAACCAACGGATCCTTCGCGCTGCCATATGTAGAGAATGACAGCATTGCAACCTTAGGTTCAGCACCCACAAGCTGCTTAAAGGAAGCAGCGGATGAAAGCGCTATTTCCGCAACGTCATCTGCCGACGGATTCATGTTAAGACCCGAATCGCCGAATACAAATGTACCGTTCTCGCCGAATTCACAGTCGGGAACATTGATTACAAAGAATGCCGAAACAAGCTTTGTACCCGGAGCAGTCTTAAGAATCTGAAGCGACGGTCTGATAACATTAGCCGATGAATTGATCGCTCCCGCAACCATGCCGTCAACCTTACCGGTCTTAACCATCATTACACCGTAATAAAGCGGATCCTTAACGGTTTCTCTCGCCTGTTCAAGAGTCACTCCCTTTTTCTTTCTCAATTCCGCAAACAGCTCCGCAAATTCCTCGCTGCCCTCTGCCGGATTAATAATTTCAATACCTTCAATATCAAGTCCTTCATCCTCGGCAATCTTCTTGATCTTTGTCGGATCGCCCAACAGAACATTTTTAGCATACCCCTCAGCCTTGACAATCGCCGCAGCCTGAATGGTTCTCAGTTCCTCGCCTTCTGCAAGGACAATGGTCTTCATATCTGACTTTGCCTTCGCTTTTACACTGTCAATAAATTTTCCCATTTGTAAAAACTCTCCTTCATAAATATTAAGATACTATGATTATACACCCAATTTCATAAAATTTCAAGATATAATAAGAAAAAAGTGCATTAAATCAAAAAAAATCAAAAAACATTATCGTTTATTGCTCTTGTTTGATGCTCATATTTCCCAAGCCGCAGCTTACATTAATCTTTATACCGTCTGCGCTGCCGGATCTGAAATGTCTGCCGGCTCTGATGCCGTCAACCTCAAGACATCCTGCCCCGCAAAAGGCTTCTATGTAATAATCGCGGACATTTTTGCGCAGCACCGTCTTTAAGCTGCCGAAACCGCAGCTTATATCCGCACCGATTAAAGGCGTTAAATATATTTCGCTGCTGCCATATGCGGAAGATATTATTACGCGTCTTGCCGTTATCTGCCTGAACCTCGTTCTGCATTTCTTAAGATCAAGCTCTACAGTCCCCGCATCAAGCGCGGACGAATAAATACCGGCATTGACCGCTTTTATTTTTATCAACTCCGGTCTGCAATCCGATGGCAGCACCACAACCGCATCCGAACCGCTTTTAAGCTCCGGATCGCTTACCGCATGCCATATATTATTTTCTGTATAGCACAAAAAGCGGGAATCACTGTTCACCTCAAAATTATTCCCATAAATTATTCGGTAATATCCGTTGGAAAGCTCCAGCTCAACACCTATTATTTTTTTATCCATAGTTCTGTCACACAATAAAACTCGTTAACTTCTTTCTTTATATGCCGTATCCCGGTCAAGAATGGGCTTAAGTCTAATGAATAATATTCCTTATATTTCTATTATAAATTATTATCCGTACTTTGTCAAGACAGTTCTCACATCAGATGCCGCAACAGCACATTCGCAGGAGGAAATTCGGTTAATACGTCAATGTACAATCTGTGTTTTATATGATATAACAAAAACATAAATTGAAATTCGATGTTCTTTTTATGTTTTTATAAAATATTCCAAAACGAATAAATCGTAACCGAGGGAAGAAATTGTCAGCAAAAGTATATGGCGAAAAAATCTTGCAGGCTCAATAAGAAAAGCACCGTAACTTCAATACTCTTCGTATCAAAATCATAGTGCTTTTGTGGCTGCGGAATCAGGATTCGAACCCGAACAGAGTGAGTCAGAGTCACTAGTGCTACCCTTACACAATTCCGCAATATTTAGTTTGAATCGGTTGTCTCTCAACCAACGAAAACTATTATAGCAGATATTTGTTTGTTTGTCAATACTTTTTCAAAAAGTTTTTCAAAAAATTTACGCAAATTTTAAGGGTTTCCGTTTTCCGTATTTTGTTTTTATTGTACCGAAAGCTTCATACAATCACTCACTAATGCCTTGACGAGGGTTGCATGATTGCCATAACAAGTGCCGCAGCCTCCGCTCTTGTGGTGAAGCTTTCCGGTCTTATAGTGTTATCCTCAAAGCCTCTTATTATATTCAGCGCCGCAAGCTTTTTAAATGAATCAACCGCCCAGAGCGGGATACTGTCCTTGTCTGCGTAGCTAAGCTCTGCAGATTTATTTTCATCGATTGTTCTTCCCATAACGGCAAATGCCTCCGAACGCTTTATATTATCCTCCGGGGCAAAGTAGGCGGTCGCTCCGTTATCATCAGAACGTCCGTTAATATAGCCCATACCTACCATTGCCTTGACATAATCCACAGCCCATGGCTGTATGTCTGCACTGTCGGTAAAATTAAGCTCTGCTTCGCTGTATTTCTTCACATCTATCCCAAGCGCATTGCACATCACTGCCGCAAACTGTATTCTTGTTATATTACTGTCCGGTTTAAACAGACGCTGTCCGTCCTCTTCAAAGCCGTTTATTATTCCTCTGTCTGCCATCTGCTCTATAATATCATGCGCCCAATGCCCGGAAATGTCGGAAAACGTATCCTTCTCAACAACATATATCGGAATCTCTTTTGTCGTTTTCCCCGCGGATATTCTTAGAACAGCGCTTTTACTGCCGTCATCCTTCAGCGATACCGTCCCGTCCTCGTCAACCGTACCCAGACTGCCGTCAAGCTCCCACCGGAAAAGACTCGGATATGCCTGAAGCCGCACACCGTTTACGTACGCAGCCGCCTCCAGGTCAAAATTCCGCATTGTTCCCTCCTCCAAATAAAGTGCATCAACGCCTCCGCCGTTCGATTCGTCCGTTAGCCGTATTTCCTCCGGATTTTCATAAACGGCAAAATCAAAGCTCGTGCTGTAAGAGCTCCCGGTTACATATACGATTGACTGTCCCGTACCCTTAAAGGTTATATGTCCCTCATCATCAACCGTTGTCGCAGCGCTGTCTGTATTTTCCACACTGTAGCTTACGCCTGTAAGTGAATCCATTCTGTAGTTGCCCGTATCATATACCGATGACGCCTCAAGCTGAACCGATGTTCCTGCAAGGAAGTTTCTATCCGATATTTCCCTCCACTCTACATACCACGGGATTCCCGTCTGAGCGCGCATATCCTTTAAAAACAAATAATTTGCGCAGCTTCTCAGCGTGCCGTCCGAAGGTCTGTTGGTGACACTAAATATTTCACTGCCCGGAAAAACCGCCCCTATAGCCGTTGAGCCGCCGCCGTCAAGGTTTAATGCGTCTATGCATCCCAGCTCCTGCATCCGTTTTGCCAGAGTTTTTATCTGCGCGCCGTAGCTGTATCCGCTCTGACGTCCGTCAAGAGTATAAAATATCACCGTTCCGTCATCCCTAACTCCTGCCGCTGTCCTGGGCGCCGCGCCCGCCTCAAAGCCGCTTCCGATTACACCGTTATTTATGAGTCTTCCCCCTATTGATGAGGTCGCAAATTCTGCCTGCTCCCAGTTGTATCTTTCAGCGCCGTACACGGAATTTGCAAACGTGACCGTATCTCCCGGCGCAAGCCTTGATACCATATCCACGCAGTCCGCATTCCCGTCCGGATCCATAACAAAAACAACCTTACCGTCAGGAATTGCTATATCTCCGTCATAAATATATACCTCGTCCACTCTGAGTGTCATTGTTGAGTTCAGCGTCAGATCCCCCTGCGTCGGCGTACATACTGCAAATAATGCTTTATAATTAGTATGCGTTGTATCGGCAAAATCATCGGTGAGCATATACAGACCGTTCAGTCCGTCCTGAGACCATTTGTTTATATACTGAACCATGACCTTTCTGCTGCCATCGGACAGGGACGCGTCAATACCTATTTTGTCAATAAATGCCGTTCCGTCCTTGCGGAACCCTACAGCGTCCTGTATTCCCGCCTCCTTTGAAAAGATTCTTCCGTCTATTATGGTATAGCCCATAGGAATTCCTGTCGTTAAGGAGAAAAAATCGGCATTGATTCCTATAAGCGGTCTCATATTGTTACTGCGCATATATTCAGCCGCAGAGGTAATAGTCCGCTTGCCCCATACACTCGCCCCGTTTACCACCACAGGAACCGCCTCATTATTCGGTCTGTACTCCACATAGTTCTCCGTCTGCTTCCCGACCGATGACGAATCGAATACATTATGATAATACGTTGCTCCGCCTCCCATATCTGTTTTCCAGCTCTCTGAGGTTTCCGCTCCCAGTATTGACGCAAACGCCTGCACTCCCGTTGACGCAGCGGCAACTGCTCCCGCTGCCGCTATAACTATCTTTAACATATTATATTTAATCAAATTTATCATTTCCCTTTCACACAAATCTCTATTTATTTTATCACATCTGCCCTTATAAATCAACCTATATACCTTAATTGAAGTTTTTTTCCATACCAAAATCATAAATAACACACAAACTGATCAGAGAAATCTTAATTTGCTATTGTATTTTTGGCCGAATTGTGATACAATATTATTATATTTATTTAGATTGTATTGCATTTTGGAGGAAAAAATGGAAGAAACTCTTATTGAACAATATATTAATGAAGCGGGTGAATTTATAGCGGTTCCGGTGGGCACAAGTATGTATCCAATGCTCCGTAACAGACGGGATAGTGTATATCTGGTGAAATATGACGGTAAGGGGCTGAAAAAATATGATCTGCCGGTATATAAGAGGAGCAATGATCAGCAGGTTATGCACCGTTGCCTCGGCAAGGATGAAAGAGGCTATATAATGTGCGGCGATAACCAATGGATTAAGGAATACGGCATACAGGAGCAACAGATTATCGCGGTTGCAAAAGGATTCTACCGTGATGAAAAATATATCAGCAGCGACAATCTGCTTTATAAGCTTTATGTACGGCTCTGGACCTCAAATCTGTTTCTTCGCAGATGTGCACTCCATTTCATTCACAAAATCATTCCCCGCCAAAAAATAATGGAAAACTATAAAAATATTTAACTGAAAGGAAGTCTGTAATATGAAGAAAAAAACCATAGCCGGTCTTGCCGCTCTGGGTACGGTGCTTGGTGTCGCCGCTGTTGCCGGTGTCGCCGCATCCAGGAAAAAGAAACAGAAGCAGCTCAGAGAAAAAGACAACATGACACTTCCGCCAAAGAGGAATATTTACTTTGCAGGCGGCGGTCTTGCAGCGCTCTCAGGCGCATATTATCTTATTCATGACTGTAATATACCGGGTGACTGTATACATATATTTGAGGAATCCTCAAATATAGGCGGAGCCTTTAATGTCGGTGGCGACAGTGAAAACGGCTATGTATGCACATCACCAAAGCTTCTTTCGTTAAAGAACCATGCGAACCTTATGGATATGCTTAAAGGGCTTCAATCGGTAAATATTGAAGACGTGAGCGTCTATGATGAGATTGTCGGCTTTATGAAATCAAACCCGATAAAAGAAAATGCCAGAATCATAAGTGCTGACGGCGGTATTGTTTCGTCCGGTTTTGAGCTTGATAAAGCTTCAATCAAAAACATCAAAGCGCTGCTCAGCTTTAAGGATTATGAGATTTCGGAAATGTCAGTTGTTGAATATTTCTCTGACTCGCCGAAATTTCTTTCTTCAAACCTCTGGACTCTCGTATCAACGGCATATATGCTTACAGAAAAATCCTCCGCAGTTGAGCTGAAGCATATTCTTAACTGTGTTTCGGGCGAAATCAATGATCTGTTTAGCATGGAAAATACCGTAAGATCGCAGTTCAACCTCCAGGAAACTGTGATAAAAGCGCTTGAGAATTACCTTAACGGACATAATGTAAATTTTGCTACAAATTGCAGTGTGATTGATGTTGACTTTGAGGAAAGCTGCAACAGATTGAGCGCTATTCACCTTGACGACAACGGCACGGCAAAAACCTTCTATCTGAACAAGAATGACCTTTGCTTTATAACAAACGGCTCTGTCAGCGAGTGCGCCTCAATCGGGGATTATAACTGTCCCGCTCCAAAGCATGAAGGACTTCCCGCCTCCGCTGCGCTCTGGTCAAAAATGACAGACAAACGTGACGGCTTCGGCAATTCCTCCCGCTTCTACACAGATTCGGATACAGAGATCATCTCCTTTACAATAACAGCAAGATCGTCAAAGCTTCTCGACTATATAAAGCAGTTCACCTGCAACACAGAGAGTCACGGCGCAATAACCACCTTCAAGGATTCTCCCTGGGGGCTTACCGTTTCGACCGTTCCGCAGCCCTATTTCTCATCACAGACGGATGACATTACGGTAATCCTGTGCTACGGTGTCAATACGGCAGCCGAGGGACGTTATATTGACAAGGAAATGCGACACTGCAGCGGCGCGGAGCTTCTCTTTGAGCTTATTAAATATCTTAAGCTTGAGGAGCGCTGGGAGGAGATCACCGAGGATATAATAAATGTTATCCCATGCGCTATGCCGTATGCAGCCGCTTCATCGCTCCCTTATTCAGATAATGATAAGCCTATTATTGTTAAGGATAAGGAGGCAAACTTTGCTTTTATAGGTCAGTTTGCAAAGCTCGGCGGCGGCATTTCATACAGCAGCGAATATGCAGTGAGAACCGCACGCGAGGCGGCATACCGTCTTACAGATACAAAAAAGCATTCAGCGCCGCCTCCCAAAGCGGTTATGGCATCATATGTCAAGATGTTCAGGGCTCTTAAAAAGTAAAGTAACATCGGCACGGATACGATACGGCTTGTAATTTTACAGCTTTTGGTTTTCTTACCATAGAAAAATCCCCTTAGGCAGACACATGAAATATCTTTGTTGTTTCATGTGTCTGCTCTAAGGGGATTATATTATGTAATTACATTATTATTCCATTATCTTATTCAGCAGCGTCCTCTGCAGGTGCTTCTGCTTCAACAGCTTCTTCTGCTGCTGCCTCAGGTTCTGATTCAACAGATTCCTCTGCCGCTTTCTCAGCTTCTGCAGCAGCTTCTGTAGCAGCAGGCTCTTCCGCTATTTCCGGTGCGTTATCTACCGTTTCTTCCGTTGCATCAGCTCCGGGCACAGTTTCTTCCGCAGCTTCCTCTGTCAACACTTCCGTTGCCTCATCAACCACCTTCTCGAACGTCAGATTTGTGAGGTATCTCTGAAGCATTGTTGCCATTTCAGCTCTTGTTACATGGTTCTGCGGAGCAATCCATTTATCACCCTTACCCTTAATAATGCCTACAGCAACAGACCACTGCATTGCATCAACAGCATAATCGGATACCTTATCCCAGTCCATGAGCAGCTCGCTCTTTGAACGCTCACCGGTTTCATTAGCAATCTGATAAGCTCTGAAAATTGCTGAAACAACTTCTTCTCTTGTAAGTGCTGTTGAACCGTCGAAATCAGCTCCCATAAAGTCATCCATAATTCCGTGATCCAAAGCCCATTTCTCAGCTTCATCAGCCCATGTATCACCCTCTGTTACAATGTCGAGCTTGTCTGAATGGATTCTGTACAGGATAACCGCAAGCTGCGCACGGGTAATATCTCCATACGGATTAAAGTGAGTATTATCAATACCCTTTATCAGTCCGTTCTCATACGCAAATGTAACATAATCTGTAAACCATGCGTTTTGACAATCATCAAACGGATTTATTCCTGTTTTCTCTATTTTAACAACATCAGGCTTTTCTGTCGGTGCTTGTGTCGCTTTTACTTCGGGTTCTGCAGTCTCCTTTTGTTCGGGAACGGCTGTCGCTGTAGCCTCAGCTGCCTCTGTTGCTGAGGGAGTCTCTGTCGCTGTATTATCAACAGCCTCCGTTGCTGCGGGAGCCTCCGTTGCTGCGGGAGCCTCTGTCGCTGTATTATCAACAGTCTCCGTTGGTGCCGGAGCCTCTGTTACTGTACCGTCAACTGCCTCACTGCCGTCCTTATCCGACTCTGACGGAGCTTCATCCTTTGTTCCGTTCTTCTCTGCCTCCGGTATTACAGGTGCAGTATTCTCATCGGTATTGTCTTGTGCATTATCTTTAGCCGTATCCGCCTCACCACCGACTTCTACAGTTTCTGTTATCTCTTCCTGCACTCCTGCTGTGTCCGTTTCATCAGCAAATACAATTGCAGTACCTGTGCTGATTGCCATTACAGCTGCGCAAAAAAATGCGATATACTTTGTCATAATCTTTTCCTCCTTAAATATATTCTTAAGAAAGGGTAATCCACCGCCGTAAACGGTATCATTATCCGTTTTTTACATCACTATCTTATACATATTCATTATACCAATTTCAGTTTGGTATGTCAATAACTTTATGATTTTTAATTAAAATTTAGCAAATTGCACATATATTGTCTACATTTTTTATCCCAAATGTCCAGTCTTATTTACACAAATTCACACATCACAGTATTTGCAACATCCAGTCCGCCATCCGTAAGTCTGTAATAATCTCCGCCGTATTCCATGACACCGAGTGATATAAATTTTTCAAGCGCTGATCCGTATATGCTTTCAATCCTGCAGCCGAATCGTCCTGCGAATTCCGCTGCCGAAATCCCCTCTGTTTTACGCAGTCCCAGCATCATAAATTCACCCATCATATCCTCACGGGCGAGCACATCCTTATTACCGCTCCTGTAGATTCCTGACATATATTCCTCCAAATCGCAGGTGTTTACATATCTCGCTCCGTCAAGATATGACGCAGCCGCCGTGCCGATACCTATATATTCATCACAGCTCCAGTATTTCAGATTATGCCTCGACTTATATCCCTCCATTGCATAGTTTGATATTTCATACCTGTGGAAACCATGTTTTGCCAGAAATGACTTTGTATAATGATACATTGCTCTGTCACTATCCTCATCCGGCATCGAATATATACCCTTGTCGTACTTCTCCTTTATGGGAGTCCCGTCCTCAATAATCAGGCTGTAAACACTGACATGATTTATAGGAAGAGATACAGCGGTTTCAAGTGACTGTTTAAAGCTCTCCGGTGTTTGATACGGTAACGACTCCATAAGGTCTATGCTGATATTTTTAAAACCTGCCTTACTTAATTTCAGTACCGTATTGTATGCTGTTTCCGCACTGTGAATTCTCCCTGCGGCTCTCAGCTCCCTGTCGTTAAATGACTGCACTCCGAGACTGATACGGTTTATCCCTCCGTCAAGCATTGATTGTATTTTCTCGCCTGTCAGTGTTCCCGGATTTGCTTCGGCTGTCCATTCGCAATCCATTGTGATATTAAAATTATCCTTAACCGCTCCGCACAGCTTTTCAATGAGAAAAGGAGGCAGAACCGACGGAGTACCTCCTCCGATAAACACTGTGTCAAGCGTCGCACCGCGGTACTCCTTCATTTCGTTGAGCAGTGTGTCAACATATTCCTCAAACCTCTCACTATATCCGGGAAATGAAATAAAATCGCAGTATTCACATTTTTTAACGCAAAACGGTATGTGTATATATAAGCCTTTCATCGTTATATCAATTAACTCCTCACTCAGATCTGTCTATTGTACCTCAAAAACTTCTGTTTCTTAATATAAAAACGAAAAAAATAAGGGTTGTTTTCACAACCCTCATCATACTTTTTTACGCAAGCTTAGCAAGCTTAAGAGCCAGCTGTGACTTCTTTCTTGCAGCCTTGTTCTTATGAACAATACCGTGAGCAACACCCTGGTCAAGCTTCTTAGCAGCTTCGTTATACAATGCTGCAGCTGCCGCTTTATCGCCTGCAACCACCGCTGCCTCAAACTTCTTTATAGCAGTTTTAAGAGCAGTCTTGCGAGCTGTGTTTATGGCAGTCTTTTTCTCGATTACCTTAACACGCTTCTTTGCTGATTTAATGTTTGGCAAAGTTTACACCTCCACAAATTTAATACATAATACTATATCAGTATACTACATTTTTCATAAAATTGCAAGTGTTTTATTTTATTTTTTTACTTTTTTCTGAATTGATTAAGTTTGCTTATTTGTGTCTGATTTTTTTTGTTCAAAACGACTAATGTTCAAAATCTGTAAACAAAAAAATGCTTAATTCAGCAGCAATGGCTTCATTAAGCATTTCTAATTGGGTGCGGGGACCGGACTTGAACCAGCGACCTCAAGGTTATGAGCCTTGCGAGCTACCAACTGCTCTACCCCGCTATGTTAATTCTGTCATTTCTCTCTGACAACGTATAATATTATAGCATTATTTAATCCGTTTGTCAATAGTTTTAATAAAAAAAATTTATTTTTTGTTTCTTACAGAAACTTACAGAAAATTCGCCCCTGCCTCTGCCGGATTCATCGCGGATATGCCCCCCTATCCAAAGAATGGCTGCCTTACTTTAAAATGAACCTGTTTCTGTTAAAGCAGAGCAAGCCCTCATCTCTCATTTTACAAAGCTCATTTGACATAGCGCTCCGGTCAACAGACAGGAAATCCGCAAGCTGTTGACGGTTAAAGGGAATAGCAAAGGAGGAGCTTCCTGATTTTATTGATTGCTCCGATAAATACGACAGCAGCTTTTCACGGGTTGTACGCTGCGACATATGACCTAACTTCTGCGCAAGCATTCGGTTCTTTTCCGCGAGCAGAGCAAAGAAATTTTGTATAAGCACCGGGTAAAATTTGCAATCCGAAGGAGCTGCAGTGAAAATACGATAAAAGTCTAAAAATAATACTGTACTATCCTCCACCGCAACCACATTATTCAGAAGCGCGCAGCCGCCGGACACCGCATATGCTTCTCCGAAAACGTCTCCCTTGATAACCTTATTTAATATACTCAGATTTCCCCAATAGTCCTCACGCTGAATATGCGCGCCTCCCTCTAAGAGCAGTGCGACTGATGATATATGTTCTCCTGCGCGGAAGATATACTCACCTCTGCGGTAGCTCCTTTTTACCGCAGACAGACTAAGCAGCACAGCTTCAATTTTATCATCGTTTATTCCGGCGAACAATTTTGACAGTTTCAATATATGCAAATATTTTTTCATATAAAACTCCTTTTGTTGTAAATACAACAGATTTATTTCTTTTATTATATTATAATTATCACGCGAAAGCAAGATTATACAAAATATTTCAGGAGGAAAACATAATGATCAGAAGAATTATTCAAATAGACGAAGAAAAGTGCAACGGCTGCGGAGCCTGCGCCGCAGCCTGTCATGAGGGCGCAATCGGTATGGTTGACGGAAAGGCAAGGCTGCTGCGTGACGATTATTGCGACGGGCTGGGGGACTGTCTGCCTGCCTGTCCGACCGGCGCAATAGCCTTTGTGGAGCGTGAAGCTGCTGCATACGACGAGGCCGCCGTAAAAGCAAATCAGCAAAAGAAAGCATCCTTGCCGTGCGGATGTCCCGGTACAAATATAAAGAAAATACAGCGCAACGATTCCGTTGATAACCAAACAATTGAAATCGGAAGCAGATTATCGCAGTGGCCTGTGCAAATCAAGCTTGCTCCGATAAACGCCCCGTATTTTAACGGTGCCAATCTGCTTATAGCCGCTGATTGCACAGCATACGCATACGGGAACTTTCATGAGAGATTTATAAAAAATCACATCACACTGATCGGCTGTCCGAAGCTTGACAGCACTGATTATTCGGAAAAGCTGACAGAAATTATACGCTGTAATGACATAAAAAGCGTAACGGTAACGCGAATGGAGGTTCCTTGCTGCGGCGGTATCGAATACGCGGTTAAATCCGCATTGCAGCAAAGCGGAAAGCTTATTCCGTGGCAAGTGAAGATAATTTCGACCGACGGCAACATCAAGGATTGACAATATTATTGTACTTATTTAAAAAGCAAAAAGAGGCGAAAGCGCGGCAAAGCCAATAAGCTCTGCCGCGCCCATATTAATCATGCGTATCTTTATGATTTTTTATCTCAGAAAAACCTCCGTTTACGGAGATTTAATCAGCAGCAAGGATGCGGGCAGTCGCATTCGTTTGAACCACCACAGCCGTTATTGCCGCAGCAGCAGATGAGAATAATGATAATAAATATCCAGATCCACTCACTACCTCCGCAGTTGTTGTTATTTCCGAATAAACACATATTCAATTACCTCCTTCATGATTTGTAATATATACTATTCATTTCGAGGTAATTGTGTTACACAGTATTAATTAATTTTCTCATCGGATTCGGTAAAAATATAATTCCCGTCCCGACCCTTCAGAAAATATACAAACTTAACGGTTCTTCCGTGCCGGCGTATTACCGAAGCCCAGCCCTTACCGTGAACCGTAATTGCGGAATATGAACAGTCGGGATAATTATTATCCACGAATCTCGAAAGCGCCTCATGCTGCTCACCAAAACGCAGCTTATTAAACGGACCCTTACCCGCCGCAACACTGTAAACCGCCGCCGCGGCTGCTGCCGTTAAAAATGTACGCTGCCTGAACTGTTTAAAATCCAAGCCTATCCCTCCTTATGATATTCATTATATACTTCTCGCTTCGGCAGCTTTCTGTCGCCCGCCGCAGCCTTTACCGCATCCTTTGAGCTCATGCCCTCCGCTATATATTTTTCAACGTGTTCTTTGATACTCATAGTCTCCCAGAAGCATTCAGCCTCATCACTGCGCGCCTTCGCACCCTCGACAACAATAACATATTCCCCTCGCGGTGACTTTTCCGAATACAGTTCAGCCGCACCGTCAAGCGTTGTGCGGATAACCTCCTCATGTATCTTTGTAAGCTCACGCGCCAGTGCAATCCTTCTTTCGCCGCCGAACACGATGCGCATATCGTCAATTGTGGTCTTCAGCTTATGCGGAGCCTCATAAAAAATCAGCGTATGGGTGTCGTTTTTTATACTGTTAAGATGCTCATTGCGGTGACGCTTATTTACCGATAAAAAGCCCTCAAAGGCATAGCGGCTTGTGGAAAGACCTGAAAGAATAAGCGCATTAATTCCCGCGACAGGTCCCGGAACTGAGGTCACGGTTATATCGTTTTCAATGCAAAGCCTGACAAGATCCTCACCCGGATCTGAAATGGCAGGAGTGCCTGCATCAGATACCTGTGCGATATTTTTCCCCTCCATGAGAAGCTTCACAAGATATTCTCCCTTAGCCTTTTTGTTATGCTCATGGTAGCTGGTCATAGCCTTCGTTATGCCGAAGCGATTCAGAAGCTTCAAGGTCTGTCGTGTATCCTCCGCCGCAATAAGATCAACCGTTTCCAGTATCTCAAGCAGCCTTGAAGATACATCACCAAGATTTCCTATAGGCGTTGCACACAAATAAAGCGTACCCTTTTCATCTGCCATAAATCTCATCAATCTCCTTTGAATAGCTGCCGTCCTCATTGTATACAATCAGCTGCGGCAAAAGCTTTAAATCACTTTTCGCATTTTTTACGCCGTGTACCAGAACAAGATTCGGCTCCTTTCCCGCGCGCGGCGCAACAAGCCGTATCAGCTTAGGCTCAAGCCTGTATTTGCGCATACAGCAGAAAATATCGGTCAGCCTTGACGGTCGGTGTACCATGAAAAGCTTTCCAAACGGCTTGAGCAGCTCTGATGAAACACGGATGACATCATCAAGAGTACAGCATACCTCATGACGCGAAATTGTTTTCATTCCGCCATCGTTTACAAGTCCCGCTCCCGCCTTCATATACGGCGGATTAACCGTAACACAATTAAAGCTTCCCCTCCCGAACAGCTCAGGGGCATCCTTGAGATCCGCACACATAATATGAATCCTGTCGTTTAAGCTGTTGTATTCCACACTGCGCTGAGCCATTTGGGCAATCTCACTCTGAAGCTCCACAGCACATATCTCCCGTGCCGCGGACTTTGCAGCAAGCAGCAGCGGTATAATCCCTGTACCCGTGCATAAATCCATCACACGTCCCGTACAGGTCTTTGCAAAATCGGACAGCAGGACAGCGTCAATACCAAACTTAAAGCCGTCATTGCGCTGCCATATGTAATATCCGTTCTGCAAATCGTCTAAAACTTCCTCAGACGCCATTGTTTTCAACTACGGCAAAGCTTATTTCTCCCTTTGCGGCAGTACTGCCGTCAACTACAGCCTCAACATTTGCTTTGCCCATACCGTGCCGGTACATTACAAGCTCTGCATTAAGCTCAAGCGTATCGCCCGGAACAACCTGTCTTCTGAACTTGAAGTTGTTAATACCCGTAAACACACCAAGCTTTCCTTTATTCTCCTCCATGCCCAGAAGCATAACAGCACCTACCTGCGCAAGAGCCTCACATATAAGCACTCCCGGCATGATAGGATTCCCCGGAAAATGTCCCTGGAAAAACGGCTCGTTGACAGTTACATTCTTAATACCCTTTATTCTCTTACCGGGCTCATGCTCTATGATCTTGTCCACAAGCAGGAACGGATAACGATGCGGTAAAATCCTCTGAATTTCGATATTGTTCATAATTGGTTCTGACATTTTATTCTCTCCTTTTCACTATTATATTTAACCTTCATGAATATAAGCTTTTTTATGGTATACATGTGTCGGATCTGCGACGGAATCAATTTGCTCCAAAGCAATACCTGATCCCTTTACAACACATTGAATTATGTCATCGGCAAGATGACATTCCACTCCGATCGTATCGGATATCCGTCGGTCAAGACCGTAAAGCATCGCGCCGCCGCCTGTCAGGATTATTCCGTCCTGAATTATATCTCCGTGAAGCTCCGGAGGGGTTTCCTCAAGAACTTCTCTTGCGCGCTCCGTTATGTTATAAACGAACTCCTCGAATATATTGTATAAATCATTTGACGAAACCGTAACGGACTTCGGTATCCCGGTAATAGCGCTGATGCCCTTAGCCGTGCATACAATCTCCTTATCCCGCTTTACAACTCCGCCTACGGTACATTTAAGCTTTTCGGCAGTGCGCGGACCAATGTGAAGATTCATTTCCTTGCGCATATAGCGTATAATCTCCTCTGTAAATTCATCTCCGGCAATTTTCATTGAACGGCTGCATACCACGCCTCCCAGAGCTATAACGGCAATATCTGTCGTTCCGCCGCCGATATCTATAACCATAGTCCCCCGTGCCTGTGAAATGTCCCTTCCGGCGCCGAGAGCAGCAGCTACAGGCTCCTCAATAATATAGATGTCCCTTGCTCCTACCTCCCGCGCCGCCTCAATAACCGCGCGCTGTTCAACATCGGTTATACCCGAAGGAACGCACATCATTATCCTTGGTCTGCCCGGTACTCTGTGCAGCGCCTTCCTTATCAAGCGGCGGATCATTTCCTGAGCAAGCGTATAATATGAAATCACACCGTCATGAAGAGGGCGTACCGCCTTTATGTTTGGCGGTGTTCTGCCCAACATTTCCAGCGCCTCCGTTCCGACGCCTACAACCTCATTCTTATCGGTATCCACTGCGATAACCGTCGGTTCATCAAGCACTATGCCCTTGCCTTTTATATAGACAAGCATCGTTGCTGTTCCCAAATCTATACTAATATCGTTACCGAACATATATGTTCTTTCTCCTTAAAAGCTGTAATACTTATATTATACACCAAGAAAAGTGATAACTCAATACTTTTTATTAAATATTTTTTTCGGTAATAATAACGGTTTTACTGCTGCTGTCCCAATCAACCCTGCAGTCAAATGCTTCACTTATTGCTCTTACAGGTATCATAGTTCTTTCGTTTATAAGCTGTGCAGCAACATCCAATTCTGTATTCTCTCCGTTTATATTAATCCTGTTCTCCCCTATGGTGATAGAAATACGCTTTCTGTCTTTTGTTCCTGTGGCAGTCCGCGTTTTTTCGTTCCAATCGACATCTGCGCCCAATGCCTCAAAAATAGCACGCATGGGTACAAGTGTGCGATCATCGCGTATCACAGGCGGCTGGTCAAACGCCAGCTCCCTGCCGTTGTAAGTTACCTTAATAGCCGTATCACTGCCGCCTTCGGGCTTTGCAGCAGAGCCTTCCGGCTCTGCGCCGAACCTGATGCTCTGCCCTGACTTATAGAACACATAGCTCTTCTCCTTATTTTCCGCCCTGATTGTCAGCGTGTGCTCCCCGTCTGAGATACCCGACAACGACATACGACAGATATACGGTATTTCATTTGAAGAATGATACCAGCTTCCGTCTATACTGTAATTGACCGTTATATTAGGCTTGCCGGTCAGATACGCCAATGTGTACAGCTTTACTATGTCATCCTTTGCCGTCAATGTCTCCCCGCTGTTTGCCGGTCGGAACACAAAATCAGGTTTGCCTCCTGCCCGGCGTATATATGCCCCACTTGACGATGCCTCCTTGTATATATTTGCAGCATACGGATAATCCGAAATATCAAACTTCTCTTTTTCGTGATCACGGCGAACATTAAAATAGTTTATCATTTTAACCTGCGGATATTTCATATTGATA
Organism: Clostridiales bacterium; assembly: GCA_029219585.1. GTDB lineage: Bacteria > Bacillota > Clostridia > UBA1381 > UBA1381 > Ornithomonoglobus. The sequence continues at coordinate 46,399 of JAQXTR010000083.1, forward strand.
TACCACAGCATATTTCTAAGTCTCGGTTTTGCCCATTCTTCGCAATCATCACCTAAATTGTTATTTGTCGCAACACCGCCCTCACCCACCATAACAGGTTTGTTTATATTATTTTTTGACAGAAACTCCATAATCGGCTTCAATCTGTTTGTTGCCCATGCGTAATCTCCCGTCATAAAATAAACACTGTCATTATATGAGGTGTTCTTATTCCCTTGGAAGTACCTGATTACATAGGAACTCACTCCCACCCAGTCAACATATTCATCACCGGGATAAAAATATTCAAACGGGCGATTAAGCGCACCTATATCATTAGTAGACCAAACCACTGCAAAATTCGGGTATTCATGCACCATATTCGCAACCGTTCTGAATACCTCCACATACTTATCGGGATCACTTCCGATTGCTGACACGTTCATTTCGTTTGCAAATCTTATAAACATCGGCTTATTATACGTATTCAGCCGATCTAAAACCCTGCGTACCTGATTATAATCGATACTGTTTATATCTGTAATCGTCCACCCCACCATGGGTATAACATTATCACTCTCTATCATAGAATTTGCAGGATAATACAAATCGTTCTGGCTCATCTCCTGAATATAGGTAAGATAACTCCCCAGCGGCTGAAATTCCTGTGAGGTTTCGGCAACCATTCCGATATATGTTCCTCCCCGCGGTTCAAGCCTTGCGCCGTAATACGGGGCAGAATCAACACTGCCCTCGGTATACAGCTCAAATTCATCCTCGGTAACCATATTCTTCCTTTCATTCAGCAATGCCCCCCAGTCCGGCACGGGGAAGGTAAATGCCTGTGCATTTACAGCTGCGGTCATCATCATAGCGGCAACCGCCAATATCAATTTTCTCATTTTCATAATCTCCGGATCCACTTCCTTGTTATCATCATTTTTTTCATTCCTTATTGCCTCCAGCCCTGCTCGCGCTGATACGCTTCTATTACCTCTATATTTTCACGTTCTACCGCATTAAATTCCGACTCTGCCGCCTCACGGTGTCCCGTGACAGGCTCATACCATGTTTTACCCAAAAAGTATTCCTTCAGACCGGTATCCTGAAAATCATATCCGTGACGCGCATATATCTCATAATAAATGAGCTTTATTTCCTCTCTTGAACGTACTTCAAGCTCCGACTCACGTATAACATTATGTGATGAATCAAAAAGATAATCTGAGCTTCTTGTATCCTCTGTCGCCTTCGGGGTTTCAGTCTTTTTTTCCTCAGGGGCTTTCTCAGTCTTTTGGGGCTTCTTAGCTGCCGAGGACGCCGGTTTTTGCGTGGGAGCTTGTGTAGACACATCCTGCTCTGCAGCTACCACAGGCAGCGTTGCCTCCGGTGACGGAGTATCTGTCGGCTCTTCCCTGCTAAAGCTCCCTCCCAGAAGTCTGAAAAATACAGAGAAGGTCACTGCAAAAATAACAATCATTACCAGAACCATAATTACAGCTGTGCGTACCGGATGATTGTTCTTTTTTCCATTCTTACGTGTCTTGCCTGCACCCATGTCATGTTCACTCCCTGCGGATATAGTTTCTTCATAATTCTCCTGTACGTTCTCCTCCACGACAGGAGGCTTATATACAGGCGGTTTGTCAGGAATTTCGGGCAGAACCGCACCTATCCCCTCGCTCTTAGGTCTGTCATTCGTTTTTCTTTGTATGTCAAATGTTCTTGTATACTCAATGCTGTCGGATTCAGGAGCATCCTCCGGAATCAGCTCCGGTGCAGCAGCCTTTTCTATATTCCCGCAATATTTACAAATATTTGAGCCGTATTCAAGCTCCGCACCGCATATGCTGCATTTCATCAGCATCACTCCCCTCGTATTTCTAAAATTATAACATACTGCAGCGTTCCATGAAAATATCAAAGACTGCTTGGAGAATATCCTGATCCTCAACTCCCGACAGCTCCTCCGTTTCACCGTCAAACGAATTTACTCTCAGAATTACCACCTGATTGCTGTCATCATCAAGCGGGAACAGTACCGCATACTCAATGCCTTCATACTCAATCAAATCAAGATATTCGAAATGCACCTCTCTGCCCCGATCGTCCTCAAGTACGACCATGTCCTGCGGCACATCAATGTTTCCAATGTTATTTTTATTACCCATTGTCAATACACTCCTGTGTTTTCTTATTCAGCCGTAATACCACTGTCCGCTGCTCCGCCTGTCACACCCGAATCAGCTGCTCCTCCGCCCGATGACGCTCCGCTATCAGGCACAGGGGCACCGCCTCCGGACGCCCCTCCGACATCAGGCGCAGGGGCACCGCCTCCGGAGGATGCTCCGCCGCTATATGTCGGCGCACCGCCGCCTGCCGTGCCGCCGGAAGAGCTTGCACCTCCCGCGCTTCCGCCTCCCGGAGCTGCTCCGCCGCCGCTTATTGCAGCACCGCCGCTGCCGTGATTCGGAATATCCGCAGCATTGCCTGAACTGTTGCCCGCCGTTCCGTTGCCTGCTTCCGCTTTAGGAGTAGCTTTTACTTCAGGCGTCACTTGTGTTTTATCGCCTGTGGAGGTACCGTGTCCGGCAAATTCCGACGACTCTTTTATATTGTAGTGATTGCTGCAATACGTTTTAGGCTGTGTTCCGGCTACAAAGTATGCCGTGATTGTATCGCAGGTGTTATTTGCCAGCTCACCGCTTATTGAGCATACCTTCTCCTGAACTACGGATGCAGGAACAGTAAGCTCCTTATAATCCTGATTCTTGCTTATACTGTCAAACACAAGCTTCCACGCCGTTACGCACGGATTTCCGCTTATGCCCGACTGCGAAAGTGATGCAGGAGAATCGAATCCAAACCAGCATGCGCCTACATAATAAGGCGTAAATCCGACAAACCATTTATCGAAGTCATCATCAGTTGTTCCGGTCTTCCCGTATGCCGGCATTCCGCAGCTTAATCTTGCTCGTGTCGCAGTACCGTATGAAAGGTTTACCGGGCCTGAAAGGAGGTCGGCTGTGATATAAGCCGCAGACTCACTCATTGACTGACTTTCGTTCACATTATTCTGTAAAATCACATTCCCTGCTCCGTCAAGAACCTGTGTATAGGTATACGGTGTTATATATTTACCGTTGTTTACAAATACACCGTATGCCGCAGCCATTTCCTTCACGGTTACGCCCTGCGTAAGACCACCTAAAGCAAGTGATGAATAGTTTTTATCTCCGTCAGTAATTGTTGAGAGATGGAATTTATTCTGAAGATAGCCTAAGGAATTTGAAAGACCTACCGTATCCAAAACCTTGACCGCAGGAATGTTCGATGATCTTGCAACAGCCTCCTTTATCGTCATATCGCCCTTGAAGCCCGAATATGAGTTCTTAGGCTTCCAGTTATCATAGCCTATCTCAATAGCCTCATCCGTTACGATATCCATTTCCGTAATGTCTCCCATATCTATTGCCGGACCGTAAACCGACAACGGCTTTATTGCCGAACCCGGCTGACGAACCGCCTGAGTAGCACGGTTAAATCCTCGGATGTCGGTCTTTTTTCCCAGTCCTCCTATCAGACCCTTGACCTGACCGGTATAAGGATCAACGATAACCATTGCCGACTGCGCTGATGTGCCGTATGGGAAATTGGACGTATCCTCAAACACATCCTCCATAACAGTCTGAATATCCTCATCAATTGTCGCATATATCTTAAGTCCGCCGTTATATACCTGACTTGTGGCGAAATCCTCCGAATACTGCTTCTGATTAATCAGATCCCTTATAACATCATTAACGACCTGATCCTCAAAAAATGAGGTAACCTCCTGCTGCTCGTTGCGGTAATCGCTGTTGGTTTCAAGCGGGGCTGCAACTGCGGCATGATAATCGGCCTCTGAGATTTTGCCGAGCTCATACATCTTTGAAAGAACGGTGTTTCTCTTTTCCACATTCTTATCCGGATGCGCAAGGGGATCGTACTCAGAAGGATACTGTGTAATACCTGCAATTGATGCAGCCTCCTGCAAATTCAGCTCACTTGCTGACTTATTGAAATATGTTTTGGCTGCTGCCTCAACGCCGTTGCAGTTATTGGCAAAGTATACAATGTTACAGTACATTGTAAGTATTTCATCCTTTGAAAGCTGCCTTTCAAGAGCAATAGCGCGCATCATTTCCTTTATTTTACGGGTAGCCTTGAAATCATCCTCTTTGGTTATATTCTTTATAACCTGCTGAGTAATTGTTGAACCGCCGTAATTTGACTTGCCTATACCGACTTTTGCGGCTACATATTTAACGGTTGCACCGATTGTACGCTTCATATCGACTCCGTTATGCTTATAAAAGCGCTCGTCCTCTATTGAAACGATAGCATCCTTGAAGATCGGAGAAATCGCATTCGAGTCAACCCATATACGATTTTGATCCGAATGGATCTTCGTCAGCTCCTGCTCATTGCCGTATCGGTCATAATAATATATTGTAGAAGTATAGTTAAGCGCAAGATTTTCTATATTCATATCCCTTATCTCACGCGAAACAGCTGCATACATTCCGACAAACATACCTGAGCATATTACAACGCACACAAGAACAGCAACAAGAATAACTGTTCTTACTCGTTTTCTGAACATTATCTGTTTCTCGGTAAGCTTTTTCTTCCTTTTCTTTTTCCTGTTCCCTGACGGCTGGCCTGAGCCGTATGAGCTGCCCGATGACGAACGCTGTCCGTTCACTCTGCGCGCGCCCGCATCACCGGCATAGCTTCGCGCTGAGGACTGTCTGCCTCCGGCACTGCTCCCCGTGCGTCTGCGGCGCATGGGTTCCTCCGAGCGATATTCTTCTATATCCCTTGAGGTCTGCCTGTCAAATGCATCCCAGTCAAAATTATCTATATCATTATTACGGTTATTTGATGAACCGCGGTTGCGTCTTCGATAATCTGCCATTGATTTATCCTCCTGTCAGATGATTATATATAGAGCGCCTAATTCAAAATTATGCACTTAAAAATATTATATAATAAAATTAAAACTTTTTCAATAGTTTTAGTATGATTTTTTTATTTATAGGTAAAAATTTATTTAAATACCAATATAAACAGGAGGAAATCAAAAAAATGAAACAATTGCTTACAAATCCGAGGAATATACTTGCAATAGCTGCATATGTATGTTTAACGGCGGCTATTTTTGCTGTCGGAATAGGCATAGGCTATCACAACGGGAAAGGTCTTATGACAATGCAGGCATCTGTAACGGCAACGGGAATACCCGACGGAACCCCTGCCCCCGCAGCTTCCGAAACACCCCCGCGCTATCGGGTAATACTGGAGGACGGAGAACTGCGTCTGTATCTTGACGAAAACGGAGCGAGTCGTCTTATCTCAAATAACGAAATAAGTGAGGCTTCCTTTCCCGCATCGGATGTTGCGGAATTGAAGGAAGGTATTCACTTTGACACCCTGTCAGATGCCCTGGCTCTCATGGAAAACTTTTTATCATAAGCATATTTATGAACTAAATGTTAATATTCGCAAAAAAGCTCATACTGCAAAATTAAAAGAAAATCAAAGCAAAATTAAGTATTTTGGAGTAATATTTATATTTTTTAACATTTTTACAGCTTGAAAAAAAGCAATAAAAAGACGATAATATACATTGTTAGCACTCAAAGGCGTTGAGTGCTAACAAAAACCAAAAGCAAATGAAAGGCATTTGCCTTTTAATTACTATATAATACAGGAGGTAATTTATCATGACAATTAAACCATTAGCAGACAGAGTTGTTATTAAGGCACTTGAGGCAGAGGAAACCACCAAGAGCGGTCTTATCCTTTCATCAAAATCACAGGAAAAGCCTCAGGTTGCAGAAGTAATCGCAGTAGGACCCGGCGCAGTTGTTGACGGCAAAACAGTACCTATGGAGGTTTCTGTAGGCGATAAGATTCTTACAGCGCGCTATGCGGGAACAGAAGTAAAGGTTGACGGCGAGGAATACAAAATAGTAAGTCAGAGTGATATTCTCGCAAAGGTAACAGACTAATTCATCAAGGAAGGAAGTAAAAAGCTATGGCAAAGGAAATCAAATACGGACAGGATGCAAGACATTCACTTGAAGCAGGTATCAACCAGCTTGCAGATACAGTAAAAATCACACTCGGACCTAAGGGCAGAAATGTTGTTCTCGGCAAAAAGTTCGGCGCTCCGCTTATCACAAACGACGGCGTAACAATTGCAAAGGAAATTGAGCTTGAGGACGCGTTCGAAAATATGGGTGCGCAGCTTGTTAAAGAGGTTGCGACAAAGACAAACGATGTTGCAGGTGACGGTACAACAACAGCTACCCTGCTTGCTCAGGCGCTTGTAAGAGAAGGCCTTAAGAATGTAGCATCGGGCGCTAATCCGATGATCGTAAGAAAGGGTATCCAGAAAGCGGTTGACGTTGCTGTTGATAATCTCCTTGCAGCGGCAAAGAAGGTATCGGGCAAGAACGACATAGCAAGAGTTGCAGCAGTTTCGGCAGCTAATGAAGAAGTCGGTGAATTGATTGCGGAGGCAATGGAAAAGGTTACATCGGACGGAGTAATCACTGTCGAGGAATCAAAAACAGCTGAGACATATTCGGAAATAGTTGAAGGTATGCAGTTTGACCGCGGATACATCACACCGTACATGGTAACTGATACAGATAAAATGGAAGCGGTGCTTGATGATCCGTACATTCTTATCACAGATAAAAAGATTTCAAACATCCAGGAGATACTCCCGCTTCTTGAACAGGTAGTTCAGGCAGGCAAAAAGATGGTAATCATTGCAGAGGATGTAGAGGGTGAAGCACTTTCAACACTCATTCTCAACAAGCTCCGCGGCACATTTACGTGTGTTCCGGTTAAAGCTCCGGGCTTCGGCGACAGAAGAAAGGCTATGCTTCAGGATATAGCAATTCTCACAGGCGGTCAGGTTATCACAGAGGAGATAGGTCTGGAGCTTAAGGATGCAGACGTATCAATGCTCGGACGCGCTAAGCAGGTTAAGATCTCCAAGGAGCTTACCATTATTGTTGACGGTGCGGGCGATTCGGCTGCAATCGCTGACAGAGTTAAGGTTATCAAGAGTGAGATTGAAAACTCAACCTCCGACTTTGATCGTGAAAAGCTTCAGGAAAGACTTGCAAAGCTTGCAGGCGGTGTTGCGGTAATCAGAGTAGGCGCTGCAACAGAAACCGAAATGAAGGAAATGAAGCTCAGAATTGAAGATGCTCTTGCAGCGACAAAGGCGGCTGTAGAGGAAGGTATAATCGCAGGCGGCGGCACATCATATCTTGATGTACTTCCGAAGGTTGCAGCACTCCTTGAGGAAGCAGAGGGCGACGAAAAGACCGGCGTACAGATAGTATTAAAGGCGCTTGAAGAGCCTGCATGGCAGATTGCAAAGAATGCAGGACTTGAAGGTGCGGTAATCGTTGATAAGGTTAAGTCACTCCCTCTCGGCGAAGGCTACAATGCGCTCACAAACGTATACGGAAATATGATCGAAATGGGAATTGTTGATCCGGTTAAGGTAACAAGAAGTGCGCTCCAGAATGCGGCATCGGTTGCATCAATGGTTCTTACAACAGAGAGCCTCGTTGCAGATAAGCCTGAGCCTGCTCCGGCAGCTCCGGCAATGGATCCGTCAATGGGCGGAATGTATTAAACCGCAGCCCGGTGATTAACACCCCGCAGCTAAGTGGATAATCAATAGTGAACAGCAATAATATACAGCCCTGTTAAGGGCTGTATATTATTTGTTGTTTTTATTAACAAGCGCATCACGGATTTCCTCCAGCAGCTTAATATCCTCCGCTTTTTCCGCAGGAGCTTCAGTCTCCTCCTTTGGTTTTTCCATTTTTGCACGCATTGTGTTGATGCCCTTTACACAGCAGAAGATAATAAATGCCAAAATAAGGAAGCTTATGATTGACTGAATAAAATTACCTATATTGATTTCAGTGCCTGGTATAACCCAATTTGACATATTAAGCAGCTTGTTTGCCGTTTCCTCAGCTCCAACCTCACCTGCAACTGCTTCTGTCCCCTTTTGGAAAAGCTTTGTTATGAGTGCAATAGACGGAGTGATAATATCGCCGACAAGTGAATTGACAATTGAAGTAAATGCACCGCCGACAACAATACCAACAGCCATGTCCACCACGTTACCCTTTGCGATAAATTCCTTGAATTCCCCAATAAATTTCATTTGTAAATACCTCCTGTATCAGAATAATAATTATAATATCATATTTACTATATTATGTCAAGCAGCAGACAAAAAATCCCGACACCGCTGCGTCGGGATACTGCCGTATGAACTCACACCGGCATCGGAACATCAATATCATATTTTTTATCGTAATATTTAAAGGAATTGAGATATTCCGCATTCCTCAGCTCTCTGGCAGCCTTTGGTTTGTCGGAGCTGTCAAATGCCTGAGTTTCAAGCTTATTTACCGCAACCGCAATATTTGAGCAGTGCGCGCTTATTCTCTCAACGAACGATAGTATATCATTAAACGGAGTACCGTCGGCAAGAACGCACACGCCCTCCCTAAGACGGTCTATATGCTGCTCCTTTATGTCGTCGCACATAATGTCTATGACCTCTCTTAACGGCTCAACCTTCTTAATCTTTCCGAAGTCGTTTTCCACAAAACCGTCAACCACGAGATCCACAATCTCCTTTGTTGCCTCAGCCAGAATACTCAGCTGAAAACGCGCTTTTGCCGAGAACTCAATCTTTCTCTCATTAAGCTCACTTGCAATAAACCCTATATTAACGGCATAGTCACTCAGAGACTCAAAGTCGCTTATCGTATAGAGAAGCTTTGAAACCTTCTGCTTCTCCGCCGGGGTAAGCTTTCTCACTGTCAGCTTCATAAGATATGTACAGAGCCTGTCCTCATACTTGTCCACCAAAGCCTCCGTAACCTTGACCTTGTTAAATATTACATCATCAAACTCCTTGAGCAGTCCCAGAGCGCGGTATACTGCCTTTCTTGAACGCTTTGCAACATCATTCATAACAGTCTGTGTCTGCGTGATAGCAAGTATAGGATAATTAAGGAATCGTTCCTCCAGCAGACTGAAATCTGCTTGATTCTCTTTATCCTCCTCCGTATCCTTGATAAGCCCGAACACAAGCTTTTCCATCAGCTTCATAAACGGCAGCAAAGAAAACATCGTTGCCATTCGGAAGGCTGTGTTAAGAAATGCCACGCTCACCGGAGACATAACCATATCCAAAAACTTAAAATGAACCAGCGCGTTTGCCGAATAGAATATTATTGACCAGATCAGCATACCGAAGGTATCGTTTAACAGATAGATAAGCGCAGTCCTCTTTCCGTTCTTGTTTGTGCCTATCGCAGAAAGAAGAACCGGACATGATGCGCCTATTCCGATACCCATTATTACCGGCAGCGCAACAGCAAACGAAATATTCCCCGTTGCCGAAAGAGCCTGTATAACGCCGACGGACGCCGACGCACTTTGAAGAACTACGGTAAGAAGAATACCGCCTATAATACCCAGCACCGGATTTGAAAACATGGTAATCATGTTTACAAACAAATCATTCTCCTTCAGAGGAGCTACAGAGCCGCTCATCATCTGCATACCGGTCATAAGAATGGCAAATCCGAGCATTATATCCGCAACGCTGCGGTATGCGCTTTTCTTTGATGCCATTTTTATGACAATTCCCACAATAGCAATGATTGCCGGAATTGTTGCTGTAGAAAGAATTGATGCAATGCCGCTCGAGCCGTCTATGTATGACAGGCAAAGAATCCAGCCGGTAATGCTTGTACCGATATTCGCGCCCATAATAATTCCGATTGCCTGAGCAACCTTCATCATACCCGAGTTAACAAAGCCCACTATCATTACAGTTGTTGCGCCTGATGACTGGATAATTGCGGTAACAACAGCGCCAAGCAGTATTCCCTTGACAGGAGTATTTGTAAGCTTGTACAAAATATTCTCCATCTTGTTTCCTGCAACCTTCTTAAGACTGTCTCCCATAAGAGACATACCGAAAAGGAACAGAGCAACGCCGCAAAGTAATGATAAAATAATTGATATACCCATATATAGCCTCCACCTCGCTATTTTTTTCGGTTATTTCATATTAAATTGTAAAACACCGGCAAATCGGAAAATCTTCCACCTCTTTCCGATAAAGCAGCGTATGAGCAGAAATCCCAAACACTGCCCATTATATATATTATACCTAAAACTATGCGAAATGTCAAGCTATATAGATAAAAGGCTTCAAAAAATTTACTCTGCCGAAGCTGCACAAAAAATGCCGCGCAGAATAATTACGCGGCATTTTCCCAATCAGAAGCGGAAATCTCTCATTCCGTCCTCAATCTTTTTAAGATTTTCAATTGTAATCTTACGAACCTTTGCATTCGGAATATTAAGCAGCTCTTTTTCGATAAGAGCATTGCCGTGTTCCTGTGTTTCCGGGCTTGCGTAATCGACAAGATATTCTTTGAGCGTCATAATAGCGTTCGGCTGACAGCAGTTCTGAATTGCGCCGGACTTCGCAAGCGGCATGAAACGGTCTCCAGTTCTCCCCTCACGGTAGCACGCGGTACAGAAGGACGGAATATATCCCATCTGAATAAGCCAGTCCGCAACCTCGTCAAGAGTGCGGGTATCACTCCTGTCAAACTGCGCTGTATTGTGCTCGGCATCCTCCGGCGTAACATAACCGCCCACCGAGGTCGAGGATGCACCCGAAATCTGAGAAATTCCAAGCTCAAGCGCCGCCCTGCGGTTTGCCTCGCTCTCTCTTGTGGAAACGATCATACCTGTATAAGGTACAGCCAGTCTTATAATCGCCACTATTTTCTGCCATATTTTGTCGGGCAGAGCATTTGAGAACTCATCCACATCAATATCATCCGCCGGGCACAGTCTTGGAACGCTTATTGTGTGAGGTCCAACTCCGAACACGGCCTCAAGATGCTCTGCGTGCATTAACAGACCGCAAAGCTCATAGGCATATGTTGAGAGCCCGAAAAGAACCCCCAGTCCTACATCGTCAATTCCGCCCTGCTGCGCGCGGTCCATTGCTTCTGTATGGTAGCAGTAATCGCTCTTAGGTCCGGCAGGATGCAGCTCCTCGTAATTCTTTTTGTTATAGGTTTCCTGGAACAGTATATATGTACCTATTCCCGAATTTTTAAGCCTTTTATAATTCTCAACTGTCGTTGCCGCAATATTGACATTTACACGGCGGATTGCTCCGTTCTTATGCTTTACGGAATAAATTGTGTCGATACACTCAAGAATATATTCAAGAGGGTTATTTACCGGATCCTCGCCCGCCTCAAGCGCAAGACGCTTATGTCCCATATCCTGCAATGCAATAACCTCCGCTCTCACCTCATCCTGTGTAAGCTTTTTGCGGAAAATATGCTTATTTTTCACGTGATACGGACAATATGTGCATGAGTTTATACAATAGTTTGAAAGATAAAGCGGGGCAAAGAACACTATTCTGTTACCGTAAATACGTTGTTTCAGCTTCTTTGCAAGAGCATACATTTTCTCATTCAGCTCATCATCCTCGCAGGCAAGCAAAACAGATGCCTCTCTGTGAGTCAATCCTCGGCATTGTGCAGCCTTTTCAAGAATGCTTTCTATCAGCGCACGGTCATCCTTGTGATTCTGCGCATACTCCAGACTGCAGAGAATCTCACTGTCATCAATAAAGTCATCGGCATACATTGATTTTACATTGTACATTGTATTTCATCCCTTTCGTATCTGTTATTATTTTATCACACTGCGATAGTTTTTACAAGGGGTTTATTAAAAATAAATTAAATTCCAATACCATCGTAAAAAGAACAGCCGCAGCATTACCGCTGCGGCCGAGATCTGTAGTTATTGCTTAAGGGAAATGCCCTTCTTTTCAAGCTTTGCCGTAATTGAATCTATAACAGCAGACACTTCTTCTCTTGTGAGCGTCTTTTTACTGTCTGAGAATGTAATCCTGACAGTAATAGCTTTTCCGTTTTCATCCCTGTAAACATCCGTAACCCTTATCTTTTTAATAATCGGTGATTTTTCCGATGCAATCGCAATTCCTATAGGCATAAATGTGCTTGTCATAAATGTGAGGTCTATCTCCATTTCGGGGTATCGCGACGGCTCCGCATATATTATGCTGTTGTTTACGATCTCAGAAAATTCCTTTACGTCTATTTCAGCAAATACAATGGCTGCCTTCTTGTCTATCTTCTTTGAAACCACCGGATGAACAATACCAATCTCACCGATTTCCTTATCACCTATACAAACCGCATTGAGATTAATCGGGTGCTGGTATGAATGCGCGGCGGTCTTTTCCTTTAAGGTAAGAGCTGAATGTTTTATATCATCAGCCATAACCGCAAGCATATCGCGAAGCTCCATATAAAGCTTTTCAACATCCTTTGTCTTGCTGAACAGCGTAATTGCAAGCTTCTTGTGCTCCCTTGCAAGATTTGTTTCCGGATCAATACCGTCGGCAATTCTGCCTATTTCAAACACGCCGAAATCAGGAGCATACGCTGTGTTGTAATTAACCTGACAAAGCTGTGTCGGGATAATTGAGCGGCGTATTGTCTCAATATTTGCGTTTGTAGCGTTCACAAGCTTTATGTTGTCCTCAACCTCGATACCCAGAGCCTTGTATTCATCATAATACGCCCATACATATGAGTGCAGCTCATGGAGTGAATATCGCTTTACAAGCAGATCCTTCAGTCTGTCCTCATCCGTCTTTTCAATATCGGCTCTTACAGGATAGAGCGGAGCCTGAGCGGTGTGAACATCAAAGTTGTCATAGCCGTAAATTCTCGTAATTTCTTCGATAATATCCGCCTTTATTGTAACATCCTTTGTAGCTCTCCAGCTGGGAACCGTAACGTCAAAGCTGTTGCCGTCAAGCGTTACTGCAAAGCCGAGTGACGTCAGGGTTTTTACAATCGTTTCATTGCTTATCTCAATACCCGTATAGCGGTCAACAAATTTCTTGTCAAACTTCAGCTCAATCTGAGGATAGTGATAAGCATATTCATCGGTGAGTGATGATACAACCTTCACTCCGCTGTCTATATCCGTCATAAGCTTTACAAAGCGTCCGATCGCCGTAACTGTCATTTCCGGGTCAAGGCACTTTTCATAACGCATTGAAGCGTCAGTTCTGTGTGAAAGTCTTACGGTTGATTTTCTTACGGATACCGAATCAAAGGTTGCCGATTCCAGAGTCAGAGTTGTTGTGTCATCGACAATTTCCGAGTCAAGTCCGCCCATGATACCGGCAATTGCCACGGGAGTATTGTCGTTGCATATCATAAGCGTATCCTCGTCTATACTGCGCTCAACTCCGTCAAGTGTTGTAAATGTAAACGGCTTGTCAAAACGCTTTATTCTTATCTTTTCCACCTTCCTCGAATCAAACGCGTGCATGGGCTGACCCATTTCAAGCATCAAATAATTAGTCAGGTCGGCAAGGAAATTAATCGCCCTCATACCGCAGTAATACAGCCTTATTCTCATATTGACCGGACTGACCTTTGCTGAAATATTCTCAACCTGCAGACATGAATATCTCTGACAGAGCTTGTCCTCAATCTTCATATCAACCTTGGGAAGGTCGTTGTACTTTGAAAGGTCAACCGTTTCAATCGCCTTTAACGGTCTGCCCGAAAGCGCGGCAAACTCCCTTGCTATGCCGTAATGCCCCCATAGATCGGGACGGTTGGTAAGCGATTTATTATCAACCTCAAATATAATATCGTCAATTGCATAAACACTTTTAATATCTGTGCCGTTCGCAACATCGTCAGTTATTTCCATTATACCGTCATGGTTGTCACTTATGCCTATTTCCTTTTCGGAACAGCACATACCGTTTGACACATATCCCGCAAGCGGCCGCGGAGTAATCTCTATTTCGCCTATTTTTGCTCCGACTCTTGCAAACGCGGTTTTCATTCCCACTCTTACGTTGGGAGCGCCGCATACAACGTCTGTAAGCTCACCGTCTCCGGCGTCAACCTTCAGAAGATGCAGCTTCTTTGAATCCGGATGCGGTTCAACCGACTTAATTTCTGCAACAACAATACCGCTAATGTCGCTGCCCTTGAAGTATATTTCATTTTCAACCTCTGCTGTTGACAGTGAGAACTGATTTATAAGCTTCACCTTGTCAAGACCCGACAGGTCAACAAAATCAGAAATCCAATTCATTGATAAAAACATTATGTTCTCCCCCTTTCCTGTTATTCATCATCCGTGAACTGAGATAAGCTCTTTAAGCTGCCGCTGTTTAGATCACGTATATCCTTAACGCCGTACTTCATCATAGCAAGTCTTGTAAGACCAAGCCCGAACGCAAAGCCTGTGTAGTCCTCAGGATCAATGCCGCCTGCCTTAAGTACCTCCGGATGGATCATTCCGCATGGGCACAGCTCCAGCCAGCCGCTGTGCTTGCACGAAGGGCAGCCCTCTCCGCCGCAGATAAGGCAGCTTATATCAAGCTCAAAGCCCGGCTCGACAAACGGGAAAAAGCCCGGTCGCAGTCTTACCTTTATATCCTTCTTAAATACCTCCGAAAGCATTGTCTTCATGAAATATATAAGATTGGAAATTGAAATATTCTTGTCTACCATAACGCCTTCCATCTGGAAGAAGGTGTTTTCATGGCACGCATCGGTCGCCTCGTTTCTGAAGCAGCGTCCGGGGAATATCGCCTTGATCGGAACACCGTCGTGTATGAGCGCATCCTTATACTTTCTGTAAATAGCGTTCTGCGCCGCGGACGTCTGTGATTTTAATAGCTGTCCGTTTGTGAGATAATATGTGTCCTGCATATCCCTTGCCGGATGATGCTTGGGGATATTGAGCGATTCAAAGCACTCATAGTCGGTCACAATCTCGCTGTAATCCTCAACGGTAAAGCCCATAGACTTAAATATCCTCTCACACTCACGCTGAACAAGCGTAATAGGGTGGTAAGAGCCTCTCTCAAGATAAGCCGGAATTGAAACATCAAATTTCGGCATAGTGTTGATTTCTCTTTCAATCTCTTTTTTCTTAAGCTCCTCCGTTTTTTTTGCAATCGTGTCTGCAAGCTCTGATTTAAGCCTGTTAACCTCCTGCCCGAAGGTTTTTTTCTCCTCGGCAGAGAGACTCCTCATATTCTTAAGCAGCTCTGTAATACTGCCTTTTTTACCAAGGAATTCAACTCTTATGCCGTCAAGCTCCTTAGCATCAGATACAGCCTTAAGCTTAGAGGCAAATTCCTGTCTTAGTTTTTCTGTTAATTCTGACATATATTTTTCCTTTCTATAAGATAAATAATTTTTTACAAATAATATCATAACAATGTTTTTACGGGGTTCTGTCCGGCTATAGCCTGCATTAAGTACCATGTATTTTAATCGTACTTAATACATAATCTTCTACATAACCTCATTGCCGTCTATGAGCATTCTTTTTCGATGTACAGCGGTGAAGGACGGCACAAAGCCTTCGCAGTATTTTTCCATAGCCGCAACAACCGTTTCCGGTTTGAGATTATAGCTGCTGCCGCAGGATACCTCAAGTCCGATTGTCTGAATACCGTCCTTAAAGCCCATGTCCTCCGCTTCAAATATGTGCGGTCTTATGTCGGAATCACTTATTCCCTTCTTTGTTTTTTTCGGAACCGTCAGCTCACTCCGCTCCATAAGAGCATTTATGTCCCCCGGAGCTTCACATTCGATTTCCACAATGTATTCAGCCCGGTTTATTTTAGTCAGGTCGATTTCCTTTGCCTTAAGACGGTATGCTGCATATATTCTGAACCCCGGTGGCAGACAGCGGTTTATCTCATCTCTGACCTGATCATTGTCAAGACCTGTTACCAAGCCAACCTTCATATAATCGCACTCGCTTGTGACGCCAACCGGCAGCGGCTGAGCAATCGTCATAACAGGATGAGGATTAAATCCCTGCGAGAACTCAAAATTCAGCTTAGAACGTCTTATTGCCCTATGAAAGCACCGCACAAAGTCCAGATGTGAAATGAACTTTACACGTTCATCTCTGCCGTATTTTAAAATAAATTTACTCATTGCGCCGCACCCTCCTTATTCCGCTCCTCAAAGCACACTCCCGTACCGAATTGCGCCGCGCCGCAGCCGGAGCACTTTAAGCGGCAATGCGGTGTTGTCGCTGCAGCCTTTGCCTTTTCATTCTCGTTTATAAGGAACTGCTTCGTTACTCCTATGTCAATATGATCCCACGGGAGAAGCTCATCATAGCTTCTCTCTCTTGCAGCGTAAAAGTCGGGATCAAGTCCGCACTCGCTTATTGCCTGCATCCATTTGTCAAAGTCAAAGAAATCGCCCCAGCTGTCAAATTTACATCCAAGCTCAACAGCCCGTATTATCGCTCTGCAAAGACGCCGGTCGCCACGCGCAAAGACACCCTCAAGGTAGCTTGTCTTATCATCATGATAGGTGTAGCGTATCCTCCTGTTCGGAATATTCTCCCTTACAAGCCGCTGCTTTCTTATAAGCTCCTCGCGCGAATTCATACCAAACCACTGGAATGCCGTAAACGGCTTTGGCACAAAGGAGGATGCGCTTATGGTAATGTTTATATTCTTAGCTCTCTCTTCCTTGGGAATGTCAAAATATACATCAAGAATCCGACCCGCAAGCGCAGCTATCTCCTTCACATCATCATCCGTTTCCGTCGGCAGTCCCAGCATAAAATACAGCTTGACATTTGTCCAGCCGCCCGCAAAAAGCAGAGCGGTCGACTTCATGACATCATCCTCTATTACGTTTTTGTTTATAACATTGCGCAGACGCTGTGTGCCTGCCTCTATCGCAAACGTGATACCGCTTTTTCTTACCTTCTGGACCTTCTCCATAAGCTCCAGAGAGAAATTATCTATCCGCAGCGAAGGCAGAGAAAGACCTATTTTCTTTTCCTCCGTAATTTTAAGCAGACCGTCGGTAAGCTCCGGCAGACCGGAATAGTCGCTTGTAGACAGAGAGGACAGGGAAATTTCATCGTAACCGCTGCACGACAGCAGATCATTGGCAAGTCCTAAAAGAGTTTCCGGCTTTCTCTCCCTGAGCGGGCGGTATATGTAGCCCGCCTGGCAGAACCGGCAGCCTCTGAGGCAGCCTCTCATAACCTCAAGCATAACACGGTCGTGAACAACCTCGCCGAAGGGAACAATAATTGTATCCGGCGCATAGGTGGTGTTAAAATCCTTCATAATACGCTTTCTTATTTTTTCCGGTGCATGAGGATTATTAGGCGTTATGCTCCTGATTGTTCCGTCATCATTATATTCAACATCATAGAAAGACGGCACATAGATACCCTCTACTTCATCGAGAAGCTTTTCAAGAAACTCCTTCTTGCTCTTTTTTCCGTCCTTCTTCCATGCCTTAAGAACCTCCATTGTTTCATGAACCTGTTCCTCGCCCTCGCCAAGCATGAAAAAATCAAACATATCGGCAATCGGTTCCGCATTATACGCGCACGGACCGCCGCCGTAAATAAGCGGAAAACTCTCGCTCCGCTCTGCCGCCATAAGCGGTATTCCTGCAAGATTAAGCATATTCACAATATTTGAATATGAAAGCTCATACTGCAATGTAAAGCCCAGTATGTCAAAATGTGTTACCTCATCGCCGGATTCCAGTGCAAACAGCTTCATATCATGCCTGCGCATTTCCTGCTCCATATCATCCCAAGGCGCAAAAACACGTTCACACCATGTATCCTTACGATTATTGAGAGTGTGATATATTATTTTCATTCCGAGATGCGACATTGCAATCTCGTAAACATCCGGGAAACAGAAGCCGAACCTTATCTCAACCTCATCCGCATTCTTTATTACAGCGTTCAGCTCACCGCCGGTATAGCGTGTCGGCTTCATAACACCCGATAATATTTTGTCCTTTAAAGTTATCATTCTTCCGCAGTATCTCCATTATTTTTCTTCTTGTTGAATATCCCTGATATTCTGTCAACCATATCCGGCGCAAGCTCTATAAGCTTTTCGATAGGTCCTGCCCCCTCGTCCGTAGAAACAAAACGGATGCTTCCGCTTTTTGTTATAACGAGAAAGCCCTCCGGTCTGATAGACGCACCCGCGCCCACGCCTCCTCCGAACAGATTATTTCCTGCCGCATCGGTTTCCTTGAACTCGCTCCCGCCGCCTCCGACGCCGAAAGCCACTCTTGCGATAGGAATAATCATTGTGCCGTCCGCTGCCGTTACCGTATCACCGATAATACTCTCAGCGGTAAACAATCCGTCCATAGAATCTATGGCGGTTTCAATCAGGTCCTTAATCGGATTTGCCATTATTTGTGTTCCCCTTTCATACTCTTGTGTTTTTTATACAGCGGCAAAATCTGAAGCAGCATAATAACTGCCAGAGCCGCAAGGTTAAATAAATTCGTTGTTATTATAGCCCCTGCCTCCGCAAAAATATGCGGATTTTTAAAATCGGGTTTAAACTCTTCCCTATGCTTTCTAAGACGCATCTTTTTATCCATAACTCCGAGAACATTATATATAAACGCTGCCGCAGCCCCGAATAAAAGTCCCGTCTGCATTGCGTCCTCTGTGCCGAAAATCAGTTTAATATCTATTTGATTTATTGTAACCGCATGCCTGAACATATATCCCAGAATTTTACAAAGAGCTTCCTTAAGCTCCGTGATATTGGCGCGAACAAATGATATGGTGCTTTTTACCTTATCCGGTTTCTCCTCTGTTTCTTTTTCCGCATCTTTTGCAGTCTCATCAGCCGCCTCCGAAACCGTTTCCTTTGATTTCGGAAGACGTATTCGAATAAATCCGTACTTCAGATCAAAAGACCGGTCAAGGACGTTGTTGGTATAGGAAAGATATGCTTCACATTTTATGGGTATAAAAAATATAATTGCAAGAACCGCGATAATTATTGCAGCAACAATCAATACTGTCATGCTATCTCTCCTCCGTACACCTTACTGCTCCGGCTGCTGCTCCTGATCCGTTTGCTCCGAAAGCTGCGGTGTCTCTCCGACTTCCCCGACTTCTTCATCCTCCGTTATCGACAGCTGCTCACCCGTTTCGGCAAGCTCCGGCATTATGTTCTTAAAGTTAATCGGCGGAAGATCGCGCGGTGTGCGCAGACCGAAGCAGCGGAGAAACACGTCCGTTGTTTTATACAAAATCGGGCGGCCCGGCGCGTCCAGCCTTCCGCACTCATCTATCAACCCCCGCTCATAGAGTCTGTTCACGCAGCCGTCGGAATTTACACCCCGTATTTTCTCTACCATGCCGCGCGTTACCGGCTGCTTGTACGCGATTATCGCCAGAGCCTCCATTGCGGCATTTGAAAGAGGCTGATTCCTCTGCTCACCCAATATTTCACGTATATATGTATAATACTCAGGTCTTGAGCATATCTGATAGCCGTCTGAAATCTCTATAATATTAAAGCCGCGGTGATCATTGTCATATTCCTCTTTCAGTTCAGCTACAGCATCCTCTATCTCCTGTACCTTTCTGTCCAGTACAACGGCAAGCTTTGCCGCCTTAACCGGCTCACCTGCGGCAAATAATATACCCTCTATGGCATATTTTATGTTATCCATCAAAATTTATCCCTTCATTAACCTATTGCGCTCCGTCAGATCCCGAACATGAGGATATAATAAACTCCTCCCGCTCCTCACTGTAATCGGCGCGTATTTTCTTCAGCTTAATCATCTCAAGAACCGCGAGAAATGTTGCTATCATTTCAGGCCGTGAATCCTCCTCACGGAACAACGCGGAGAATCCTACCTTTTTCCGGCGGTGAAGCACCTTACAGACCTTTTCTACCATGTCATCAACCGAAACCTTCTCACGTCCGACAATTCCCGAAAATGCCCGTTTCTCAGGCTTGGCCTTTCTTATTCTCCGCTGCAGTATGCTGTTAAACGCATCTGCAAGCTCTGAAAGCTCATGCTGTCTGTTGTATTCCGGCATGGGGAACTTGATTTGTTCTTCCTCACGGAATACCATATACCTTGATGAAAATTCACTCTTGCGCATCTCATGCGACGCTTCCTTGAATTTCTTATATTCATAGAGTCTGCGGGCAAGCTCTTCACGCGGATCCTCCTCGTCCTCCTCCTTCTCCTCCTTCGGAAGGAGCATTCTGGATTTTATATAAAGAAGCTGCGCCGCAAGCACAATAAATTCGCTTGTATCGTCAAGACGTGACTTTTCAATCCCCTCAATCGCTTCAAGATACTGATCTGTTATCTCAACTATGGGTATGTCCCATATACTGACCTTGTTCTTTTTTATAAGAGTCCGCAGCAGATCGCGAGGTCCCTCCAAGCGGTCCAGCTTATATTTCAATTCTTCCATCTATGCCACCATATCATACAAATAAATTCGCAATCGACTGACATACATGAAGAATCCCGGTAAGCGCAATGCCCACGCCGGTTCCTATTATCCTGTCAAACACACCTGCAAACGACAGAAGAATAATAAGCAGGAAGCTGTATCGTTCAAACTGCTGGAGCTTGAAATACGCAGAGGTTGAAAGGAACAGCCCCATCACCCGCGAGCCGTCAAGCGGCGGTATCGGAATTATATTAAACACCAGAAAGCACAGATTTGTTCTGGCAAACAGAAACAGTATGCTTCCTATTGTATTTATCGAACTTGCAAACAGTCCTGTTTTATAGCTTATAATAAAAAACACAGTATAAATAAGCATTGCCGCAAACGCAAGAACGAGATTTGAAAGAGGTCCCGCAGCAGCGGTAACCGCCATTCCCGTTTTCGGATTTTTATAATATCTCGCATCAATCTGAACAGGCTTTGCCCATCCGAAGCCGGTAAGTATCATAAGTATTGCGCCCATCGGATCCAGATGCGCCAGGGGATTAAGCGACAGACGCCCCGTCATTCTCGGTGTGGGGTCTCCCAGCTTATCCGATACCAATCCATGACAGAACTCATGAACGGTAAGAGCGATAAGTACGATCGGTATCATTATTATTTTATTTATTATATATGAAGCTGAAAACATAAACTTCCTCCGAATTGATTATTTTTCTTTTTATCCTATTCTATATTATAATATATTTATCAGGATTTGTAAAGCATTTTTCATGAAAAAGACCGTGAAACTGCATATAAAATATTTCGTAAATATTGACGAAAGAATTTTTTTGTGGTATACTTAATATATTAAATATATCCATAGGAGTAAAATATATGAAAAAAACAAAAATTGCAGCTCTTGCAGCGGTATCGGTTCTGACGGTTGTATCAGGCTGTGTCAACCGTGACGGATTGGTAGCAAAAAATGTTGCAATGGAGCTTATGGAAAACGGATCATACAGTGCTGCTGCGGAACAATGCGCAATAGCGATAGGCAACGGTGTTAATGATAAGGAATTTGTGCATATATCAGATGTTATCAATGCTTATAACAGCGCACTTTCGGAATTTGAGAGCGGAAACATCAGCGGAGCGGCTGAAAAAATTTCCGACATTCATGAATATTCGGATCTTGCAATGGCAAAGGATATTGAGGAGCTTAAAGAAAAAATTGATGACGCGAACAGCTTTTCGATTTCTGTTGACGACACACTCAATGAGGTAAAACGGCTTTATGACAGCGGAGACTATAAAGCCGCCCAGAAGAAGCTTTATTCTATCAGCGAGGCGGATATGGACGCTAATCAGCAGAAAAATTTTGATACCTTTGAAATAAACATAGAAAACAAGCTGAATGCCGAGAACAATACCTCCTCCGCCCCGACAGTGAAGCATGCGGGCAGCAGCTACAATTACAGTGCTTATGACAACAGTCTGTCACAGGCATATGTCAGCGGAGCAGAAACGGGAAGTGTTTACTTCTGGGTTGCCTCATCCGGTGACAGCTATACAGCCACCCTGTCTAACGGCACATCCATTTATACGACCGGTCACTCGTCCGGAGGGCGCACACTGGTTAAATGGAACGGTTCATACGGTTGGATCACATCAAGATACATAAGCTCCGGCTACAGCAGATATTCTTACAACTCGGTTGATCACTATATAAGAGGAGCCTCAACAGGCAGTGTTTATGTCTGGAAATCGGCATACGGCGACGAATATTACACAACCATAACCAACGGTACTTATGTTACACCTACCGGTTATTCTTCAAACGGCCGTTCGGAGATTTACTGGGGCAACGGATATGCCTGGATTACATCTGCATACTTGTACTGACGAGCTTTATACCGTTTTCGCAGCCAATTATTAATAAGAACAAACAGGAGAGCATCGGTCGGCTCTCCTGTTTTAATCATACTCCTATTATGCAGCCTGCCTTATTCTGTATGCCGCAGTACCGTTACGGATTGGCAGACCTTATTTTTTCATATTCCTTTCCGAAAAAGAACTTAGGTGAAAGCACCATATTTCCAAACATCGGATAGGTTTCTTTACTGTAATCAAAATCATAGTGCAGCCTCTCCCCTTTCAACAGGGCATACTGCATATCATAATATTCTCCCAGCTGTTCGGGAAGCTCCGAATGCATATGATGAACTCCCGACGGATCGGTATATACCGCAGGATTGATCTGAATAACATTCTGCTGCAATTCATCAAGATACAGCTGTACACGGCTCTTGGGAAGCTGCGCCACCTCCATCATCTTGTTTGAAAGGAAGCACGGACTTGACAGCAGTCCTGTCTCCTCCTCAATATTGTAATTTGTCCAGATTATAAAGGGTATCTTATATCTGTTGAGCGCCTCCTCATAGCTTATGCCCGACAACGGCTTACCATACAGCTCCTCGTAAAATCCCGTTTCAAGATTCGGCATATGGTCTCCGAACATCACAACCATAATGGGTTCGTCGAACTTCTTCAGCTCGTTCAGGAAATATTTCAGAGCAGTGTCGGACTCCCTCAGAAGTGACAGATACTGCTCCGCCTGCGGATAATCCCCCGACATATTCTCAAGAAATATACTGCTATTATAGCTCTTGTTGGTATATCCCCCGTGATTCTGCATGGTTATGTTGAATATAAATGCACGTTCATCAGGGTCTTTTCCGAGGAAGTAGTTTATAATCGCGCCGTAGTTACCTTTATCGCTGACGTAACCTCTCAGATATTCCGGATATTCGCTGAGGGTTGCAAGGTTCTCCATACTTATAAATTCATCAAAGCTGAGATCCTTATAAATATTTACTCTATTCCAGCTGTCCGCGCTGAACGGATGCAGCGCAATCGCCTTATATCCCAGCTCTCTCATATGCATCGGCAATGAATACGGCAGCTTTCTGAATATATTCTGAATGTACGGCGCTGAGCGTGATTTGAGTACG
Organism: Clostridiales bacterium; assembly: GCA_029219585.1. Classification (GTDB taxonomy): domain Bacteria; phylum Bacillota; class Clostridia; order UBA1381; family UBA1381; genus Ornithomonoglobus. The sequence goes on from JAQXTR010000083.1 coordinate 69,837, forward strand.
CCCGTTGACATACCGGTAAGGAATTCATACTCCGTGTTACAGGTATACCCGCCGAACGGCGAAACAAGCAGCTCTCCCTTTATAGTATTATTTTCAAGCTGTCTGAAAAACGGCATATAGTCTTCATTTGTTTCAAACGCACCTACGGCTGCCGGATCGCAAAAGCTTTCATTCATTACAACTACGATATTCGGCTTTTCACCTTTTGCATTAAGAGTTGTTTTCATTGTCTCCCCGGCCTCCGGTGCCGCTGTCGGCTCAGCTTCAGCCGCTGACTGGGTTGCCGACGGCATTTCATCCCCGTCTTCATCATCATTCGATCTTTCCGCCGCCTTTTCCGGCATCGGAGTCGGGGCAGCTGCAGCTTCCGGCTGCGTATATGACAAAAGCTTCTCATCGAGCTGTTCAGGATTATATGTACTGCTCTTTTCAAGTCCCATCTTTGTGCTGTTTATATAAAAGCTGAGTGCTGAACCGAAATTATAATTCGCAAGCGACTGATCATATATTGAAACATCTATCTGCGAATAGTCCCCGGCAGTAATTACTGCAACAGACGCAGCAAGAGCAACAGATCCTATTCCTCTCATAATCAAAGCTCTTCCTCTGAACTTCAGCTTAACAGGGAACTTGAATGCGAGCATTATAAGCGCGACAGTCAATACTGTTGATGTTATCATAGGATACTGCATTTCAAACTCATACTGCGAAGCAACATTCATCGCCGTTCCCCATGCATAAATATCGGTAGGCATAAGCGCTGTTCCCCTCAGGCAATAAACAATAAAGCTTGAGGCATTGAATGCGTATGACGCTGACAGAGCGGTAATTGCCGACACCCTGAGACTGCCGGAAACAAGCAGTCCTATTGCGCCGAATGCAAGCCAAAACAGAAGATTTACAAAATAAATATGCGGCTTTGCCTGAAATCCCCCCGCAAAGGAAACAGAAATCTGCATCGCACCGAATATGGCAGCAATATATACAAGTGATCCCGCCACCGCCGCAGCCGCCTTATTCAGTCTGAATTTCGTCACTCCAAGGAAGCATATTGCAAGAGAGCATACCAGCGAGGTTATAAAATAACCCAGCATGAACACCTCTTTATCCGTATAAACTCTGAACAACTCAACATTTATACAGGTAAAGGTCCAGAAGAACAGAGCCAATATTATTGTTATTATTATCTTAACCACATTGTTACGTTTTATCATTATCTATCTCAAACCTCGTTTAAATTTATATCCACACGAGCTATTATAGCACATATATAAATTTTTTTCAAGCGGATAATTGCGGATAATTATAATATTTTTGTGTGTTTCTATAGAAAACTTAGTCAAAATCACATAAAATAATTTTCACTCCTCAGCATTTTTTTGACTCTCGTCCGGCTCAAGTCTTTCATCTGCCAGCCTTGCGGTTTCATCAACAGCAGAGCCGTATCCCTTGAGCGCCGCAAACGGAGCAAACTGTGCCGCGCGGTCAAGCACGGACATATGTGAATGAGTCTTTGAAACATGATGCGGGAGATTTATAATATCATCGTAACGATGTGTACCATTAAATTTGCTGTTCATATCCCCTCCGATTATGCTTTATGACCGCCTATCATATTATTTCTCTGAAGTGTTGTAGCGCCCTCCCGTAAGCTCATACCTTTAAGAATGGCATTTTTTCCGAATTTCTTCTTTATATCTATCATCGTCTGCTGCACCCGCTTTTCTTTCTCCAATGCTGACGCTTCCTCCTCACGCTGTCTATCAACCGCTTCATAATCGGTCAACAGGTCAAGCTGCTCAAAGACGGGCTTCTGCTGCACTTCTGCTTCATCAACAACACGGTTTGCCGTAACGTAAATTCTTCTGACCGGCAGCTTTTTATTTATAACACGGTCATACAGCTCCAGCACAGCTTCGGTTATAAGCTTTGCAGATGATGTCTTTCTGCAGAGGTTTGCCGTACCATGCGCGTGCTTCGGGATTTTACGACCGTAGCGGTCTGTGGTAACATCACCTTTATAGGAGCTTGTCAAACCCTCTCTGTCATAGCCTACCGTTAAAACTATTTGGTCTGTAATAAGACCTTTATCAACTAAATCAAGAGCAAGTGAATCAGCCATTTCCTGCACTATCAGCCTTGCTTTTTCATAGTCATACGGGCATTGCAACACCTGACCGGAGCCTATGCTGTTTGACTGCGGCTTATATGCCTTTATATCCGCAATAGTGCAAGGCTCCCACCCCCATGCATGGTCTATGAGCAGCTCTGCATTAATACCGAATAATTTATATAATAAATCCTCATTGTAATACTCATTCGGCTTCCCCAGTGAGCAGCGCGCAACATCACCCATAGTAAACAGACCGATCTTTTGTAATTTTTTTGCATATCCCTGTCCGACACGCCAAAAATCAGTAATCGGTTGGTGACTCCATAAAAGACGGCGGTAGCTCATCTCGTCCAATTCCGCAATTCTCACGCCATCCCCATCCGGTTTTATATGCTTTGCAACAATATCCATTGCTATTTTGCAAAGATACAAGTTTGTTCCGATTCCGGCTGTCGCTGTAATTCCTGTTGTACGCAGAACATCACGGATTATTTTTCGGGTTAAATCATGTGCTGACAGCTTATAGGTATCCAGATAATTCGTCATATCAATAAACACTTCATCAATAGAATAAACGTGAATATCCTCCGGCGCTACATATTTCAGATAAATACTGTATATGTCTGTGCTGAACTTCATATAATGAGCCATCCTGGGAGGTGCAACGATATAGTCTGCAGACAGCTCCGGTGACTTCTTCAGCTCAGTATCATCATATGAAGAACCCGTCAAAGTGCAGCCGGGCGCTTTCTGCTTCCGGCGCGCATTAACTTCCTTCATTTTTTGAACAACCTCAAACAGTCTTGCTCTGCCTGATATTCCGTATGCTTTAAGCGAGGGGGATACGGCAAGACAAATTGTTTTCTCTGTCCGGCTTTTGTCGGCAACTACGAGATTGGTAGTCAGCGGGTCAAGACCGCGCTCTACACATTCCACAGACGCATAAAAGGATTTCAGATCAATCGCCGCATATACCCGTTTCTTACTTAGCACTATTACTACCTCCCTCTGATTCTCTAAAACAAGTTACACTTCTTCTCACTTTTTGAAATCATAAGAAGTAACATAATCAGAAAGAATGCAAGATACACCGGCATAAGCTTTAAACTTATATGATTGGCAATCAGTCCGAAAATCGGCGGCATGAATGTTGAGCCGACATAAGCGCTTGCCATCTGGATTCCAATAATACCCTGCGAATTTTCTGCACCGAAGTTTTTCGGGGTAGAATGAACAATGCACGGATAGACGGGTGCACATCCGAGACCGATTATGATAAAGCCTATAACAGATATAATTTTTACCGGAATCACAATACAGACAACACCGAATAATGCCATACCTGTACCGATACGAATCATTTTACTATCACCCAGTTTGTCTGTTATGAATCCCGAGAGAAATCTTCCTACGGTAATTCCAATAAAGAACAGCGCACCAAAAGCAGCTGCTTCATACTTTGCCGCCCCTCTTGTGCCTTCCAGATAACTGCTTGCCCAGAGCATCGTTGTGGCTTCTGCTGCGCAATATGATAAAAATCCAATCAGCATATACGGTACACCTTTTATTTTTAAAGTGCCTTTTATTCCAAGAATTGCTGTATTGTTTTCTTCCAAAGCAGCCGACTTATTGACTTTCCATAACGGAAGAGTAAACAGCAGCACAGCCACAATGCCGAACTGCAGATACGAAACCATACGGTATCCGTTTGCCCACATAGTATGCGTTAATGCATAACTCATAATATAAGGACTGATAATCGTTCCTACTCCCCAAAAACAGTGCAGCCAGCTCATATGTCTTGATTTATAATGCAGGGCAACATAATTATTCAATGCTGCATCAATTGCGCCCGCGCCAAGACCATAAGGGATGCCCCATAAACACATATGATAAAATCGGGTTGACGTTGAAAATCCCCACAAAGCAATTGCAGTAAGAGCAACACTTACAACCGTCACATTTCTTGTTTTGAATTTCTTTGTAAGCCGTTCCGACATCAGGCTGGAGATAATGGTTCCCCCCGAAATAACCATAGAGATTAACCCCATATATGATAACGGAACATCAAACTCGGTACGAATTGTTGGCCACGCTGAACCCAATAACGAATCCGGAAGTCCCAGACTTATAAAAGACAGGTATATAACAGCTAATAGTAATAAATACATATTATTTTTCCTTTCAAATTCCGGTTTACTGTCCGACTATGCACATATACCACAGTACCATTCAAAAATCCGTTTGTTTATTAATTGATACCCTTTATATCCGCAAGCGTCTTTGCCTCACTGTGGACAATAGGCTTCCATTCAACCTTCTTGAAGATTGCCATAAAGGTTATGGGTATGTACGTCATCATAAACACCGGGAAAGTGAAAGTATACAAAAACTTTTTCAGCGGAGTGGTATAGATCATTTTTCTCTCACTGATCGTCGTTATTGCACCTATCACATACATCATTGCGTACATACTGACCGCACCCTCAAGAACGCATTCAATCACGGGTTCTGCGCTTATTCCGGAAATCAATCCCACAAGAATTGCACCTATATTGATAACAGCGCTTAAAATTGTCAGTATAAGAGCCGGCATGATTGACATTGACATATCATAACATGAAAAACGATTGCTCTTTTTACCGATTACACCCCCGGCAAGCTTTGCCCCATAGTTGCACATCACCTGGAAATATCCCTTTGCCCAGCGCATTCTCTGGCGCACACTCTGACCAAATGTGTTTGGCTGTTCATCATATAAGACAGCATCCTTACAATAACCTATCTTATAACCGTTAATTACATGATCCACAGTAAACTCAATATCCTCGGTGAGAAGGTAATATCTCCAGCCGTTAAGCTCCTTTGCAACCTTCTTGCTGAACATAAACCCGGTTCCGGAAATTGCGCAGCTATTTCCGAGAAGCATTCTCGAATAGTTCAGATATTTTGATTCCCTTAAGAACCACAGCGCATAACCGGCAGAAATCCAGTTATCTCCGTAATTCTTAGAATTGCGATAGCTTGTGAGAATTTCGTATCCGCTTGAGAAGGTTCTGTTCATCTCCTCAATATACAGCGGATCAAGCACATTATCCGCATCAAACACAAAATATCCGTCATAATAATCCATTCCGTGCTCATGACTGATATTCTTCAAAAGAAAATTGAGAGCATATCCCTTGCCTACATTAACCTTATCAAAGCGTTTGTAAACCTTGGCGCCGTTTTGCGCGGCAATTTCGGCAGTATTATCATCACAGTTATCCGCCACCACATATATATCTATAAGCTCTCTGTCATAGCTCTGAGCATTTATACTCTGCAGCAGCTGTCCTATTACATTTGACTCGTTTCTCGCCGAAATCAATACCGCAAACCTATTTTTGCGCGGTATTGCCTGCGGCTTATCCTTTTTTATGTACGGTACTAAAATATAGTACATCTGATATAAGTAACATACAAAAAATATAGCCCATATTCCGAAATCTATTGATGTTATAAGCTGCATATCCATCATCCTCCCGACAAATGCAACAATCTTTTTTACTTAGTATATCCTTCCTCTTAGCATAGATATTTTAGCATAACTTATTTTAATTTGCAATATTGAATAATGAACAAACAATTGGTATGTTTGTTGTTTTGCTTTGTACAATTATCCGCACCTTCAAAAGGTATAAACCATTTTCCTTCTACAAAAAAGAGACGATTTTTTACCGTCTCTTTTAAAATCTTTTGTAAAAATTATTCAGCGTACTTGTCTTCCTTGCTCCATGCGTAGAACTTTCTGATTTCGCCGCCGACCTTCTCAAGCTGATGCTCTGCCTTGAGGTTTCTTGTAGCGATGAAGTGTGCTCTGCCGTTCTTGTTCTCCGCAATCCACTTTGATGCGAATGTACCGTCCTGGATTTCCTCAAGAACCTTCTTCATTTCCTTCTTTGTATCCTCTGTTACAAGTCTCTTGCCTGTCTCGTAATCACCGAACTCAGCTGTATCTGAGATTGAATATCTCATCTTGCTGAAGCCGCCTGCATAGATAAGGTCAACGATGAGCTTCATTTCATGAATACACTCAAAATATGCGTTTCTCGGATCATAGCCTGCATCAACAAGTGTTTCAAAGCCTGCCTGCATCAATGCAGTTACGCCGCCGCAGAGAACTGCCTGCTCACCGAAAAGGTCTGTTTCTGTCTCGCACTGGAATGTTGTTTCAAGAATAGCCGCTCTTGCGCCGCCGATGCCTGCACCGTAAGCAAGTGCCATATCAAGTGCCTTGCCTGTCGCATCCTGCTCAACTGCTACCAGACACGGAACACCCTTGCCCTCTTCATACTCTGAACGTACGGTATGACCCGGTCCCTTCGGAGCGATCATTGTTACATCAACACCTGCCGGCGGAACGATCTGCTTAAAATGAATGTTAAAGCCGTGTGCGAACATAAGCATATTGCCCTCTTCGAGGTTCGGCTCAATTGAGTTTCTGTAAATATCTGCCTGCTTCTCATCCGGAGTAAGTATCATGATGATGTCAGCCTTCTTTGCAGCCTCTGCTGTATCGTATACAGGGATTCCGTATGACTCAGCCTTTGCCGCACTCTTTGAGCCCGGACGGAGACCAACGATTACGTTAACGCCGCTGTCCTTCAGGTTCTTTGCGTGAGCATGACCCTGTGAGCCATAGCCTATAATAGCTACTGTCTTTCCTTGGAGGAGCTGTAAGTTACAGTCGCTCTCATAGAAAACTCTTGCCTCATGATCTAATGTTTTTGCCATTTTGTATTACCTCTTTCCTTTAAATACATAATTAATTATATATTGCAAAACACACATATGTGTTTTTGTCATTTGTAGCGCCGGATCATTTATCCAGCTTAAGGGTGTTTGAGCCGCGTTCAAGCGCCGTCATGCCTGTGCGCGCAATTTCTTCAATACCGTAGCCCTCAACCATTTTTAAAAATGCGTCCAGCTTAGCGTCAGCACCCGTTACCTCCGCAGTAATTGTAGTCGGTGAAATGTCTACCACATTTGCTCTGAATACGTTCGCAATCTCAATAATCTCGCCGCGGTTCTTCGGCGTCGACTTAATCTTTACAAGAACAAGCCCTCTTTTTACCATCTCATTGTCCTTAAGAGTCTTAATCTTAATGACCTCCATTATTTTAGACAGCTGCTTTGACACCTGCTCCACCATGTATATATCACCCTTCACAACAATTGTGATCCTCGATATATTTTCATCAATTGTCGGTCCAACCGAAAGCTGATGAATGTTGAAGCCCCGCCTTGTAAAAAGACCGACTACTCTTGAAAGGACGCCCGCATGGTTCTCACATAAAACCGATAATGTATATTTTTCCACGCTTATGCCTCCTTTCCCGCATTCTTCATTTTGTCCTCGTTAAGTGCGTCACCCGTCGGCTCAAACGGACTTACATTCACAATAAGCATGTAGCTTTCCTTATCGGCAAGCATAGCCTTTACCGCATCGTCAACCTGAGAATTCTCCGAAATAGTATTGCTTCTTATTCCGTAAGCCTCTGCAAGCTTTGCAAAATCCGGGCTGCCGTTTGTGATGTCAACCATTTGGTAATTTGAGCCATAGAACAAATACTGATGCTCATGAACCATGCCAAGACGATCATTCTTAAAGAGAACCATTTTTACCGGGATATTATACTGGAGCATTGTCCCAAGCTCAGGAAGATCCATCTGGAAGCTGCCGTCACCCATAACCGCAATTACAGGCTTTTCACTCTGCGCCTCGCTTGCACCTATTGCTGCGGGGAGTCCGTAGCCCATTGTTCCGAAGCCGCCGGAGGTGATAAACATCTCAGGATGCTTTATTGTAAAGTGGTTTGCGCACCATATCTGGTTCTGCCCTACCTCTGTTGTGAGATATACATCCGAATTGGTTATCTTCGAAAGTCTTTCGAGGAAATATTTCGGATTTACAAAGCCGTTATCCTCGCTGTTGTTTCTCGGCTTCATTACAAATCTCAGTTCGTCTATCTCATGCTTCCACTCATACGGCGTATGCCATTGCTCAAGCATAGGCAAAAGCTGCGACACAACATCCTTTATATCCCCTACCACAGGAATATACGGCTGCATATTTTTACCTATTTCCGCCGGATCAATATCTATATGTATGAGCTTATTTGCGTTTTCCAGTCCCGCTGCATTTGCAACGCTTCTGTCGCCCAGTCTTGTTCCCATAGCAAGAACAAGATCGGAACGGTTCAGGATTGTGTTCGCACGCTTTGTGCCGTGAGAACCTATCATGCCATAAAACCGCTCGTCATCTGTCGGAATTACTCCAAGCCCCATCATTGTTGATATGACCGGGATGCCTGTCCGGTTCACAAAATCATTGATCTCATTAACCGCTCCCGAACACGTTATTCCTCCGCCCGCCAAAAGCACCGGCTTCTTTGCCTTCTTCAGCGCATCGGCAACCTTTTTTATCTGTGATTCGTTTGCGCGCCCCTGAAGCTTATAGCCGCGCAGGTTTATTTCGTCATCGCTTCCGCCCTCATATTTAGCCTTAAGTACATCGACCGGGAAATCTATAAGAACCGGTCCCGGACGTCCCGTTGTCGCAATATGAAATGCCTCATTGATAACTCTTGAAATATCCCTTATATCCTTAACAAGATAACTGTGCTTTACAAACGGTAATGTCGAACCGATTATATCGACCTCCTGGAATGCGTCCTTACCGATTAATCCCGTTTTAACCTGTCCCGTGAGAGCTATCACAGGAATTGAATCCATGTAGGCTGTGGCAATGGCTGTGATAAGATTTGTCGCACCCGGACCGGAGGTGGCCGTGCATACGCCTGCCGTTCTCTTTACCCTCGCATAGCCCGAAGCCATATGAGCCGCACCCTGTTCATTTCTTGAAAGAATATAATCGATTGATGAATGCGATATACTTTCTATAAGCGGAGCATTGGCCGCACCCGGATAACCGAATACAGTTTTAACGCCGTTAGCCTCCAGAGCTGCTACTGCTATATCTGCACCTGTCATACTCAAGCTACATTCCTCCCTTTCGTTATATATAGTCCATACTATTTTATCAGCATTTTCTCCGATTGTCAACCGCTTTTGTGATAATTCTTTTATTTTATCCGTTCTTTTTTCTGTTTGCAGCTTTTCCTCTGAGATCTGTCTGTAAAATTTTCTTTCTCATTCTCAGATGATTCGGCGTCACCTCAAGCAGCTCATCCTCTGCTATGAAATCAAGACACTGCTCAAGCGACATTTCCTTCGGCGGAACAAGCTTCAGCGCATCATCCGAACCCGATGCACGAGTATTGGTAGCATGCTTTCTCTTGCATACGTTTATTGTGATGTCCTCATCTCTGCCTGTTTCGCCGACAATCATGCCTTCATATACCTCAACATTCGGGCCTATAAATAATGTGCCGCGCTCCTGAGCGTTAAACAGTCCGTAGGTGACGCTTTCTCCGTTCTCCCACGCGATAAGCGTTCCGTGATTGCGCGAGTCGAAATCCCCCTTGTACGGCTCATAGCACTCCAGGATGCTGTTTACTATCGCCGTACCCTTTGTTGCTGTCATAATCTCGCTTCTGAAGCCTATAAGACCTCGTGACGGGATCAAAAATTCCAATCTTGTATAATTCTGCGTGGTCGGTGCCATATTTGTGAGCTCACCCATACGGTTTACAACCTGATCCATAACCGCACCCGTGTAATCTGTTGGTACGTCAACCGTAAGACGTTCAATCGGCTCACATTTTACACCGTCTACGTTTTTATAAATAACTACCGGATTGGATACCTGAAACTCATATCCCTCACGGCGCATATTTTCAATAAGAACGGATAGGTGAAGCTCCCCTCGTCCGGAAACCGTAAATGCCTCGGTTGTATCCGTGTCTTCAACGCGCAGACTCACATTGGAGTCAAGCTCCTTATAAAGTCTGTCACGCAGATGGCGCGACGTTACAAACTTGCCGTCTTTGCCTGCAAAAGGACTGTCGTTTACGCTGAATGTCATTGACAGCACCGGATCGTCAATCTTCACAAACGGCAGCGGCTCCGGCTTATCCGGCGAGCATATCGTTTCACCGATATTTATATCGGATATGCCCGAAATTGCCACAACATCGCCTGCGCCTACCTCATCTGTCACAGTCTTTGCCAAGCCCTCAAAGGTATAAAGCTTTGTAGCCTTTGCATGTCCCGTTTTACCGTCGGCACGGCATATCGCAAGAGACATACCTGTTGTTATTCTGCCTCTCTGAATCTTTCCTACCGCTATTCGTCCCGTATAATCGTCATAGTCTATATTTGACACAAGCATCTGGAACGGGCCGTCATCATCACATTCCGGGCACGGAATCTCTCTCACAATCAGTTCAAAAAGCTCCTTAAGGTCCTCTGACGGGTGCTCCGGATCATACTCAGCCGTAGCCCAGCCGTCACGTCCTGATGCAAAAATCACCGGAGTGTCAAGCTGTTCCTCCGATGCGCCGAGGTCGATGAAAAGCTCAAGAACCTCATCCACGACCTCATACGGTCTTGCGTTGGGGCGGTCAATCTTGTTTACAACTATTATAGGTCTTAGGTTAAGCGCCAAGGCCTTTGAAAGAACAAACCTCGTCTGCGGCATACAGCCCTCGAATGCGTCAACCAAAAGCAGAACACCGTCTACCATCTCCAGACCTCGTTCTACCTCGCCGCCGAAATCGGCATGTCCCGGTGTATCTATAATATTAATCTTTGTTCCGTTATAATAAAGTGAAGTATTCTTCGCAAGAATTGTTATTCCGCGCTCGCGCTCAAGATCATTTGAATCCATAACTCTTTCATCAACAACCTCGTTTTCACGGAAAGTTCCGCTCTGTGCAAGCATTGCGTCAACCAATGTTGTCTTGCCGTGGTCAACGTGCGCAATAATCGCAATATTACGTATGTTTTCTCTGTTTATCATACTGTGCTCCCTTTCAAAATATCTCTTTTATCCGTACAGTAATATTATACACCTGATTTTATATTTTGAAAAGCTTTTCCCGAAAAAAACAGAAGTTTACACAAAACAAACAAAAAATATATGATTCATGTTGTCAGTTTTGCAGCTGTAAAAAAAGCCCCGCCGCCGAAGATATTACCTGACGGCGGGAGGGCCTGCTTATTTATATAATTCCACGGTTCTCGTTTCTCCGTTCCATACAACGGAAACCTCCAAGGCTTCCGCAACGAAACGAAGCGGAACAAGAACGCGGTTATTGACCAGCTCCGCAGAGCACTCAATATCATAAGGCTCATCATTTATGTATCCTTTATCAACTCCCACATAAAGATCAATAAGCTTATCTCCGCTTGATATGTATACATGCTGCTCCGATGGATCCCATCCGACATCCGCACCCAGCATCTCGCTTATTGCACGTACCGGAATCATTGTTGTTCCGCCGTCAATTATAGGATACTGATTATCAAATCTTACAAGTGAACCGTTAAGCCTTACTTTTGAGCCCACATAGTCTATGTTATTGCGGTAATACCGCAGCACATGCTCAACATATTCCTTGTCGCCGTATGTTTTGTACGGCCAATTATTTACATAGCTTACGGCATTTGCTCTTTCCGCCAGCCAGTTATCACCCGCCGCCGCTATGATCCTGTCCAGTACAACCGGGCCGAAATTATACGATTGAAGCATCTTTGCATAATCACAATCATACTTGTAAAGCGCCTCCGACAGAAGATATGCCGCATACGGCACAGCCTTTACAGGATCCAGCCTGTCCTCAGGCGTCCATGAGCAGCCCGTCTGATCCGCGCCGAATTTCGCAAATGAACCGTTATTTGTATATTCGATCTGCATTATTCCCCATGCCGGGTATGGGCTGCCGTCCGAACGGTACTGATAATTCACTCCCCCCGACTCCTGCATACACACAGCTGCAAGTATATTGGGATCAATTCCAAACTGGTCACCTGCCTGCTTGAAAATACTGTTATACTGTGAAACCTTGGAACTGACCTTGCTTGTTCCTATAGAAAATGCGTCAAGGCTTGTCCCCCTGTGATCCGGAATCCCGGCCGCAAAAGCCGCCGCGGATGTTATCGCTGAAAGAATAACAGCTGTCCCTGCGGTAAGTATCTTTTTCATGTTTTATCAACTCATTTCATGTTATTTATTTGTAATATTTCTAAAATTATCTTAATATTTTTGTAATATTTATTTGTATTATACTACAAATTATATAAGATGTCAATAGGGAAATTTTCGGTTAATCCGCCAACGAATGCATAAAACCATTTATACTGACGGTCATAATATCTCCTGCCACGGGAACACCCTCTATGCAAATAACATTAGCGCGAACCGGCTCGCCGACATCCACAGGATAATTTTTTACAATAAACGTATACCTTATACCGCTTTTTCCTCTGTAAGGCATTATATCCAGACCCGCACGCTTCTGTATTATATTGTAGCTTTTATATACCTCATCAAGCTCCGCGGGTATATTTACCTCCGCTTCCTCCACGGGCTTTTCATCAACCTCCCACCCGTAGCTGTCAAGCAGTCTGATGCTTCTGTCAATATCGCTTTCACCGGCAAAAACGCAGATCCCCGCAGCTGTGAGTGCTGTAATAACAAATAAAACAAATAATTTCTTTATTGTCATAAAATACCCCTTTAAAAAAAATCTTACATTATTAATTATATTTGTCATGGTTTAAAAATATTACACCGTCTAATTTATTTTTTCGTGGGAATGCTAAAATCAATACCATTGTGAAAGGAGATTATTCTGATATGGTAACAAAAATTTCACTTGTACTTGTTATTATAGGTGCGCTTAATTGGCTTCTTATCGGAGTTTTCGGTTATGATGTTGTAGGCGCCGTTTTCGGAGGTCAGATGGCGCTGTTTTCACGTATTATCTATACGCTTGTAGGTCTTGCGGGAATATGGTGCATAACACTTCTGTTTAACCATGCACTTGCATCGGATTCATAACCGCACAAAAAAATGCCTGAGAAGAATTACTGTTGCTCTCAGGCATTACATATATTATATCATTGTTGCGATACATCTGAGGACTCTGCCCGCAGCTTTGTAATACCACGGATAATCCTCATATTCCGTTATGGTAACACGACGGCATTTCGAAAGCGTGTCAATAAAATCCTTGTGTATCTCGCTTATCTGCGGCACTTGCGCCATATACGCGGCACACTCATAGTGCAGATAAAGACTTCTGTAGTCATAATTTATTGTTCCGACCACAGCGCAGACATCATCGCTTATTGTTGTCTTTGCATGAACAAAGCCGGGAACATATTCATAAACCTCAACACCTATATCAAACAGATCCTTATAATACGATCTGGCAAGACAATACGGCATTTTTTTATCCGGTATTCCCGGAAGAATAAGCTTTATGTTCACCCCGCGGGTAACAGCATAGCTCATAGCGTCAAATATATAGTCGTCAATTACAAAATACGGCGTCATTATATATACATATCTCTTGGCATGATTAAGCATATCAACATACGCATTTCTTCCTATAGGCTTATTATCCAGAGGCGAATCGCAGAACGGAGTTATATATCCTTCCGCATTCGGATATGAATACTTTTTCGATTCACCTATGAAATATCCGAAATCGACCTGGTCTGTAGCCGCTGCCGTACACCACATTGTAAGAAACATCTCCGTAAAGCCGCTTACGGCCTCGCCGCAGATTTTAAAGCCATTGTCCTTCCAATGCCCGAACCGTTCTATCTTATTAATATATTCATCAGCAAGATTAATACCGCCCGAGAATGCACACCTGCCGTCAATCACAATAACCTTGCGGTGGTCACGGTTGTTCTGATATGTCGAGAGAAGCGGCTGCACAGGTGAGAATATCTGGCACTTGATGCCTTTTTTCTCCAGCTCCCTCTCATATCCCTTAGGCATTATCGACATACAGCCCATACCATCAAACATAAGCCGCACGTCTACTCCCATTGCAGCCTTCTCCGACAGAACAGTCTCAACCGCTTTCCACATATAGCTTGCCTTATTAATAATGAAAAATTCAAGAAAAATGAATTTTTCCGCCTTTGAGATTTCCGCAAGCATATCAGGAAACATATCATCACCCAACGGATAATATGTAAATATTGAGTTCTTATAAACACGGCCTCCGTCCGCTCTTGAAAGATACCGCACGAGAGATGTTTCACAGTGATTTGCCTCCATCTCCTTTATTGTGGCAGTGTCATCTGTTTTAAACTGCGATATTTTTGCTTCAGCAGCCTCATGCGCATGTAATATATCCTTGGATATTATCCCGGTATGTGTATAAACATAGAAAAACCACCCGAAAATCGGTATTACCGCAATAAGCATTATCCATGTAATTTTGAAGGTGCTTTCCTCATGCCTGTTCACCTCAAATATGATTAACACCGCACTTATAAGATTTGAGCCGAGTAGATAGAATCTTGTATTATTTGAAACACCAACTATAAATATTGCTATCATTCCTATCTGCAATAATAACGCGGTAACGGCAAAAAATTTATTCGAATAAATCAATTTTGAGAGTTTTTTCACGTTATCACCCCTCCTGTTTATTATATCAATAATCTTTTGTTCTTCGTATCTCTTTAAAAACAGCTTTTTCTCCCTCCTGCTGCAGCAGAAGAAGCCACTTTTCTAGAAGCGCCGCAGTTTCCGGATGCATTGATTTCGGTGCTCTGCCCTGTCTGAAATAGTTTATGGGGTTGTCATTGGTATACTTGCTTCCTAAATACACCTTCCCCGCTGCTACTCTGTCACAAAACATCTCTTTAACATATATAATAGGCATCTTTACCGGCTCCAGCTTTTTCGTTGTGCTGTTGTAATCCGTCCAATATTCAAAATGATGGCGGTTTCTGCCCTTGTGGTGCATCCATGCCTTTGAATAGCCGTAAACCTCACGCTCACGCTCCGTAGGACTTTTATAGCCCAGATAAAATCGCGCGCCCTCAATAAACTCCGTAGGGCTGTATTTTGACAGATCATGCATGAGTCCGCGATATATTATTCCCGCTTTAACACAATGCTTAAATACTATCCGGCGATGCCTTGTTACGGTATTGAAATGTTTTATTATATGCAGCATAAGCAATACGTCCTTTATGTATCGATAATTATTATTTATCATAACACATTGTTATTTCTTTTTCAAGTATTTTATTCACTGTTTCGTTAATATTAAGGAATTTAAACTACAATTTCACAATAATAGCCATTATATTTGCCGAAAAGCCGAAAACTTTCAAAAAAGGTATTGAAAAATTTTTTAAAATAGTATACAATAGAATATATTTATACACTGTTGACTACAAGGAGGTTTTACTATGTGTGGTATTGTTGGCTACATAGGCTCAAAACAGGCAGCTCCGATTCTGCTTGACGGGCTTGAGAAGCTTGAATACAGAGGATATGACAGCGCAGGTATTGCTGTTATTAATAACGATGAAATAGATGTTGAAAAGGCAAAGGGAAGACTTAAGGTTTTAAGAGAAAAAACAAATAACGGTCAAAACGTCATCGGCACAACCGGTATCGGTCACACGCGCTGGGCAACCCACGGTGAGCCGTCAGATGTAAACGCGCATCCGCATCTTTCCAGATCCGGGCGCTTTGCCGTAGTTCATAACGGCATTATCGAAAACTATATAGCGCTGAGAAAGCGCCTGCAGTCGAAGGGCTTTGAGTTCATCTCGGAAACCGATACTGAGGTAATTGCTCATCTGTTTGAATACTATTATAAGGGTGACATCATGGAAGCCATGATCAAGGTCATAGACCGCGTTGAAGGCTCCTATGCGCTGGGTGTTCTCTGCTCCGATTACCCTGATCAGTTTGTTGCAGTGCGAAAAGCCAGTCCGCTTATCGTCGGTCTGGGAGATGGAGAAAACTTTATCGCCTCCGATGTTACCGCCATTTTAAAGCACACACGTGATGTATACTACCTTGAGGACAATGAGATTGTTGTTCTTAAAAAGGATGGAGTAAAGGTCTATAATACCGATAAGGAAGAGGTTTCAAAGGACGTCTTCACGGTTGACTGGGATATTTCGGCTGCGGAAAAGGGCGGCTATGAGCATTTTATGATCAAGGAAATCGAGGAACAGCCCAAAGCACTCCTTGCTACCATCTCCCCGCGTATAAAGGACGGAAAGATTGTTCTTGACGATGTTTCTCTTACAAGAGATGATATAAAGAATATTAACAAAATCTTTGTTGTAGCATGCGGCAGTGCTTACCATGTCGGAGTTGTTGCCAAGTATGTTATTGAGAAAATGTGCCGCATTCCGGTTGAAACGATAATCGCATCTGAATTCCGCTATTGCGATCCGATTGTGACAAGCAGAGATCTTGTAATAGTAATAAGCCAGTCAGGAGAAACGGCGGATACTCTTGAAGCGCTTAAGGTTGCAAAGTCGCGCGGCGCCAGAATCCTTTCCATCGTAAATGTTGTCGGCTCCGCCATAGCTAACGCATCGGATGATGTTATTTATACATGGGCAGGTCCGGAAATTGCTGTTGCAACCACAAAGGCATATTCGACACAGCTTTCGGTTATATATCTTCTCTCTGTTTATATGGCAGAAAAACTCGGTACAATCACATCCGGACAATACCGGAAATATATCGAGGATCTTGAAGCTTTGCCGAATCTTGTGGCTGAAACGCTTAAAAATAAGGATGAAATATCATATCTTGCCTCAAAGTTCTATAACTGTCATTCAATCTTCTTTATAGGAAGAAATCTTGACTACGCAGTATCGCTTGAAGGCTCTCTGAAGCTTAAGGAAATATCCTACATACATTCGGAGGCATATGCCGCAGGAGAGCTTAAGCACGGCACAATATCACTTATCGAGGACGGTACACTTGTCATCGCACTTGCCACGGGCAATGATTTGTTTGACAAGACAGTTTCCAACATCAAGGAGGTAACCTCGCGCGGAGCTGTTGTTCTGGGACTTACAACGACGGAACACAGCATGACCGGAATTGCGGATTATACGATTCACATTCCGAAAACAGATGATATTTTCCTCCCGTCGCTTTCGGTTATACCTTTACAGCTGTTCGGTTACTATGTGGCGGCTCAGAAGGGCTGCGATATTGATAAGCCGAGAAATCTTGCAAAATCGGTAACCGTTGAATAATAAACTTCATAATACATGGGCGCAGAATATGCGCCTTTTGTATTGTATGAAATATTTTTGTAATATTTCTGTAATAAAAGTCTTGACAATGTAATATTTATAGTGTATAATAAGCGTGTTGCATAACGAAAGGAGTTTTATTATGGAAACAATGGAAATGTACGCGCAGCATAGACTGGACACGCTTAAACGCAGGAGAGAACAGAAACGCAGACAGAAAATCAGACACAGAGTATGCGCTGTTATTACTCTCATTGCCGTTTGCACGGCTTCTGCAGGTACTATATATACCGTCTCGGCTAAGGATATTACCATAACAGAAATAAATGAGTTTGAAGGCACCGCCAATTCAATAATGGTAAGGACAAGAGCCTCCGAGGTTATTGATGTTCTTAATGAACAGGGTATTGAAGTTACAGATACGGACAAGCTCAATGTTCCGTCCGATGCAAAGCCGGATGATAACAGCGAGATTGTGCTCAGACGCGGAAAGGAAATAAAGGTAGTTACATCAAATAACGAGGAAACAGTTGTCGTAACAAGCGCCGATACCGATCAGGCTCTCCGCGAGGCGGGTTACATAACATCGGACACGGATGAAATAACGCTTGACGGAGGCAGTATTGCATCAAGCGACACGGTTGAAATAAAATCAATAAGCATTACATACGAATCTGAAGAGGAAGAAATTCCGTTTGAAACCATCTATCAGGATGATTCGGCTTCATACAAAGGCACGGAAACAGTAGTCACAGACGGAGCAAACGGCATAAAGCTCAAAACCTACAAGGTTCTTACATATGATAACGGAGAACAAAAGGAGCGTACTCTTGAAAGTGAAACGATCGTTTCAGAGCCGACAAGTAAAGTAGTCAAGAGAGGAACAAAGGATAAGCCGGCACCAACCGATTCGGGTTCATCTTCAGCGGCTGCACCAGCGCAGGATACCGGCAGCACCATTGCAGGACACCGGTATTCAAAGAAAATCATAATGCAGGGAACCGCATATACGGATTCACCGGCAGAAAACGGCGGATATAGCTGTACGGCTCTGGGTACTGCACTCCGAAAAGGCGTTGTAGCTGTTGACCCGAGCGTCATTCCGCTCCGCTCAAAGCTATACATTGTAAGCGCGGACGGTAAATATGTATACGGTGAAGCATCGGCAGAGGATACCGGCGGAGCAATAAAGGGTAACAGAATTGACCTCTGCTATCCGTCATATTCCGACTGTACCAATTTCGGCAGACGTGATGTAATCGTCTATATACTCAGCGACTGATTGTCGTGAAATAATACTGCAAAAATTTACGCGATTTTTAAAAAAGCTATTGACAACACAATAAAATTGTAATATAATAGTCGCGAAAAACAATTAAAAGCGCAGACGAAGACAGTAGGCGGGTATGAAAGCGCATAGCGAGCCGGTGACGGTGCAAGACCGGACGCAAGTAGAACCAGCTGAAAATCACTTCCGAGCTGCAAGGCTGAACACGTTACGCAATTAAGCCGCGCCGGGATCTCCGCCGTTACGGGAGCGCGTATGATGGTACGCAGATTAAACAAGTGGTATAACAAAGCATTTTAAAGCCTTGTCTTGGTTAATCAGGACAAGGCTTATTTTTTACAGGAGGGAAAGACCAATGAGCACTTATCAGAAGGTTGACGCCAATCTCAATTTCGTTGAGCGAGAAAAGAAGATTGAGCAGTTCTGGAAGGATCACAGCATCTTTAAAAAGAGTATTGACACAAAGGCACAAGGACCCGTTTACACATTCTATGACGGTCCTCCGACCGCCAACGGCAAGCCGCATATCGGCCATGTACTTACAAGAGTTATAAAAGATATGATTCCGCGCTACCATACAATGAAGGGCGCAAAGATCATAAGAAAGGCCGGTTGGGACACTCACGGACTCCCGGTTGAGCTTGAGGTTGAGAAGAAGCTCGGTATTAACGGCAAGGAGCAGATTGAGGAATACGGGCTTGAACCGTTTATTCATGAGTGTAAGGAGAGCGTATGGAAATATAAGGGTATGTGGGAGGACTTCTCCTCCACTGTCGGCTTCTGGGCCGATATGGATAACCCGTATATCACCTATGACAATAACTTTATAGAGTCTGAATGGTGGGCATTAAAACAGATATGGGAAAAGGGACTCCTTTACAAGGGGCACAAGATTGTACCGTACTGCCCGCGCTGCGGAACCCCGCTATCATCGCATGAGGTTGCTCAGGGCTATAAGGATGTTAAGGAGCGTTCTGCAACCGCTAAATTTGCGGTCGTCGGAGAGGAAAATACCTACTTCCTTGCATGGACAACAACTCCGTGGACACTTCCGTCAAATGTCGCGCTATGCGTAAATCCGGATGAAACATATGTAAAAATCAAGGTTAATGATGAATATTACATTCTCGCCGAGGCGCTTGTTGAGTCAAACTTCAAGGATGCCGAGACAGAAGTAACGGAAACATATATCGGTAAAGACCTTGAAGGCAAGAAATATACAGGTCTTTATGAGCAGGAGAGCATTAAAGAAAAAGCATACTATATAACATGTGACAGCTATGTAACACTTACAGACGGTACAGGTATCGTTCATATCGCTCCGGCTTTCGGTGAGGACGACTCAAAGGTCGGCACCAAGTATGATCTGCCGTTCTTACAGCTTGTTGACGGTAAGGGCTGCCTTACAGAGGAAACAAAGTGGCCCGGCGTATTCTGCAAGGATGCGGATAAGTTCGTACTGCAGGATCTGGACGAAAGAGGACTTCTCTTTAACGCGCCGAAGTTTGAGCACAGCTATCCGTTCTGCTGGCGCTGCGATACGCCGCTTATCTACTATGCGCGCGACACGTGGTTCATCAAGATGACGGCAGTTAAGGATGACATGATTAAAAACAACAAAACCATCAACTGGATTCCTAAAACAATCGGTGAGGGACGCTTTGGCTCATGGCTTGAAAACATTCAGGACTGGGGTATCAGCCGTAACCGTTACTGGGGTACGCCGCTTAACGTATGGGAATGCTCATGTGGAAAACGCCATGTTGTAGGCTCAATTGCAGAGCTTAAAGAAATGTCAGACAACTGTCCTGACGACATAGAGCTTCACCGCCCGTTTGTTGACGCTGTTACAATCAAATGTCCGGACTGCGGCGGCGAAATGCACAGAGTTCCCGAGGTTATAGACTGTTGGTTTGACTCAGGCGCGATGCCTTTTGCACAGTGGCATTATCCGTTTGAGAATGAAGATATATTTAAGGAGAACTTCCCGGCAGATTTCATAAGTGAGGCAGTGGATCAGACAAGAGGCTGGTTCTATTCTCTCCTTGCAGAATCGACCATACTCTTTAATCAGGCGCCGTATAAGAATGTAATCGTTCTCGGTCTTGTTCAGGATGAAAACGGACAGAAGATGTCAAAGTCAAAGGGCAATGCTGTAGATCCGTTTGAGGCGCTTGAAAAACACGGCGCGGACGCGGTTCGCTGGTACTTCTATTCAAACTCCGCTCCGTGGCTGCCTAACCGTTTCTATGACAAGGCGGTTACAGAAGGTCAGAGAAAGTTCATGGGCACGCTTTGGAACACATATGCGTTCTTTGTGCTCTATGCAAATATAGACAGCTTTGACGCAACAAAGTACAAGCTTGAATATGACAAGCTTTCCGTAATGGATAAATGGATGCTCTCGCGCGTCAACTCCGCCGTTAAAGAGGTTGACAATAATCTTGCAGCCTACAAGATACCCGAAACAGCAAAGGTTCTTGACAAGCTTGTTGACGATATGTCAAACTGGTATGTGCGCCTTTCCCGTCAGCGCTTCTGGACAAAGGAAATGACTCAGGATAAGATCAACGCATACATGACGCTTTACACCTCGCTTGTAACACTGTGCAAGGCGGCTGCGCCTATGATTCCGTTCATGACCGAGGACATTTATCAGAACCTTGTCCGTTCAATCGATAAGGATGCGCCGGAGAGTATTCATCTGTGCGACTTCCCCGAAGCTGATGAGAAGCTCATCGACAAGGAGCTTGAGGACAGTATGGCGGAGGTTCTTGATATAGTTGTATTGGGACGCGCATGCAGAAACACATCGGGACTTAAGAGCCGTCAGCCGCTTAACGCAATATATGTTAAGGCAGATACGGAGCTTAAGGAGTTCTATAAGGACATTATAAAAGCAGAGTTAAACATTAAGAATGTTGAATTTGTAGATGATGTATCCCGTTTTGCATCCTACAGCTTCAAGCCGCAGCTGAGAACACTCGGCCGCCGCTTCGGCAAGAACATTAACGAGGTTCGTGAAATCCTCGCAAACATTGACGGTGCAAAGGCTATGGCTGAAATCAATGAAAAGGGTACACTCACAATTGAGGTTGCAGGAAATGCAGAGGAGCTTTCTCAGGAGGATC
Organism: Clostridiales bacterium; assembly: GCA_029219585.1. Taxonomy (GTDB): domain Bacteria; phylum Bacillota; class Clostridia; order UBA1381; family UBA1381; genus Ornithomonoglobus. Next base: position 91,585 of record JAQXTR010000083.1, read on the forward strand.
TTCTCATAGAAACCGTTAAATCAGACGACTATGTAACCGACCGGGACGGCGCAATCACAGTTGTGCTTGAAACAAAGCTCAATGATGAGCTTATCGAGGAAGGCTTCGTAAGAGAGCTTGTTTCAAAGCTTCAGAATATGAGAAAGGACAGCGGCTTTGAGGTTATGGATCACATCCGTGTATACATCTCAGGCAATTCGAATATCAGCAGCATCTTCACCCGCAACGGTGAATATATCAGAAGTCAGGTTCTGGCAGATGAGCTTATGTTTGATGCAGACTGTGCTAATTCTAAGGAATGGAATATCAACGGCGAAAACGTAAAGCTCGGCGTTGAGAAGGTATAATAACTGACGGTAAATATTAAATGCGTATAACACCTATGAATCATTTGTGTTATATTAGGATGTTATGAAGGAGGATACAATCGAAACTCTTTTTGAGGTTTATTCCTCATGGATAAGCGACAGCATTTCCAACTACAATTCCGACTTTTTCTATCATAGCATGGATTATATCAGGGAATGCTATTTTGCCGATGAAGTGTTGTAATTTCTGTCGGTATATATTTTTTAGCATATTGCATTAAATCCTCAATATTGTTCAATATTTAACAAGCCTTTTTGTGCAAATATCAGAATTTTGCCAAAAGGGCTTGTATTTTTTATAGAAATGTTGTAAAATATAAATAAGATGTATTACATCAAAAAAATATATATTTTTTTAGGAGGAAGTTAAAATGGCAGTTAAAGTTGCTATCAATGGTTTCGGTAGAATCGGACGTCTCGCTTTCAGACAGATGTTCGGTGCAGAGGGCTACGAAGTAGTTGCAATCAATGACCTTACAAGCCCGAAGATGCTTGCTCACCTTTTGAAGTATGATTCATCACAGGGTAAGTATGCATTGGCAGACAAGGTTACAGCCGGTGAAGATTCAATCACGGTTGACGGTAAGGAGATCAAAATCTATGCATTCCCGGATGCTAACAATTGTCCGTGGGGCGAGCTTGACGTTGACGTTGTTCTTGAGTGCTCAGGCTTCTATACATCAAAGGCTAAGGCTCAGGCTCATATCAATGCAGGCGCTAAGAAGGTTGTTATCTCAGCTCCGGCAGGCAACGATCTTCCGACAATCGTTTATAACGTAAACCACACAACACTTACAGCTGATGATAAGATTATTTCAGCTGCTTCATGTACAACAAACTGTCTGGCTCCGATGGCTGACGCTCTTAACAAGTATGCGCCGATCCAGTCAGGTATCATGTGCACAATTCACGCTTACACAGGCGACCAGATGACACTTGACGGTCCGCAGAGAAAGGGTGACCTCAGAAGATCAAGAGCTGCTGCAGTTAACATCGTTCCTAACTCAACAGGCGCTGCAAAGGCAATCGGTCTTGTTATTCCGGAGCTTAACGGCAAGCTCATCGGCTCAGCTCAGAGAGTTCCGACACCGACAGGCTCAACAACTATCCTTACAGCTGTTGTTAAGGGCGACGTTACTAAGGAAGGTATCAACGCTGCAATGAAGGCTGCTGCAAACGAGTCATTCGGCTACAACGAGGACGAAATCGTTTCATCAGACATCGTTGGTATGAGATACGGTTCATTGTTCGATGCTACACAGACAATGGTAGCAGAGATCGGTGACGGTCTGTTCGAGGTTCAGGTTGTTTCATGGTATGACAACGAGAACTCATACACATCACAGATGGTTAGAACAATCAAGTACTTCTCAGAGCTTGGCTAATTCCAAACAGATTTTGCAGAAGACCGCGTCATGCGGTCTTCTTTTTTAACAAAATAATACCCGCCGATGTCGCTGACGGCAGGCAACAGATTATTACTTCCTGCTCCGCAGGGAAGCACGACAAATTAATATTTTTCCAGATCCACAACAAGGCATTCATAATCAAATACCGGTTCTCCCCCACATCTTGTAAGATCACGATACATACATAGTTTTTTCCTGATGTTTGCAGTATCCGTAAGCTCCTCATATGTAATTCCGTATAGCTTTGACATCTTTATAAGAAGCTGTGCGCTCATCTGACGTGTTCCGTTCTCATATGCCGTTAGTGTTCTTGGCGTAATCCCAAGCCTCATTGCCGTTTCCTCGACCGAGTAACCGAAATCGGTTCTGAATTTTTTTATTCTTTTTCCGAGATACTTATAAAGCTCCTCTGTATTTTTTCTCTCCATTTCAAGTTTCTCCTTAGTTATATAGTGATTTTACCACATTTCATTAAGACTTTCAATAAAAATGTATATAATTTTCAGACAAAAAGACGCTTCTGCAAAACTTTACATTCTGCAAAAGCGTCTTTTATGACAAACATCAGAGTTTATTTGCTCATTTTGTTCTCATATTCCTGAACCATCTTTTTAACCATCTGTCCGCCTACAGAGCCTGCCTGCTTTGATGTCAGGTCGCCGTTATAGTTCTGGCTGAGATCAACGCCCATCTCGCGCGCAGCTTCCATCTTAAACTGTTCCATTGCCTGCTTGTTTGATTTTTTTGCCATTTTAAGTTTCCTCCTTTAATTGTTCAAAACGGGATTTTTATTTCCCGGTTATAGCTTGCGCATTCGGAGAATTTATATTACAGGTATTTTTCGGAATATCAGTTCATTATGATTTCATTAGAAAGCAGCTCATCGCAGCGTTTTTTAAGCAGCGGATATTTATCCGTTCCATCCTCAATAAGGCTTTTTGCAGCTCTTTGCGCCAGCCTCAGAATATCTCTGTCCTCAAACAGATTGGCAATTTTCATTTCCGGGAGTCCGTGCTGTCGTGTCCCGAAAAAGTCTCCCGGCCCGCGCAGCTTCAGATCCTGCTCACTGATATAAAAGCCGTCATTTGATGCGCACATCGTTTCCATTCTTTTTTTCGTGACTTCATTTTCCGCATCGGTTATAAGTATACAATGAGCCTGATCGCCGCCTCTGCCCACTCTGCCCCGCAGCTGATGCAGCTGTGACAATCCGAAGCGCTCGGCATTCTCAATCGCCATAATATTGGCATTGGGTACGTTTACACCCACCTCAATTACTGTCGTTGCCACCAGCAGCTGTATCTCACCGGAGGCAAAGCCCGCCATCACCTCATCCTTGTCCTTTGCCTTCATTTTACCGTGCATAAGCCCGACTTTTATGTCAGGATAGTCCTGCGCAAGCTTCTCAGCCAGTTCCTCTGCATTTTTCAGATCACTTGATTCAGATTCAGCCACAAGCGGACATACCACATATGCCTGCATCCCGCTTTTTATGTTTTTATATATAAAATTATACGCGCGGCTACGCATACCGCCCGGTACGGAATACGTTTTAACAGGCTTTCTGCCCGGAGGCAGCTCGTCTATTATTGAAATATCAAGATCACCGTACAGGATAAGAGCAAGTGTTCTCGGTATAGGAGTTGCCGACATGATAAGCATATGCGGCTCCTTGCCCTTTGCAAGCAGCTTTGCCCTCTGCTCAACACCGAATCGGTGCTGCTCATCCGCCACCACAAATCCAAGATTATTAAATTCTACAGTTTCCTGTATAAGTGCGTGTGTACCTATAACAACCTGCGCTTCTCCCGAAAGAATTTGCGAAAGCACCTCGCGTTTCTGCTTTGCCCTCATACTGCCTGTAAGGAGTACCGTACGTATCCCGTGCTTTTCAAACAACTCCGACAGTGACTCCATATGCTGAGCTGCAAGGATCTCGGTCGGCGCCATCATTGCAGCCTGAAATCCATTTTTAACCGCCATATAGATTGCTGCCGCCGCAACTGCGGTTTTACCCGAGCCTACATCACCCTGCACAAGCCTGTTCATCTGCTTTCCGGATTTGCAATCACGGCATACTTCATTTATCGTCCGTTTCTGCGCACCTGTCAGGTCAAACGGGAGCGTGTCGCTGAAATCCCGCACACATTTCACATCCTCAAAAATATGCCCGGGATTTTCCGAATTTTTATCCTTTCTGCCGCTTAAAGCCAGCTGTAATATAAGCAGCTCTTCGAAAACAAATCGTTCTCGGGCAATATTATAATTTTTAAAATCTCTGGGGAAATGTATATTATGCATAGCAAAGTTTATTTCCGCAAGCTTATACTGCTCTCTTATATGCTCCGGGAGATATTCCTCCAGCTGTCCCGCCTCCTTCAGGGCAGTCTCCATTACTGACTGCACCGTTTTCTGAGACAGCTTTGCGGTAAGAGGATATATCGGGATTATTTTACCCGTATAATGCTCATTGCCGAATTTTTCGTATACAGGCGCAATCATCTGCAGCCGTCCCTGCTTACTCCTGCTCACCTTTCCGAAAAAAACATATTTCCCGTTTTCGGTAAAATTCTTTTTCACATATTTATTATTGTACCACACAAGACTTATCATTCCCGAATCGTCATATACATTCATCGAGGTAATAAGCATATTTTTCCGCACATATCTGTCAAGCGGCAGCTGATATACAGATGCTGCGATACAAACAGTTTCGCCCTCAACACATTCCGCAACCGGCTTTATTTTTGAGCGGTCCTCATGCGATCTGGGAAAAAAGTAAAGCATATCCCTAACTGTTTTTATACCTTTTTTTTCAAAAAGGGCTGCGCGTTTTTCGCCCACCCCTTTAAGATATTGTATTGGTTTTTCCAGTCCCATTATTATACCTCTTGTACGCCCGTTACGCAGACGCTTACTCCCTTTATTTTTATACCGATTTCGCCAAGCGCTCCGGCTATTCCGTCGGCAATCTGTTTGCGTATGGATGGTACATCAGCGCCATAGCTGCATATAATGTAAATTTCAACAGCAATTCCGCCCTGTACCTTCGTGATATAAACACCCTTTACACCGCCGTTAAGAAATCGCGACAGCTCATCCTTTTTTGAACGGTCAGTGAGCATTGCAACACCCTCGCAATCCAGAGCTGTCTTTGCCGAGATCTGCGCCAATGCTTTTTTTGAAATGGTCACGGTCCCCATTATCTCATCATTCTTCATTATCTGCCTCCCCGGGCTTTACACTCGCTTCGCTCTTTGCCTCTCCCACTATGTCAAATTCACGCATTACCTGCTTACGTCGCTCTGCCGCATACTGCGTATAGTAACGATGCGTAACCTCTATATTCTTATGCCCCATAAGCTCCGCAACCATCTTGATGTCGACACCGTCGGCAATCATGCTGCAAGCAAATGTACGACGAAGCGCATGAGGATGCATTTTTTCCGGATCTGTAATCCCGGCAAGAATACAATAATTCTTCAGATTCTTTTCTACTGTCTGCGGAAGAATACGCTTGCCGTTTCGGCTTATAAACAGCGGATCTGTTCCCTTCACGTCCTCATCTGCCATTCTTTCCTCGACATATTTCAGCATTTCGTTTTCCACCTGCAGCGGCATAAAGATTTCCTGCTGATCCCCTCCCTTTCGTGTTACTATAAAGGATGAGGACTCAAAGTCAACATCGTTGATATTTAGATTTATCAACTCGCTTACACGGCAGCCGGTCCCCAGATATGCCGTATACAGCGCTATATCTCTCTGCTTGCGGTTCAAATAGTTTGCAAGACTGCGTCCCTCAAGAAATCTTTCACCGTCATAAAGTACCTCAATAAGATTTAATACATCCTGAGTGGAAAGGGGACGTTTCATTTTCTGATGCACCTTTTTGAAGTCAAGCTTGTCCGTTACATTATGGTCAATATAATCATTTTTATACAGATAGAGAAACAGTCCCCGCACTCCTGAGAGCTTACGGTTAATTCCGTGCTCGTTATTTCTTCTTATACGCTTTATTTTCTTTCCCGATACTGAAATATATTCGGTTTCATACTCCTGCAAATATGCCTTGAAGCCGTTTAAATCTCTGAGTGTGACTTCATTGAGCATCTCCGGCGTAAAGCTCTCGATGCTTTCCAAATCCCTGAACTTAAAGAGTCTCAGATATTCGAGAAATGTTTTTATATCTATACTGTAGCCTAGCTGTGTATTAACACTTTCTCCGTCATAGGCAACCTCAATATATTCAAAAACAAAATCCGGCAGCTTTGTAAGTATTTTTGTAAGATCAATGTATTTACTCATTTATTTTCTGCCCCTTCTGATTTCCTTTGCTCGTTTTAAAAGATATGCGTGCGTATTAAGCTCCGGTTTGATGATAACCTCGTCCAACAAAGCTTTGAGCATATCTCCTGCCTCCCTGCCCTGACGGACACCGATATTTATCAGATCCCGCGTATTAACCGCCAGATCGGATATTCTGTACGGCTGCTTTCGGGCTATAACCTGCCGATATATCCCCAGACCACATTCTATTCTTTTCAGCTTATCGGGCAAATGAGCAGGATTTTTTGCCATATTATCAGCTTTTTGAAGTATAAGCAGTTTTTCAAAAAGCTCCGCACCCGTCTTTGACATCATGCGTTTTACCGCCGTATAGTTTGCATCCACCCTGTAATCATGATTTTCGACAAGCATCGCTATGTCCTTTATCATATCCGCATCCATGCGCAGTCTGTGCAGCACATCAACCGAGATTCTGCGGCTTTCCCTATGATGCCCGTAAAAATGAATTATCCCGTTTGCATCGGTTGACGGACAGCACGGCTTGCCCGTATCATGCAGCAGCGCCGACCATCTCAGCACAAGATCAGGCGGTGTATTGATTACCGTATGCATGATATGCTCACCCACATCATATATATGATATTTATTTTTCTGCGGCTCTCCGAAGCAGCGTTCAAGCTCAGGTATTATAAATCTCAGCAGTCCCAGCCTATGCAGCTCACGGATCTTGTCAGGATGCTTTGACAGAAGTATCTTGTTCAGCTCATCACGAATTTTTCCATGATCGGCTTTTTTTATCAGCACAGCACATTTCCTTATAGCCCGTTCTGTCTGCTGCTCTATCTTAAAATCAAGCACGGCGCTGAGCCTCACGGCGCGCAGCATGCCTAGTGCATCCGCTCTGAAGCACTGCTCCGGATCTCCCACACACCGTATCAGACTGTCAGCCATATCCTGCCGTCCGCCGTAATAATCTACTATTCCCTCATTCGGATTATATAACACAGCATTTATAGTAAAATCTCGCTGCCTGCACAACTCCCCGCGCTCTTCATCAGCACAGCGTCCGTCATCTGCGGCATTATCACAGTACATGGATGTGACTTCATATCCCGTTTTATTTTCTACTACCGTTATCGTATTATTTCCTATTCCCGCGTCTATGGTATGCCGAAACAAACTCTTTATATTCTCAGGTGCCGCATTCGTTACTATCTCATAACAATTCGGAGTCATACTGAGCAGAAGCTCCCTTACCGTACTCCCCGCTATATATGCTCTATAGCCGGCTTTATTGAGCCTGTCTGTTATCCCTGCTGCACCTTCTGTAATATTAAGCTTCATGATGTCCACCTCCTTTATAAGGCCACATTTCCCGAACCTCCCTGCATTTATCATATCATTCGACTAATGTCGGGTTCCGGATACCGCCTAAGATAATATCCTATTATATATTGTATCACAATTATTCCCCCAGGTCAATAACGCTTTAATGTAAAATCAGATATTCTTGCAATAAAAAAGCCTTATTTTAAGGCAAAATTCTATATTTTTTTGGTATCATGTTTCAAAAGATTATGGTGTTACTCTCTAATAGACGGGTTTGTAACATTTGTAACCTTTATGTTACGAAAAATTAAGGTTGATAGTATTGAAACTTAATATTTTATCTTATATAATGTTATAGCATGGGTATAATAATTCCCATACTTTTCGGAAGGAGGGAAAATACTGAAGACGAGGTTTTACAAGTTGTTATGTCTGACCTGCGTTTTTATGATTTTTATGACAATCTGTACGCCGCAGGCATTCTCGGATAAAATGCCCGGAAAGGCGGCATCGGTCTACAGCTATGCGCTTAACGACGAGATGGCACGATACGGAGTCCTGTCAACAACAGATGTCATTGAAAGTATACCAAACGGCGCTGTCACCGGTATTTACCCGTCCGGTGTCATATACGCAGACATAATTAACTTCGACAACAACGAAAACCCATACCTTGTTATTTTCCGTGCTGACTCTGCTCTTCAGGGCGTCTGTGCGGACGTATACAGATACGACAGCGAATCAGGCGAAGCCGTTTCGGTAATTACGCTTGCTCAGTGCTACAGCTCTGAGCCCGGAATAACCGGTGAGTTTGCGCTGGGCTTCAATGAAACAAACAGATATATAATATACAATGAGTACCTTTACGGTGAGAAACTGCGTTCTGATTATTACACGGTAATAAACGGCACGGCATATAAGTTCGTAAGCAATCCCGATTACGCACAGGAAGCAGGCATTATAGGATTTAACAGTGAAATACTGTACCCCGGTGTTGATCTGAGCGTTTATAATCATTATCTTGATGATTTTTTCTCAAGCTTGAAAAATGCCTCTGCGGACAGCGTAACGTATGATGACATATATGAGAAGCTTTCCGTGACAGAGGAGGACCGCATTGAAACGGTTCTTGCATCAGCGGCACGCTTTAACTTTCTTGATATAGGAAACTATGCAACCATGTATGAGTATGATACGGCGCTCAAATCGCCGGATGCGGATAACATCTTCTACAGCATAACCAATCTTTACGATCTGGGCGAGGAAATATATTATGTACGCTTTGCTACAAATGTATCATTCTACAATTATGCAATTCTGAGAAGAACCGACAGTATAGATACGGGCTATCAGATACTTGCCGTCAGAACGGACTCCATTCCGCTTTCGGACGTTGAGCTTGAAGCCTATCGCAATGTATATTCGCACAATAAGCTCCTTTACAAAAAGGCAAAGGGCTCGATTGTGTCCTCCGAACCGCTTATAAAAATAAGCAAACCGGAACATAAAAAGCCATTGGTTCTGCCTAAGCTTTTTGACGCACGTATGCGCAAGCCCGCAGGATTTATCGGAGGAGGAATATGTCTGGCTCTTATTGTTTTATTCTGGATTACAATGGTATCTGAAGACGATGAAAAATGACGGAAACTCCGGTTTGCCGTCATTTTTTTATTGTATTAACCGGGTTGACATTATTATCCCTGTATGATAAAATAAACCTAATTAAAGCTTAGGAGTAAGAAGATGAATAAAAAAATATTTGCAGCATTGACATTGGCGCTTATGTTAAGCGGAACATATTGTTTCGCAGCATCGTCTGATGAGCCGAAAAGCATGCAGACAGGCGATGTTATGCTGTTCGACTTCGGCAGCATTTCCGAGGATGGATGGCAGACGGTGGATGCATCGTCAAAATATAACAAGAATACAGGATACGGCTTCAGCATGATATCCTTTGTGGAAAACGCACCGGCATCGGGAAACGGGGTTCTTTCCGACAGTGTCAGAACAAAAAAGCATATGAACGACAAAGTGACCTTCAACACGGATCTGCCGCCCGGCATGTATGAAGTATCAGTATATTCCGGTGACATAAAGTATATGAGTGTATCCTTCGAGGGGCATCCCGCCATACTGAATATAGACCGCAGCACAACAGAGGCAAGAGTTGAAATACCTGTAACGGACGGTCAGCTGAATGTCGGACTGTGCCGCGGTATCTCAGGAATGGATTTCTCATTAGCGGCTATGACAATAAAGCGGACCGGCGATGTTGACAGCAGAAAGAAACGAATTTTTGTGTGCGGTGATTCCACTGCATCGTCCTACTATCCTCTTACAGTGTATCAGCCTATTCCCGATGACTGCCGCGGGGGCTGGGGACAGATGATGCAGACTTATACAGACTGCTATGTTCATAACTTCGCCTCGTCAGGCCAAACAGCAAAAGGCTTTTGTGAGAACGGTACTCTTGATGATATGCTGTTCTTTATGCAGCCGGAGGACTATGTCATGATTTCCTTCGGTATCAATGATAAAATGAGCTGCAGTGAAGAAGAATTTGAACAAAGCATGAATACTATTATAAATTCCGTAAAGCAGAACGGAGGTATTCCCATTATCATTTCCGCAATCCCGACGCTTGATGATTTTTCCGATGACGGCATATACGGCGGCGCAGATGAATGCTATGCTTCCATATCAGAAAAGCTCGCGGAGGCAGAAGGTATTAAATATATCGATCTGCATTCCATTGCGGCTCAGTATTTTGAATTGATAGGTATGGAGCAGACCATATCACTTCATTGGAATCAGTGGAATACCGTCACAGATAAAATTCATCTCAACAGGAACGGGGCAGGTCAGATCGCAAGACTGATAATGGAAGCCTGCGATGAACCCGGTCTTTCAAACACGGCAGACTACGGGATTTCGACGGATAAGCGTCTTAAATGCCGCAGCATAGATAATAACATGTACATTGAGAATATGACCCCTCAGGATATGCAGCTTGCTCTTGTCACAGCTTACTACACAAACGGAGACATTATAAGAACGGAAACCACACCGTTTACCCTCCCCGCCTATGATGTTCTTAATCCGGGAAATGTTATCGGGCTTTACGCTCCGTTATCCCTGGGGAATAATAATATATATATTGTCGGCAGCGGTATCTGTCTTTCTCTTGACAACAATACCCATTAACAAATAAAGGAGGTCAACATGGAATATAATATCGAATATTTACAGCTTCTGAAGGAGCGGTATCCAAACATACAGCTGGCATGCGCCGAAATTATCGCGCTTGAATCGCGTATGAAGCTGCCTAAGCTGACTGAGCATTTCATGAGTGATATTCACGGAGAGCATGAATCATTTTTACATATCCTCCGCAATGCTTCCGGTGTGATAAAGGAAAAAATAGATAATGTCTTTGAGCGGACTCTTTCGGAAAAGGAGCGCGATACACTTTCAACCATCATCTATTATCCCGAAAGAAAGCTTGACCTTATAAAGCAGGAAACCGATGATATAGATGACTGGTACAAGATTACGCTGTATCGTCTTATTGAGGTGTGCCGTCTTGTTGCATCAAAATATACCCGCTCCGACATCCGTGAGCTTCTGCCGAAAACCTTCGGCAGCATAATTGATGAGCTGCTGCATGCAGATACAGATTTCGGCTCAGACAAGGAGATGTACTACGCTCAGAGCATACTCTCCATTGTAGAGCTTGGGCAGGCGGACGCATTTATCGTCGAAATCGCCCACCTTATTCAGAATCTTGCCATAGGCCGCCTACACATTATAGGCGACATCTTTGACAGAGGTCCGAGAGCGGATATAATCCTCGACAGGCTTCTTACCTACCACAATGTTGACATTCAATGGGGCAATCATGATGTTGAATGGATGGGGGCCGCCGCAGGCAATCTTGCGTGCATTGCCAATGTAATTGCTATTTCAACAAAATATTGTAACTTTGACTGCATAGAAGACGGCTACGGAATCAATCTTCGTCCACTTACTGTTTTTGCGCTTGAAACCTACGCTGACGATCCATGCACATGCTTTATCCCCAGAAATCCCAATTCCGTGGATATTTCCAAAAACGACGAGGAATTCTGGGCTAAGCTTCATAAAGCAATCTCGATTATACGATTCAAACTGGAGGGACAGATTATACTGCGTCATCCCGAATTTCTCATGGAAAACCATCTGATGCTGGACAAGATAAATTATACGGAGGGAACAATCACGCTTGACGGCAAAACTCATCGTCTTCTTGATACCAATTTCCCGACAGTCAATACCGATAATCCTTACGAGCTTACTCCCGAGGAAACGGAGCTTATGAAATCACTCCGCGCCTCATTTATGCATTCAGAAAAGCTTCAGCGTCATATACGATTTATGTATTCCAAAGGATCAATGTACCTTGTGTGCAATAATAATCTGCTGTATCACGGCTGCATTCCGATGATGCCGGACGGCGAATTTGCGGAATATACAATTGACGGAAAATCTGTAAAGGGAAAAGCTCTCCTTGACCGCGCCGAGAAGACCGCGCGTGTGGGATACTTCGGCAAGCCGGACAGCGCCGAAAAGCAATACGGTGAAGATTTTCTGTGGTATCTCTGGTGCGGCATCGGCTCTCCGGTATACGGAAAAAACAAAATGACATCTTTCGAACGCTACTTCATTGCCGATGAGGACACATGGGCAGAAATCAAAGATCCGTATTACAAGCTTGTGGGAAGCACCAAAACCTGTGAAAAAATACTTTCCGAATTCGGAGTTGATCCGAACACCTTCTCTCATATTATAAACGGTCACGTTCCCGTAATGCTGAAAAAGGGTGAAAGCCCGGTAAGAGCAGGAGGAAAGCTTCTCGTTATTGACGGCGGTCTTTCAAAGGCATATCAGGAACAGACAGGCATCGCAGGATATACGCTGCTGTTCAACTCACATGGGCTGCTGCTCTCAGAGCATAACTCCTTCGACTCCGTTAAGGATGCTGTTACAAAGGATATTGACATAAAATCCTCGCTTGAAGTTATTGATATAGCTCCTACAAGACTTCTCATTGAGGATACAGATCTCGGGAAGCAGCTGCATAAGAAAATCAATGATCTCCGCGCATTGGTTGATGCTTTCAGACGAGGAATTGTTAAGTAAAATTTATTCTAAGGGAGGAATTGTTAATAATGAACACATATAGTCTTGAACCGCTTGAAATAAACCTTGCTGTTCCGAACGGCACTTATGAGGTGACAATAAATCTTAAGGCACACTCCGATACTGTTTTTACGCTGTATTCACAGCACAGCAATATTATCGACCGTGATGTTGAAATCAAAAAAAACAGCGAATACACAAAAACATTCACTGTAAATGTCTGTAACAGAAGCATTAACGATGAGGAATATGAAAATGTATCGGGCATTAACATACAGATAGCTACAGACGGAGATTTAACTGCAACCGCGGCGGCTTCGCCCGTTGACAGCTCCACCGTAAATACTTGAGATCAGGTGTCTTAGGGAATCTAAAGAAAATTCAACCGGGCTTGGCAGACATTGCGCGCAAGCCCGGTACGGAATGGATTATCAGCTCACTTGTTGACAAAATTTTTTTGAGCATAACGGCAGTCTTCTTGATAATTCAGGCGGCTACCGTTTCTTTCTGAGCATAGCGCCTTCCGGCACAGGCTCGCTTACATTCATCGTTACAATCTGTTCGGGATGGGGAGCAACCTTTATCGGCTCGCCATCCTCATCTACCATGTCCTCCGCTTTTATCGTCAGCACCGGCTGCATGGGACGGAGAATTTCTATTTCATCTCCTTCGAAGAAACGGTTTCTCTGAGTAATTGTCATTCTGCCCGATTCCTCATCATATGATTTAACAATACCAATAAGCTCATAATCACGAATATACGAGCTGGTTTCATATACCTGCGCGCCGGCGCCCGGTCTCCCGAAATAAAAGCCTGTTGTATAAGGACGATGGCTTACTTTGCAAAGCTCGTCAAGCTCCGCACTGTTAAAGGTATAGTTTTCCGGATCGTCAAAATAACGGTCAATTTCTCTTCTGTACGCACCCACAACCGTCGCAACATAGTATGAGGTCTTAACTCGTCCCTCAATTTTAAGGCTTGTTATTCCGCTTTCGACCAACTGCGGAATATGCTCTATCATGCAAAGATCCTTTGAATTAAATATAAAGGTTCCGCGTTCGTTTTCCTCTACCGGGAAATACTCTCCCGGTCTCTTTTCCTCAACAAGGGCATAATTCCATCTGCACGGATGAGCACATGCGCCCATATTTGAATCCCTGCCCGTCATATAGTTTGAAAGCAGACAGCGGCCGGAGTACGATATACACATAGCTCCGTGAATAAACGCTTCCAGCTCCAGCTCCTTGGGTATATGCTGTCTGAACTCCGCAATCTCCTTAAATGACATTTCTCTGCCCAGAACAACACGTTCAGCACCCAGCTTATGCCACATAAGCGCCGTTTTATAATTTGTATTATTTGCCTGTGTGCTTACGTGTATCGGAATTTCAGGCGCAAGCTCACGCATCATGCCGAACATACCCAGATCCGCAATAAGCACGGCATCAAAGCCCAATGGACGTATCTCATTTATAAAGCTCTCAAACTGCTCTATATCACAGTTATGAGGAATTATATTTGCAGTCAAATAAACCTTTCTGCCTCTGTCGTGAGCATATTTCAAGCCTTCCTTCATGTCCTCTGCCGAAAAATTCTCAGCTGCAACACGGAGCGAAAATGCGTCACCACCGATGTATACAGCATCAGCACCATAATCGACCGCAGTTTTTAATTTTTCAAGACTGCCTCCCGGGGCAAGCAGTTCCGGTTTTCTCATAATAGAAATTCTCCTTTTCAGATTAAATTAATTCCGTACCCGAAAACTCTTACTGTCTTCATTTCCGCAATATCCGAAGCGTATCCGGCACAGCTGCCCAATACTCTGTAGCTGCCGCCTGCGGAGCCGGGAAAAGAATACCCTACACTGAGTGAATATGAGCCGCCGAAGCTGCCCCTGAAGGAAGTTCCAAAGCTTGTACGGAAGGAAAACTCATACTCAAATTCGTATTCATGGGAATGTACACCGCTTCCGGAGCCGCTTACCAAACCGCTCGCGGAAAAGCTCCCCGATCCGGAGCCGACAAATGATCCGGAGGAAAATGCGGCTACAACTGCCATAGACGCGCGTGACTCAATTGCATACGAGGATTTGTATGTAGGATATGTATCAATAAATACCATCCCCGCAGCCTCTGCGTCCGGTTTGCTGCATAATACCGTAACTCTGACCGGTCCGATACGATCAAAGGACACATTCTTCGTTTTAGGAACAATAAAATCTCCGGCACACAAAGTAATGCTCTTTATCCCCGCCTCCAGAGCACGGTCAAGCTCTGTCTGCTTATAAACAATAATATCCGCCATATATACCTCCGTTCACTCAACAATGTATATATATTTTATCATATTATCAAAAAAAACACAAGCCATTATTATGAAATAGCCATTTTTTAATCAAAAAACCGCCAAAAATCAGTATTTTGTATGAATTACAACTATAAGGTGTTTATAAGTTGAAAATTTCCCGGCTTCTTTCCGCAATTCCGTTCACATATGCCAGAACAACACCGTAATTTGTAATCGGAACACCTTCCTCTCGGCAGAACTCAATTCGGTTTAGCATAGAACGCGAGTTTATCATACACCCTCCGCAATGAATTACCAGATCATACTCCTTGAGATTTTTCGGAAAATCCTGATGAACGTAATAGTCAAACTCAAGCTCCTTACCCGTATACTGTTTCAGAAGCCTGGGGATTTTTATCCTTCCTATATCCTCATGAGATACATTATGAGTGCATGACTCAGCCATAAGTATGCGGCTTCCGTCCTTCAGCTTCCTGATAGAGTCCGCACCGTTTATAAATGCTCTGATATCCCCTTTCATGCTTGCCATCATCATTGAAAATGATGTCAGCTTTATATTCTCCGGCACAACAGATGCCACGAACTTAAATGCCTGAGAATCCGTCACAACAAGATCGACCTTAGGCAGCTCATTAAGAGCTTCCTCAAGCTCCGTATCCCTCACACACACCGCCTTGATTCCGTGGTCAAGACAATCTCTCAGAAACTGTACCTGCGGCAAAATAATTCTTCCCTTAGGAGCCTCGGAATCTATAGGTATAACAAGCACCACTGTTGCACCCGCCGGTAAAAAACCGCCGATCATGGTCTGCTCCTCGGGAGCAAGCGCGCTGAGCCTCTGAACAAGCAGACTTTTCAGCTTTTCAATGCTGTTGTCATCCTTAACGGATACAAACACTGCATCACTGTATTTCTCCTGTATATTATCTGTTATCATATCCGCTTTTGTAAATACCAGGATATGATCTATATGTCTTTTTTCAAAAGCTGCCCTTGCGCGGCTGTACGCAGCCTCGTCAAAATCCGTACTATCTGCCGCATAAACTGCAAAATCTGTTTTTTCCAACACCTTTTCCGTTTTTTCCGCGCGTTTGTCTCCTATTGCTGTAGTATCTCCCAGTCCCGCGGTATCCGTAAGCGCAACAGGCCCGTAAGGCAGAAGCTCGATTGCCTTTGTTACCGGATCTGTCGTTGTTCCGTGTTCCTCCGAAACAATGGCCATCTCCTGTCCTAAAAGCTTATTAAACAGTGATGATTTTCCGGCATTGGTGTTTCCGAAAATCGAAACATGAGTTCTGAATGCCAAAGGCGTTTTTTCCATTTTTAATCCCTCCGTTTTAAAACAGAACAGAGCCATACTGAGTACGGCTCCGTTACCATTACTTGATTACTGTATTTGCCATTGCAGCAGCATCATCTATAACCGCTGCATTTGAGCCGGAATATACCGGTATATCATATGCAATCGAAGCGTTCGGGAATTGTGCAAACAGCCGCTCCATAATAGTAGCCTGAGTAGTCGCCCATGCAATATCACCCGCATAGAGATGTACTCCCGGATTATCCGGATTCCAGCGCATCTTATAAAGCGTGTTCTGCCTGCTGCCGTCCGCTGCGTTTATGTAATGCTCGCTTATCCATTTCGCACCACCCCTGATGGCCGCCGCCGGGCTGGTCCAGCCCTCCTGATACGCCTTTTTAGAGCCTGATGAAACCACGCTGCCGTCATATGCCGCAATACCGAACATATTATAAACCTTTGTTCCGTTGACCTCCACGCCCGAAGCCAGAGTTGAAGTACCGTAACCCGTTTCAAGACATGCGTGAGCAACCAAATACATTTCGCTTACATTATATTCCTTTGCAGCTTCTATAAATGTTGCCGCCTGTCCACTGAGAGTTCCCTTATCTTCAAGGAATTTTGCAAGCTCAGCCTCGCTTATGCCGTTATAATGCGATAAATCCATGAACTGATATTTATATGCACCGGAACAGAACTGGTTAGGATCAAGACGTCTCCTTACCTCCTCAGTCGTAGCTCCGCCGCTTCCGGCATATACAAGGGGTGTGCCGTGCTGTTTCTGTACCATCTCGTCAAGCGTCATGTCGTATGCCGTATATGTAACACCGCTCTCCGCAATTGAATAGCTATGTCCCGATGTATCAGCAGTCTGTACATTTGCTGTACCGCTTATCGTTATATCTACCGTATCACACGGACCGTCCGGGCTTGCCGCTGTTATAGTCACCGTGCCTTCCCCTACAGCGCGTACAGTGCCTGTCTTTGTAACAGTAGCAATCTTTTCGTTGCCGGTCGTCCATTCAACAGTTTTGTTTTTCGCGTTTGCAGGAAGCACGGACACAATTCCATCCCAGCTTTCTCCCACCTTAAGCGTCACGTTTTCCTTATTCTGAATTGTTACACTTTCAGCCTTTATTACCTTATTTATGACGTTTACAAAGCATTTGCCGGTAAAGCCGCCGTCTGTGGTTGTCGCCACTATCTCTGTCATACCTGTGTTTACCGGTACAAGACCTCCGTTCTGATCCACCTCAGCAATATTTGTGTCCTTTGAATACCACTGAATATTTGTATCAGATGCGTTATCAGGCATAATTTCCGCCTTAAGTCTTACTCCGGTATCGGTAGTATACAAATCTATTGTGCTTTTTTCCAGAAACAAACCTGTCACAGGCTGAATGACCTGAAGATAAGCCTTTGCCTGCTGTCCCGTAAAACTGTTTTTAACGGAAATTTCAATACTTCCGGGTGTTTTTGCGGTAATCTTCCCGGCCTGGTCAATCTGTGCAACCTCATCATTTGATGAAGTATATTCCAGATTGGAATCCGGCACTGTAACAGGATACAGTACACCGCTGAGCTTTTCCGAATTATCTCCGTCATCTTCAAGCTTTATTGTATTATCATGCCATGAGAGCATTATTCCCGCCCTCGGGCTTATTCCGTAGAAAAAGCCACGGCTGTCAATAGGAGTTCTTGTGACCATATCCAGGAGATTATCGGATGTTTCTTGTCCGTCATTATATGTATTAACCGCAGCCAACAACATAACCGGAATCGTACACAGAAGAGCAGCAAGCTTTATTCCTGACCGTCCTTTAGGTGTCTTATTTAATTTTATAGCTTTACTGTTGCCAGATACCATAATATACTGCCTCTTTATTTAATTAATGTAATATTACCTCTTTTTAATACATTATAATTGAATAAAGGCATATTGTCAACAACATGCCCTTAAAATTCAAAATTATTTAACAAACCGTTCTGCTATATAGTTATTAGCTGTACTTTCGAGCGTATCATCCAGCTTCTCCAGCTTGTCAAAGTCAGGGTACTTGTGTTTTAATGCATTGGTCAATATATAATCACAAAGCTCCGGATTCTTCGGAAGAAGCGGTCCGTGAAGATATGTTGCAACAACATTCTTGTATATAACGCCCTCCGCTCCTGCATTTTCTTCATTTCCGTATCCGTACAGAACCTTTCCCATAGGCGTATGCGAACCGATATACGTTCTTCCGCCGTGATTTTCAAATCCTACTATCTTTTGATTTATAAAATCCGCTTCAAGGACTATGTTTCCTATAAGTCTTCCCTTTCCCTGCTCCGTATATATGTCAAGGATTTCAAGCCCCTCAATTGTTTCGTCTTCAAGTCTGTAATATTTCCCCAGAAGCTGATAACCGCCGCACACCGCAACAATCGATCCGCCGTTCTCAGCAAAATCATGCAGCTCCTTTTTATGTTCAATCAGTCTTGAGCATACTATTTTCTGTTCCCTGTCCGAGCCGCCACCAAGAAACACAATATCCACATCCGATATATCAAAGCCTTTATCGTCACAGGTATGGCAGACAACCTCCGCATCAATCCCCCGCCATATAAGGCGCCGCTTGAGACACTCTATGTTTCCTCTGTCGCCGTAAAGGTTGAGAAGGTCAGGGTATAGGTGCATAATTTTTATTTTCATTTATTCCTTCCCCCTTTCCTTTTCAAGCTCCTTGAGAACCCCCTCTGTCGGATACAATGCCGTATAATTTACAAGCACATAAACAACCTCACTGTCTGTTGCAAGAGCCTTTACAACGGCATCCTTCATGCTGTCCGTCATCATATCAACGTCAATGCCGGCATATTTAAACCGAAGGCTTATATCATATACTCTTATGCCGGTTGTAGTAAGAGTATTAAGGTTCTCATCCTTAATTTTATGGAAATCAACATCCCACAGCCACGAAACGTCTCTGCCGTCGTTTGCAAGGTCGTTTATTGCTATTATAACGTCCTTTTTGCGTTCATCGGTATTGACGGTTGAAATCGCCTGATTAAAACCGGCAGGATTCTTTGAAAGACTCAGTATTACCGGCTTATTGAAATTAAATTCCTGCATCCTTCCTATCTGCGGCTTATACGCTTCAAGCAGTCTTCCGAAATCATCGGTTCCCTCTCCCGCAACGTCCATTGCTGCATATACCGCCGCAAGATTGTAGATATTATAAAAGCCCTTATAATTTACCTCCATGCGTCTGCCGTTGACAGAAAATTTTATAGGCGTTTTCAGCGATACATCTGTTATATCATATTCCGGTACAGGCCGCTTATATCCGCACGACAGGCAGCGGAAGCTGCCCAGCTGACTGTAATGATAAAAATCAAATTCAAGCTCCTTGCCGCAAATAGGGCAGAAGCGTCCCTCCTTAGTATCATCCACCTGAGGCAGAACCTTTTCCGAAATACCGTAGTATACCGCGTCCGCATTCGGCTCTATTCCGAACTGCACGCAAAGCGGATCGTCAGCATTCAGCACCATCTTTACCTTTCCCGCTTCCGCAATGGCTCTCTTTATAATATTAACCGTTATATCAATTTCGCCGTAACGATCAAGCTGGTCACGGAAAAGATTGGTTATTACCATAATATCCGGCTTAACCTGCTTAAAAACAATAGGCGTGTATGCCTCATCTATTTCAAGACAGGCATAATCGGCCTTTACTCTGCCGAATATGTCTGCTGCCTGAATATATGTCGTCGCAATGCCGCTCAGCATATTTGCGCCAAGTCTGTTGCACAGAACCTTATAGCCCTTTGCCTCAAGCGCCGAACACATTAGATTGTTTGTTGTAGTCTTACCGTTCGTTCCGCAGGTAACAATAACCTTTTTGGTCACGATTTTGTTTATATCATTAACCAGTGTAGGGCATATTTTCAGTGCAAACGCCCCCGGGCTTGCCGATGACTTTTTCCCGGCCAGCCTTCCTGCGACGCTAAGCACCTTTCCCGCCCAGATAGCTAACAGCTTTCTCATTTTTACATACCTCTGTTAATAGTCCATTATTTTTATATTGCCCTTTGTGGCAACCAGATTGTTTGTAGCACATTCATAGCTTGCACCGTATATATCATTAGCTGTATATGAAACAATATAATCACCGTCATCTATAAGCTTTTCTGTGATTTTAACTCCGCCGAAGCCTATTCTTATCTTGCTTCCCTCAACGTAGCTTGTTTCATCCTTACCGTAAACACGGTAAATCGGTATTATGACATCACCTGTATTGAGATTTTTATACTCTCTCTGCGCCATACCCGAATATATATCTACACCCTTCCATATACCGATAATCGTATATTCACCGAAGCTATCCGCCATCTTCGATCTGCGAACACGTATAGTTGCAATTTCACCGTTATACACAACAGGTATTGAGTACAGGTCATAACATACATTCCGGCTCACCGGATACATTGAAACGGGTGTGCTGTTAAGCATCGGCAGTCTTCCGCTGAATTCATACACATACCCGTTTACAGCGCTGTCATAGCGTGTTTCATAATCACTGTAAAGGTACAAATAGCTTGCATAATCGGGGCTGTACATATAGAAATTCACGCCCGTCCGTACAAACAGCTCCGGATGCGTTGCTGTCATAACATAACGGCCGTTCATATCAGGCGCCGCCGTTATCACGTTTTCATAGGCAAGATTATTATAATAGTACCATATAGCGCCGTTTTCCGGAGTATATGTCCTGTTTTCTATTTCTGTATTGATACATGTCTTTTCAAGGAAAGACATATAGCTGTTGCTCACACATATATCCTTGTACTTTGCAATATCATCCCCGTTGCGATGACTCGGATAATACAATCCCAGTCCGCTTGATGCGCCGTGATAATCACTCATACGTTTGTACACGATCATTTCGTCCATGATTGACTTTATATTTGCTTTTATATCCCCCATTGAATCCGGCAGACCGTCTATAAGACTTCCAAAATCAATTATATTGGAATAACCCTCCCACGGAGAATTACCGCCCATGCGTTCTGCGCCGTCAATGGCCTCAACAACATCCCTCATCATATAAAGATCGTCAACAGCTGAATCAAGCATACCGCCCAAGCCCTCAAACTGCAGGGAAAGAGTTGTTTCCTTTGACAGATCCGTAACTGCCATTGATACCATATCGCTCTCCTGCTCAGATACCTTGCTCATCACTCCGTCACATATAACCTGTCCGACCTCCGCAACCGACGCTTCCGGATAGTTTGAAAGAAACTCAAATAATCCGTTATAATCCCAGCCCGACATGGGCATTATGTCCTCCGAACCGACCATGTAATCGGCATAAAGCGACAGAGCAGACGCCGTTTCTATATTTGACATAAGACTGGCATCAAAGCCCACAATATCAAGCTTCTCATTCAGTCCGCTAAGTACGTTTTTCAATTCATCCAGCGAAAGGCTGTCATAATCATGCAGAGAATCAAACGCTGCACCGCCCAAAGGCCCCGCTCCGTGATCCCAAATAACCGCAATGTAATGCTCTGCCGGATATGTTTTTATTCCCCACGAAAGAAATTCTTTCATTGTTGCGCTTTCACCCATATTAGCTGCCGGATTCTGGTTTACAAGTCTTATTCCGTTTTTCTGAACCACATAATCCTGCTGATAATCGCAGTCAACATCATCCGTATGCCAGAAACGGCTTCCTCCCGTTTCAACAACTACATTGATATTTTCGGGCAAATCGTATGCAAGTGATTCAAGCACCCTGCTTGCACTCTCATACTCCTCCTCCAGAGTCGAACCGCACATATACATCATCACCGTCCAACTCGTCCCCGTCGACGGTATCCTTTTCGCTTCCTTCTGAACCACAGTACCGCTTCCGCAGCCGCATAACAGCGACAAAATCATCATTACGGCAGAAAATATAGTAAACTTCTTCATAAATTCCCGCTTTCTCAATATTGACTTCTATATGCCTCTGACTAAGTTTTCTATAGTCAATGCAATGAAGAAAACTTAGTCAAAAGAGGCCTTAATCGCTTGCATTAAGTACGATTAAAATACAGGGTACTTAATGCAAGCTATATATAACATACAAAAACAAAGGGCGACCCGATATCTCACGTAAACTCCCGGAAATATCAAAGACCGCCCTTTAACGATTATTAAATCATTCAGCTGCCGGTGCATCAACCGGGCAAGTGCCTGCGCAAGCGCCGCACTCGATACATGTATCCGCATCGATCACATATGCTGCATCGCCTTCTGAAATTGCACCAACCGGACACTCTGCTGCGCATGCGCCGCAGCTAATACAAGTATCTGCATCAATTTTGTAAGCCATAGTTTTTTACCTCCTGATGAATTTTTCAGACTTTCGTCTTTATTCTGATTATACCACTATTCTGTCTGAACTTCAAGAGTAAATTTAAAATAATTTATAAATCTTTTTCCTGTCACTTTTATATATCTTTATCATTTTTGGGCTGCTGATTCTTTTTTCTGCGGTTTCTGTTCCTGCCGGGACTGCGTTTATCATTTTTCTCATTATGCTGCTTCTGCTGCTGAGTATTCTTTTTATCCTCGTTACCCTGCCTGTTTTTATTGCTCTTTTTCCGAGGACCGTTGTGTTTTTCATTCTTAACATACTTCTCCGAGTCACCCTCAAGTACCGCAAGGCTTTCAAGCAGCTCCTGCTCCTCTTTTGTGAACAGCTCTTCCTCCGGCACTGAACGGCTGCCGTCAAAAGGCTTTACATCCGCAGCATCAAAATCCTTAAGCGTGGTTTCATCGCCCGAGTCAAGCCGCACCCTGACCTTACCCCTAAGAAGCGCAACATCCGTTACCGTTCCTCTGCCCTCAGGCGTCGTAACAACAGCGCCCTGCCGCGGTGTTTTCCGAATAAGCTCCTCATACGTATCCTGCTCATATTTCAGACAGCACATAAGTCTCCCGCATGCGCCCGATATTTTTGACGGATTAAGCGACAGCCCCTGCTCCTTTGCCATTTTAATCGAAACAGGAACAAACTCTCCCAGAAATTGTGAACAGCAAAGATTTCTTCCGCACACACCGATTGAACCCAGTGTTTTGGATTCGTCTCTTACACCGATCTGGCGAAGCTCAATTCTTGTTTTGAACACTGCGGCAAGATCCTTAACCAGCTCACGGAAATCAACCCGTCCGTCCGCTGTGAAATAAAACAGTATCTTATTGCCGTCAAAGGTATATTCAACCTCAATAAGCTTCATATCCAGTCCGTGCTTCTCTATCTTTTCAAGACATACCTTAAATGCCTCTTTCTCTTTTTCCTTATTCTCATTGTGCCTGCGGGTATCTTCTTCCGTAGCAAGGCGCAGAACACCCTTCAGAGGCTTTATCAGATCTGAATCCTCAACCTCCTTAATACCTACAATAACCTCACCGTATTCCGTTCCGCGGCTCGTTTCCACAACTACGTTGTCACCGCGCTTTATATCAAAATCAAGCGGATCAAAATAATACATTTTTCCGACCGGCTTGAAGCGTACTCCAATAATCTTAGTCATTTATCCGTTCTTTTTCCTTTCCTTCTCAATCTTCCTCCGAAGCTTTTCCGACGGTTCAATAATAACACCGCTGGGCTTTCCCTCTCTGTCCGTATACGCTATATACAACAAATTCCTCCTGCTTATTATGCTCTTTCTCATATTATAAGGATGCTTGGGAAAATCCGACGGTTTTTTACCGTATGTCATATCGGTTATGTCTGCGCACGCAAGCTCTATTTCTTTATTGCGCTTCCCTATCATGCGGTTAATCCTGAGATTTCCGTCGGAAACCTGATACGTAAAGCGCGATGTATAACGCGTCAGAACAAAAAAACCAAACGCGGCAAAAATAAGCACTGATATTATCCCGCCTATAAACGGATACTCTCCGTAGCTGTCAAAGGACGATGTTATAAGCCCGCATGCTAAATAAAGTATTGCTGCCCATATAACCACATATATAAATTCCCTGCCTCCGGCAGTTAATTCCTCCTTCATATACACACCTACCCTCCTGTGTTTCCGTTCATTTAATGGCTGCGCTTCTTAGTCCTATATTAAATTATACCCCAAATCCCGATTATTGTCAACCGTTACTTGTTAATCAATTCTGTAATATTGTTTATCTTAATTGAAATAGTCCCGTCCTCATTAGTAATAATTTCAATATAGTCCGGATTTTTATAATACTCCGGCGGGAAGGAAAGCTCAACGCCGGTATCGGTGGCAAGCTTCACATTGGAGGTCATCTTTTTTGTGAGATACTTGCTGACCTCAACCTGCTTGGGCACACCCGCCTTCTCTATTTTCTGAACAAATTCGTCACGCATACCCGGCAGGCCCTCAAAAACCTTCTCTGCAACAGCATCAGTATCGACATACTCATAATTGTTTTCCTCTATGCTCTCTGTTACATATTCCTTTATTCTCGCCTGCGTTTCTATCGTATCCGCTCCGTTCTCCAGCGCAACCTTTTTTGCAAGCCTCGTTACAGTGTTTGCGCTTTCTCTCGGTGAAATTTCATATTCACACTCAAGGAGAAGCTCCGCAATTATATCTGTGCTTTCGCCCTCTATTTTATAGATTTTTCCGGCATATCTGAGCGATCCGCTTTCAAGCTCTATAAATGCGCACTCCGATATTTTCTGAGATACCGGCGGAAGAATTGCATAGTGACTTATAATATTGTTTTTCACCTTTCCCTCCTCCTGAACAACAGTATGAGTAATTCCGGTTTTGTTATCGCACTTGAGAATACCTATTATATTCTTTTCATCACTGACAAACTCAACCGCAATCAAGTCGCAGGACTTAGGATCATCCGATGAGCTTACCGCATCATATATGCGCTCCGCCGCATTTCGTGAAAGCTCGGCAAAGGTTGTTTCTCCGTTTTTATACTGTTCAAGCTTGCCCCTGAAGCCGCTTGCTTCCTTGAATACGGCAGGTCTCAGCGATGCTGATTCATAAATTTTTTCTATATGCTTTGTTATAAATGTATTTATCTCCGCATTCTCAATGTCAAGCAGCTCATCCGAATATACATTTATACCCGAATTCATGTCTAAAATATGTAATATTGCTTTTTTTAATCCTACTATCATTATTTTCTTTCTCCTATCTTGTTTTTGTTTCCTCCTCTGTCAGCTCTTTTACAAGCTCAACGAGGCGATTGTTCAGTCCCGTAAAACGTTTTGTATATGACTTATTGTTCGTCATGTTTGCCACTGTCCTGTCGCTGCCGACAAGAACCACCATACTTTTTGCACGGGTTATGGCGGTATAAAACAGGTTACGGCTCATAAGCATAGGTATGTATGCGCATACCGGTATAATAACATACGGAAATTCACTGCCCTGGCTCTTATGCACGGTTATGGCATACGCAAGATCAAGCTCTTCAAGACCTGTGAACGGATATTCTACAGTTTTACCCTCTTCAAATGTTATTATCATGATCTTATCCGAAGGATGGATGCTGTCTATGATGCCCATATCTCCGTTGTATATCCCTGTTCCCTTTTCGCCGTCCGTCTCTGTATACGGCATATCATAATTATTTTTGGTCTGCATTACCTTGTCGCCCTCACGGAATATCGTCTTACCGTATTTATACTCCGTCCGCTCCGGACGCGGCGGATTAATACAGCCTTGCAGCACCCTGTTAAGCTCTGTTGTTCCGGTTATTCCTTTTTTCATTGGGGTAAGCACTTGTATGTCGGTAACAGGATTAATCCCATAGGTTTTGGGCAGACGCTTTTTATAAAGCTCTGTTATGGTCTGCACCGCACTTTCGGGGGTGGGTCTTCTCATAAAAAAGAAATCCTTTGTGTGATCTGACAGCTCCGGCAGCTCCCCCTTATTTATCCTGTGCGCATTAACAATTATAAGGCTTTCCTCAGACTGACGGAAAATCCGTGTCAGCTTGATAACGGGAATTGTGTTTGATGCTATGACATCATGCAGAACATTTCCGGGGCCCACCGACGGCAGCTGATCGCTGTCACCTGAAAATATTATGCGCCCGCCGGGCTTCACAGCCCTCAAAAAAGCCGCCATAAGCGGGGTATCAACCATACTCACCTCATCAAGTATTATTATATCAGCTGTCAGCGGATTCTCCTCGTCGTGAGCAAACACATGTACTCCCCCCGACAACTGCGCGCATAAAAGCCTGTGAATCGTCTTTGCCTCACGCCCCGTTATCTGCGTCATCCGCTTTGCCGCCCTTCCCGTAGGCGCCGCAAGCGCAACCTTCATATTCATGTTTTCGAGAAGCGAAATTATTGTATTAATTGTCGTGGTTTTTCCCGTTCCGGGGCCGCCCGTAAGTATCATACAGCCTCCGGATAATGCGGTAACAACAGCATTCCTCTGCTCCGGTGCAAGTTTGATGCTGTTATCATGCTCAAATAAATCTATTTCTTTTTCAGCATCCTCCTCGCTCATTGCATACTTGTTCTCCGCAAATGCCATTGTCACAAGGCGGCGCGCTATATACTTCTCATCATGATAATAATTATACAGATAGCATACGTCAGCTTTATCTATAACATCCATTATTATATCACGCCTTGCAATCAGCTCTGCCATACTGTTTGCAACCTCTTCCTCGCTTACCTTAAGCTCATACACTGAATGCTCAACAAGCAGCGATTTAGGCATATATGTATGACCGTTTGTATAAGCCGCCTCGCGCAGGAAATATATAATACCGCTTTGTATTCTCATATTACTGTTTTTCGGCAATCCGAGACTGCACGCGATTGAATCGGCAGTCCTGAAGGATATACCCTCTACTCTGTCCGCCAGAGAGTATGGATTGTCCTTGATTTTGCTTATTGCCTCCGGCCCGAAAAGTTTATGTATCTTCACCGCCAGATTGGGCGAAATATTATACTGCTGCAAAAACATGATTATGTTCTGCACTGCACGCTGTTCATTAAAGGATTGGC
Organism: Clostridiales bacterium; assembly: GCA_029219585.1. Classification (GTDB taxonomy): domain Bacteria; phylum Bacillota; class Clostridia; order UBA1381; family UBA1381; genus Ornithomonoglobus. The sequence goes on from JAQXTR010000083.1 coordinate 118,764, forward strand.
AGATTGTCTGCGCCCTTTCCATGCTTATGCCCTTTATCGCAGCGACCTTATCCGGCGCAGTTGAAAGAATGTTGAATACATCCGAGCCAAAGGCAGCATAAAGCTTTTTTGCCGTTGCCTCACGTACTCCCTTTATAACGCCCGAGCCCAGATACTTTATTATAGCCTGCTCACCCGACGGCATTATAGTTCGGTACAGCTCTACCTTAAACTGCTCTCCGTAGTCCGGATGCGTCACCCATTGTCCGGTAAGCTCCGCATTCTCGCCCTCCGTTACAGACGGCATATATCCGACAGCACAAAACTGCCCTTCCTCCTTCGACTCAACCTCGCATATAACATAACCGTTATCAGGATTGCTGTACACGATATTTTCAATTGTCACGTTAATTATCATTCTGTCCATTTAACCACTTCTATCCCGTTGCCGGAAAGTCCTGTAATTTCAGCTCCGGCTGTCTTTAGTGTTTTTATATACTCAATCTGCTCCTGCGTAATCACCGCACCCGTTACCGCCAGAGCCGTTCCGGGCGGATATGCCGATACCGCTGTCGCGCTTATGCGTCCTGCCGCTTTGTCAATTTCTATTGTTTCCGTTTCTGCATACCAACCCTCTGACGGATCTATCAGCTCCGAACACACCGGAGGCGGCTGGATTTCCACGGCTTTTTCTCTAGGAGCAAGCATTCGGCAGATGTCAATTAAAGCACTGAAAAGCTGCATAAATTCATTATGGGTATTCCACGGGGTTGCAATAAGCACAATATTGAGATAATCAGACATCTCAACGTCTATCCCGAAATGCTCCGAAAGCATTTTGCCCACCATGAAGCCTGTGATTTCATACTCCGCAAAGGACAGAACAATACGCGTTATATCATCATTGTCAAGAACCCTTATTTTTGCAGCGCGCCCGATTGCTTCTCTGAACTGTCTGCACTCGTCAATTATATGGCAGTACCCTGCCTCCGCCAGCTCCGCTCTTGCCGTATCCGCCGATGCCGCAATAGGATATGACGGGCTTGACGACTGAAAAGTTCTCAGTGCTCTCTTTACGCGTTTTATATCTATACTGTCACCGCAGACATGAAGATATGCCGCGCCCGTAAGTGCATTCAGTGTTTTATGTGCACTCTGACAAACCATATCCGCCCCCTGCGATACCGCCGATGCCGGAAGCTCTTGCGAACCGATAAAATGAGCGCCGTGCGCCTCGTCAACAAACAGCGGGATACCCGCCTCATGACATTTTTCCGCCGCCGCCTTTATATCCTTTACTATACCGTAATAATTCGGTGATGTAATTATCATAGCCTTTACATCAGGTGTTATATCAAAGTCCGGAATATCACGCGGTATAAGAAACTTACTGTCAAGAGCCACAGGAACAAGTCTGAGCTTAAAGCCGCATACCGCACATGTGTTTATAACACTCATATGGCAGTCCGCTGCCGCAAGAACAGTATCCCCCGGCTTAAGATGCGACGAAAGCATCGTCTGTATACCGGCGGTCGAACCGCAGGTCATTATAAAGCTTGCCCTCGTCTGATACAGCTCGGAAAGCAGCTTATCCGCCCGCTTTACCGTATCGCATTCATGGTGCAGATCAACAGTCGCATCAAGCTCTGTAACATCACACTGCAAAAGCTTTGGTACAAGCCCCTTCATATTCTTATGTCCCGGCATCGCAAAGGATATTCTTCCTTTACGGTGGTAGTCGGTAAGTCTTGCATATATTGGTGTTTCCATTCTTTTATCTGCTCCTTTATACATACATTATACAAAAAAAAATAAATTTTGTAAAGACCTGTTGAACTATTTCTTTAAAAGTGGTACAATAAAGCATATAAAGAATGAACGGAGATGGAATATATGAATGTAATTGAAGCATCAAAAGCAAGAAGAACAATAAGGAAATTCAAACAGAAGCCGGTGGATAAAGAGGCTCTTATGCAGATAATCGACTGTGCAAGGCTTGCCCCCTACGGGGCCAATCTTCAGCCGCTGAAATTCGCCGTAATCACCTCAGAGGAGGAAAGAAGAAAGCTCTTTCCTCTCATTAAATATGCGGGCTATCTTTCATGGAATCCGGCATTTGAGGAATGTCCCCCTGCCTTTATCGCTATTCTTAACGATACATCGCTTAAGCCTACCTCAAAATCGGAATGTGACAGCGGTGCAGCGGGGATGAGTATCTGCCTTGCGGCAACAGAGCTCGGTCTCGGAAGCGTTTGGCTCGGCGCAATAGATCGCGAGGGAATAAAGTCTGCTCTTGAGCTTGATGAAAGGTACGATATAACATACCTTGTCGGGATCGGGTATGCCGCGCAGGAGGGCAGCGTGTACGATATAGAAGAAAGCATCAAATATCACTTTGACGAAAACGGTAATGTTCATGTCCCTAAACGCACGCTTGCTGAAGTGCTTGTTCAAAGATAAAAGGCATTATCCGCACATATAATTTTTGTTGCAATATGACAGTGTTTATGATATAATATGTATGGAATAAATATTACGAATCAGGAGGTAAAATTATGGAAGAAGAAATCAAGGCATCGGTTCAGGCGGATGAAGCTGTTGAATTTGAAACAGCAGGCAAACCGCCGGAAAACGAAGGTGCATCCGAAGAAGCAGAGCAGCACGGAGATAACACTGTGAATGAGACTGCTTATGAGGCAACAGTAGAGCCTGAAGCCCCCGAGGAAGCGGAAGAAGAAACTATCGGAAATATTAAAATTTCTGTAGACGTTGTTTCTACAATTGCGGGTATCGCCGCATCCGAAATAGCAGGTGTATCATGTATGTACACATCCTTTGCCGAAGGCGTGGCAAAAAGACTCGGCGCAAGAAAAAATGCCTCAAACGGCGTTCGGGTTGATATGGGCACGGACAGCGTGGGCATTGATCTCTATATAGTGGTTGAGTACGGAGTTAAAATCCCCGAGCTTGCATGGAGTGTTCAGGAAAATGTTAAAAACAGTGTCGAAACAATGACAGGACTCACGGTTTCAAAGATTAATATCCACATTGAGGGTATAAGCTTTGATAAGGAGGATGCGGCAGCTGAGGATGCCGAAGAAGAAATCACAGATTAAGATATTGTCGGCATCGTCTTTTTAGGCGGTGTCGATTTTATTTTACAGTAAAGCTTTAAAAGAAATGTTATATTGTCACTTGACATATGGTTATTAAAGTTATATAATTGGTATATGCTTTTGACTAAGTTTTCTATAGTCAATGCAATGAAGAAAACTTAGTCAAAAGAGACCTTAACCGCTTGCATTAGGTACGATTAAAATACAGGGTACTTAATGCAAGCTATATAGTACCAATTACGCAGGAGGCTTTTTATGAAATATATTAAGCAATTTATGATAATTATAATGATTACCTTTATAGGAGAATGTATGAACAGGCTGATACCGCTTCCGATTCCGGCAAGCATATACGGCATGGTTATACTGTATGTATGTCTTTTAACCAATATTATACATCTGACGTCAGTAAAAGAAACCGGAAAGCTTTTGGTGGAGATAATGCCGCTTATGTTCATCCCGGCGGGTGTCGGACTGCTTGAGTCGTGGGATGTGCTCAGACCTGTTTGTATTCCTTTCATTGCTATAACAGCCGTGTCTACAGTTGCGGTTATGGCAGTATCGGGCAGGCTTACTCAGCACGTTATCAGGCGCAGCGGAAAGAAGGTCGATAAAGATGAGTGATCTGCTTGAAAACTCGGTTTTTTTCGGTGTAGCGGTAAGCTTTGCCGCATACCTTGCGGGAACGCTTTTAAGAAAGAAATTCAATATCCCGATCCTTAACCCTCTGCTGGTTGCTATCGTAATCACCATGCTCATTCTGCTGGCAGCGAATGTCGATTATCAAAGCTATAACGAGGGCGCAAAATATCTCAGCTACCTGCTTACGCCGGCGACAGTCTGCCTTGCCATACCGCTTTATGAACAGACAGAGCTTCTGAAAAATAATGTCAAGGCTATAATTGTGGGAATAGTGTCCGGAGTTCTGACAAGTCTTATATGTGTGTTTGTTATGGCTCTCATGTTTAATCTCAGCCACGAGGAATACGTCACACTGCTGCCCAAATCTATAACAACCGCCATAGGCATGGGAGTATCTGAGGAGCTTGGCGGCTATGCAAACATAACAGTTGCAATAATAATTATCACCGGCGTACTGGGAAATATAATTGCTGAGACGGTGTGCAGGATTTTCCGCATAACCCACCCTGTCGCAAAGGGTATCGCTATCGGCTCATCCTCACACGCGGTAGGAACAGCAAAGGCGATGGAGATGGGTGAAATTGAAGGCGCTATGAGCAGTCTTTCGATAGCTGTCGCAGGACTTCTCACGGTTGTAGGAGCAATTCTTTTTTCAAATCTGATTTAGGAGCTTATATATGCTTCAAACAACAGACTGCTCATTCTTATTATGAATACTATTTCGTAAATTTGCAAAGTAAATGCAACAGTAGCAAAAGGCTGCATTTAGTGTAGGAAATTAGGTGCATTAAGTTTCAAAAATGCTATGAA
>JAQXTR010000084.1 GCA_029219585.1 Clostridiales bacterium
TTCCGCCGCCACATCTACTGAGGAGATTGGCAACGAAGTGCATTACGGCACGGTTAATATATTGAAGAAAAAAGGTGTGCCCAATCCCGGACATCGTGCCGTTCAGCTCACTAAGGCTGATTATGATAAGTATGATTATTTAATTGGCATGGATTCCTGGAATATCAGAAACATTTTAAGGATTACGGACGGCGATTTTAAAAATAAGGTGCATAAGCTGCTTGATTTTACATCAAGAGGCGGTGATATTTCAGATCCCTGGTATACGGGTGATTTTGACACCACCTATAATGATGTACTTGAGGGCTGTACGGCACTTTTAAAGTATATTGAAGAGGAGGAATAATTGTTATGAAATTTATTTGTTATCCCAAATGTACTACATGTAAAAAGGCCCGGAAATGGCTTGATGAAAAGGGTATCAGATACGAAATGCGTGATATTAAAGAGGATAAGCCGTCATATGATGAGCTTGTTGAGTGGTATCATAAGAGCGGCCTGCCGCTGAAGAGATTTTTCAATACAAGCGGTCAGCTGTACCGTTCAATGGGACTGAAGGATAAGCTTGCCGATATGAGTGAGGAGGAACAGCTGCAGCTTTTGGCAAGTGACGGTATGATGGTTAAGCGCCCGATCGGAATTGACGGCGATGTTATTCGCATAGGCTTTAAAGAAGCGGAGTGGGAGAGCTTTATTTAAACCTGCGGGAAAATGCAATTGATATGCAAGGGCTTCTCGTATGCCAAATTCCCATGTGTAACCCATCAATTAATTTCATACATAACGGTTAATGGAAAATTCAATATTCTTATTGACTTTTTGCTGAAATTGTTATATTATTATGATATACATTAAAATTTATAATTCAACCAATAAGGAGACTGCTATGAAAAGAGACGACATAAGATTCGAGCTTAAGCATGAGGTACTCAAGCTTGTTGCTGAACATACTTTTAATGATTCCATGACTATGGATGCGTTTGAACAGATACCTTTTCAGGTTATTCCGGGGATTACTCCGCGTTTCCGCTGCTGTGTTTATAAGGAACGCGAAATTATCCGCCAGAGAACAAGGCTTGCCCTTGGCATGATCCCTATACCTCGCGATAATCATGAGCATATTAACATGAATGAACATATAATACAGGTTATTCCAGCGGCATGTGAGGGTTGTCCTATTAACCGTTTCCAGGTTACGGAAAACTGCCAGAACTGCATGCAGAAGGCCTGCCAGAAGGCGTGTGCGTTTGGTGCTATCACCATAACGCCCAGGGGTGCCTATATCGACCAGACAAAATGTAAGGAATGCGGTCGCTGCGCAGATTCATGTCCGTATCATGCGATTGCTGACCTTATGCGTCCGTGCAAAAGAAGCTGTGATGTAGCTGCAATTGAAATTGGCGGGAACAAGCTTGCGCATATAGACAGCAATAAATGTATTGCCTGCGGTCACTGCGTTCAGGCTTGTCCGTTCGGCGCAATTTCAGATATTTCATACATAACAAAGGTTATAGAGGCAATCAAGGATCCGAATGTTGTTACCGTAGCAATTCCGGCGCCTGCTGTTGAGGGGCAGTTCGGGCCGAATGCGACAGTTGGCAGAGTTAAGACAGCCTTAAAGCAGCTCGGTTTCGATTATGTTTATGAAGTTGCTCTCGGAGGCGATCTAGTTTCAATGCACGAGGCTAAGGAACTTATAGAGAATAAGGAAAATGGAAGAAAAATGACAACTTCATGTTGTCCGGGCTTTGTAAATCTTATCAGAAAGCATTATCCCCAGCTGATGGAATATGTTTCAACAACTGTTTCGCCTATGCAGGCTAATTATAGATATATTCAACAGAAACATCCGGGTGCATTTGTTGTATTCATAGGTCCGTGTATCGCAAAGAAATATGAATCGGAAATGATGAAGGCTCCGGATGTAGTAATGACTTTTGAGGAGCTGAATGCGATATTTGATGCAAGACATATTAATCCGGAGGATTGTGATGAGGATATTAATCCCGACGCAACCTCATACGGACGCCGTTTCTCAGGTGCAGGCGGTGTTGCGGCATCGGTTGTTAAGGCTGCGGCGGAGTGCGGAGTCAATGACGTTAAGACAAAGCCGTGCTCGGGTGTTAAGGAATGTAAGGTTGCCCTTGCTATGCTTAAGGCGGGCAAGCTTCCTGAGGATATTATTGAGGGTATGGCATGCGACGGCGGATGTATTGCCGGTCCGGGCTCGGTGGCGCAGCTGCCGCAGCTTAAGCAGGCGCGTTTGAAAAAGGTCAAGGGCAAGGATAACGATTCAATAGGTGATATGCTGAAGAATATGGACGCACTTGACGTTGATATGGTTCGTGAGAGCTTTGATATGCCTGAAAGAGATGACTTTATTCTTACAGATCATGTTCATGTTCTGTTAAACAATAACAAGTAATAAAAAAGCGCCTTACGGCGTTTTTTTATTACAGTATTTTTGAGAGGAATCCCTGCAATCTTTCATTTTTCGGATGATCAAAAATTTCGTCCGGGGTTCCTTCCTCAAGAATTACCCCGTCAGCCATGAATATTACACGGCTGGCAACCTCTCTTGCAAATCCCATTTCGTGAGTTACCACAACCATGGTCATGCCGTCCTTTGCAAGACTTTTCATAACGTCAAGAACCTCGCCTACCATTTCAGGATCAAGCGCAGATGTCGGCTCATCAAAGAGCAGCACATCCGGCTCCATACAAAGTGCGCGTACTATAGCCACTCTTTGCTTTTGTCCGCCCGACAGCTGATCAGGATATGAATCAGCTCTGTCTCCAAGCCCTACTCTTTCAAGCAGATCTCTTGCCATCTTCTCCGCCTGTGCCTTAGGCATTTTTTTCAGTTTAATAGGCGCTGCCGTCATATTTTTAAGGACCGTCATGTTCGGGAAAAGATTAAAGTGCTGAAACACCATTCCCATTTTCTGTCTGTGTTTATTGATATTAACATGGGGCGCGGCAATGTCTGTCCCCTCGAAAGTGATTTGTCCGGATGTGGGGAGCTCCAGAAGATTAAGCGACCGCAGAAATGTTGATTTGCCGCTTCCTGACGGACCTATAACAACAACAACTTCGCCTCTGTGTATATCCGTATTAATTCCGTCAAGAGCCTTTACAGCTCCGCTGTTATAATGCTTTTTAAGGTTACGAACCGCAATAAGCGCATTATCTTTCATTCTTCTTCAGCCTCCTCTCAATTCTTCCGACAAGGTATGTGAGCAGCAGAACCATTATAAGATAAATAAGTGCGACAGCTATAAGCGGCATGAACGGAGAGAACGTCACACCCCTTATAATATTTCCGCCGCGGGTAAGATCTGTAATACCCACATAACCGGCAACCGAGGTTTCCTTTAACAGTGCTATAAACTCATTAAGCAGTGTGGGGAGTATACTTTTAATGACCTGAGGCATTACTATAATCATCATTGTCTGAATATAATTAAAGCCCAGCGAACGTCCCGCCTCAAACTGTCCGTTGTCAATGGACATAATTCCGCCGCGGAAAATTTCCGCAACATATGCACCGGAATTTATTCCGAAGGCAAGCATAGCCACACCCACGCCGTTTGTCGCTGATGCAAAGACTATAAAGAACATAATAAGAAGCTGCACTACTACAGGTGTACCGCGGAAAATTGCAAGATAAATCTTACACACCGCATTCAAAAATGACATTATCACATATACCACTTTGTTGCTGCGCGCAAGACTTTCCTTGTTTTTGTCGTAGGTTGTCCTTATCGCCGCTACTATCATACCAAGCACAACGCCTATAACAGCGGCAACTATCGTAATCAAAATAGTATTAAGTAATCCGCCCGTGATGTTTTTCCACCTGTCGCCGTCTATGAAGTTCAGGATGAACTCTGCCTTAATATCCGCAAACCATTCACTCATTAGTGTCCACCTTTCCGTTTAATACAAAAATGAGGGAGGTTTGATTTTAAAATCAGACCACCCTCATTGATAATTCTGATTAATCAGCAACAATATACTTGTCAAGGATTGACTGTATTGTTCCGTCCTCCTTGAGCTCTGCTATAGCACCGTTGATCTTTGTAAGAAGCTCATCGTTGCCCTTTGCGGTACAGAGTGCGTATTCCTCCTCTGTATAAGCCGAATCAAGAATTGTAAGCCCCTCGTTTGCGGCCACATATGACTTAGCCGGCTGGTTATCGATGATTACACAGTCGATTTTGCCTGCAGTCAATGCTGCAACGGCGTCTGCGCCCGACTGGAACTCCTGCACTCTGTCGGCTCCGAAATCATCTGTAGCATAGATGTCGCCTGTCGTGCTGAGCTGTACACCTACCTTATATGCAGCGCCGTCTGCCATAAGATCGTCAACCGATGTGATTTCTGAGCCTTCAGGAACAATAATCGACTGAATACCCGTAGCATATGTATCCGAAAAATCCATGCTCTGCTGTCTTTCAGGTGTTACGGTGATTCCCGCAAGACCTATGTCGTACTTACCTGACTGTACGCCTGTAAGAACCGAATCAAACTCCACGTCCTCAATCTTGAGCGTCATTCCGAGCTTGTCCGCAATTGCCTCTGCAATTTCAGCATCTATACCTACAATCTTGTCGCCCTCGTAATACTCATACGGCGGGAACTGAGCGTTTGTCGCCATTGTAAGAACCTTGCTGTCTGATTTAGAACCGCCGCAGCCTGTGAGCACAGCTGAAAGCGAAAGAAGTGCAGCTGTGGTTAATGCTAAAAATCTCTTATTCATAATTAATTTCCTCCATTAAATTTATGATTACCTATTATAGCACAATTTGTTGCATAATTCAATAGTTTTTTGAATAATTATTAATTTTTATTCTGTCTTTTTTGAATAAACTATTTATTATGAAGTTAATCGATTGTTGACAAATTATAATAGATATGGTATTATTACAATAAAGGAGGTATTGAAAATAAAATGCTACATTTCAAAATAATTATGCCGATTTTTATGTTTTTTTCCGTGTTTACATCTGTCAGTGCGTTTGCTTCAGAGGCGGCACCGGATCAAGGCTTAGAACGCATTCCGTGGGCAGTAAAATGTGCCGGAGCTATGCCGAAGGGGATGTCTGCAGGACTTGTCATCCTCGTTGTTGTTATTGTTCTTACAGTATGGCACGGAATTAGATTCAAGGGGGGAGAACGCGATGGCAAATAATTCAAGAGAAAATCAGATTCCCGGTTATCTTTATGCCTTGGACGGACTTCGCGCTGTATCACTGATATTAATTGTAATGTTTCACACATGGCAGCAAAGCTGGATAGGCTATCAATGGAAGCCTTCATGGATGAATCATTACCTGTTTAATCTTGATATTCTTCAGCGCTGCGGATATGTGGCAATAGATTCTTTTTTTGTTCTGAGCGGCTTTTGCCTGTTTTATCCGATTGCAAGGGATATGTTCGGGGAAAGCAAATTCGGAGGCTGGAAGAACTTCTTTATTAAACGCGCAAGACGAATTTATCCGTCATATCTGTTTATGCTGCTGATAATGTTATTTATTCCTAAGCTCTCCTATGGCTGTAATATGCGCAGCTTTTCAGATGTTTTAAAGCATTATCTGACACACATATTATTTATACATACATGGGATGCTAAAACCCTTGGATCAACAATATCTACTGCATGGACAATGGGGATTGAATGCCAATTTTATGTAGTATTCCCGCTACTGTGTATACCGTTTCGCAAAAAGCCCGTTATAACATTTGCGGGTATGGCATTTTTTTCACTCGGACTTCGCCTTGTTTTACTTTCATACGCAGATATCAGCGCGATGGTTATACAGGCTATAACTCCGGCATATTTTGATGTGTTTGGCTTCGGTATGCTTGCAGCTTACTTTGTTGTGTATTCGAGAAACAACGCACGTGCTCTCATGGATAAGCTTAAGCTGTTTATGACGCTTATTTCTGCATTGTGCCTGTTCCTTGCGGTATGCTATATGTACTGGATCAGCCGCGTGCGCTTCCCGAACGGTTTCAACGGCGATGTATATTTCCGTTTCCTGTACCGCGGATTTTTCGCAGCACTGATTGCCGGATTTATATTTACAGCTTGCTTCTCCCACAGCATCTGGGAAAAGAAAATTTGGGGAAACAAACTATGGATTTTTCTCTCATCAATATCATATACGGTATATCTCTGGCATCAGAACATATACATATTCCTTAAAAGTACAAACCTTATGGGTGCGGTAACGGAGAGACCTATGGATGACAGACCGGCTATGTGGAGAATGGTCTTTATCTGTATAATATGTTCTGTGATAATCGGTTGGTTTGTTACAAAATATATTGAAGCTCCAATATCAAAATATGGATATAAAGGCTGCGGTTATAAAATTCTCGAGGCTTTTAAGTTAAAAAAAATTTCATCCGCATCCCAATCAAGATCTCCCCAAAAAAAGAAGAAATAAAAGGAAGGCTTTGAGGTCACTTAACTCTGACCTCAAAGCCTATTTATCAGAAATGAAGTATACTCATTGCGCAAAATAGTCCGATTATTGCCGTTCCTGTGTTCAACACATATTTAAAAACAATTTTATTTTTATTACGACTGCAGAAGTCTATAAAATAACCAATAAATATACATGCCGATAGCTGTCCAAGAAAAATGTATCTGAAATCTGCGGTGCACATATACGGGTATGACACATTAAATTGAATATATGAAATTGTAATCAATAGCCATGTACATAACGGTGCATATTTTTGCAATTTTGTCAAGGTGGCATCCTTTGTAATTGAGAAAACAATACTTGCTGCACCCAATACAATTAACAGCATATGTATATAATCCAAGCCCCAAGAAAGGAATGACGGCAGATTTATATACGAAAATTCTCCATGTACTCCGGTTTTTATTATCGCCATGGGAATGCTTGCATCTTCATTCTCATTCATATATGGCTGTTTAAACACATCCTTGAGCGGTATATCAAGCCAACGCCGAAAAAAGGACTCGTTACCGGTATATATTGTGGTACCCACACCAACGCTTGGTACAAATGTCAGAGGCTGTTCGAATTTAATAAGATTACGAATCGGATACCATAATCCGAGAGGGAAGCATATAATGCTAAATATAACAAGCTGTTTGAAAAAAGATATAATCTTATTCCTATCCTTAGTCTGTACGGTTTTAATAAGATGATAAATCATTACCGGACCTGTTATTATTGCTATTATGCCGCAGTTTATCTTTGTCATCATTCCTAAGCCTATGGTTAAAGCTATGCCTATTATATATTTCAATTCTTCTTTCTCATGCCAGAGCAGGGTATAATACAAGGCCATAACCATGAACATAAACGCAAGGGCGTCATTATTCATTCTACCTGCAGCAAGGATCTGAACAGGATAAAAAGACATTAATGACATTACGACGATCCGTACCGTTGCGCGTGCTTTAATTTTTTTCAAGAGTTCATCAATAAATACTAAAGTCACACAAGATGCTATGCATGATACAAGCTGCGACATATACAGCAATTCATCAAGAGTACCTTTGCCTGTAACTGCCATTCCTATTTTCACAAACACAGCCGAAAGTATATAAAACAATGGAGGCTGATAAAACTGATAGTTATTGCTTCTTGGTAAATGCCCCTGCAATACATTGTACAAGTACCCAAAATGACCTGTTGAGTTCGGGGTGTTTGTTCCCATATCATGACCCCTTATAAATGCATCCGTATATACAGTATATCCGGAGCGGTAAACTATACCGGCCATCATAATCAAAAACACAATATATTCAGATGTCAGTCTCTTTTCTTTTGCCAAATATACACCGTAGCCCACCATACCCATAAATATTATACGCATAATTACATCTGTATTACCTTCATCATTAAGCTTAAACAGACGCAGCAAAATCATACTTATAACCGGTATCAGGCAGAATATCAACCGCCCTTTAAGTGAATAGCCTATGGGTTCTGCTACGGACTCTTTAATTCTTTTTTTCTTCATGATATTCTTTCTCCGCATTTACGTTCCATATTTTTTCTTTATTGTATTTACCGCTTGTTGATTTTACTATTTGATCAACTGTCTCAAATGCAGTAAGCATTGAATGGTCCATATTGTTATATCTGTGCTGTCCGTTTCTTCCCATACAGAACAAATTATTATAAGAGTCAAGGTAAGTCTTTATTTCATCCATACAGTCATATGTGTCAAAATATGCCGGATATGCCTTTTTAATTCTTTCTATATGAGTGTCAAGAACATCTTCTCGTTTTATAATGCCGATTTTTTCAAGCTCCATAGAGGCAAAATTTATAAAGTCCTCATCTTTTAATGTCCACATCTCGTCTCCTTCATTACAGAAATATTCAAGTCCGAGCCATACTGTATTTTCAAAATCTTTTACCATGTATGGTGACCAGTTGTTAAAAATCTGCACACGCCCCAGCTTTACAGAGCTGTCTTGAATATATATCCAACAATCAGGCACTAATCCATTGAAATTTGGAATATCTGTTTTATTCTCAAGCTGTAGCTTATTTACAAGCAAACCTACTGTAATAAAATCACGATATGGAAGACCGGCAGCGGCTGCTTCTACAGTATCCGGTGCTTTCGAAGCAATCGCCGGGACAAGCTCTCTGATAGGCATTGTAGAAATAACGATATCGGCATCAATCTGCTTTTCTTCTCCGTGTTCAATATAAGTAACACCTGTAACCGTGTTTCCGTCAGTATTAAGTCTTACTGCCTTACAACACGGTCGGAAATCCACACCGGCCTGTATAGCCGTATTAAGTGCCGTTTCCCAAAGCTGACCCGGTCCGAATTTAGGATAATAGAATTCTTCTATGAGTGAAGTTTCAACCTCCTTGTTTCCGCCCGTAAGCTTTCCGAAAATATCCTTTAACACAGCCTTTACAGATAATCCCTTTACCCGCTGAGATCCCCAGTCCGCCGATATCTGCGATGGATGTCTGCCCCATACCTTCTCGGTATAGCCTTCAAAAAACATTGAATAAAGCTTTTTTCCGAAACGATTAATATAAAAGTTTTCAAGTGATGTCTCCGGTAATTTATGAACACACGCTCCGAGATAGGAAAATCCTGCCTGAATGGTTGTCGTAAATCCCATATTCTTAATGGTCTCCATCTTCATCGTAACAGGATAATCAAAGAATTTATTTTTATAATAAATTCGCGATACCCTATGACGTTTAAGCATTACCCGGTCGATACTCTCCGGGTCTGCGCCTTCATCTGCATAAACTTTTTCCCGATTCAACAGCTTGTCATCTATTGATGGAGCACCCTGCGCTTCCATTATCTCATTCCACCAATCAGTTACCCTACTACTTTTTGAAAAGAAGCGATGTCCTCCTATATCCATTCTATTACCATTGTATTTAACAGTCTGCGATATTCCTCCTATTCTATCCGACTCTTCCAAAACGGTTACATTATAGCCTTGATGTTTTTTTGAAAATTCATAAGCTGCCGTTATTCCTGCCGGACCGGCTCCAATTATTACAATATCCATTTATTTACTCCTTATATAAAATTATTTTTCTTGCTGCAAAGTTCCATACAAGCACTATTACGGCAGCTATTATTTTTGATATCATAAAATAAAGCCCTATCTTGTCTGTGAATATATACATTAACAGTTCTGTCAATGCTAATCCCATTACTCCTATTACACCGTAAACAATAAATTCAAATATTGAATTATGCTTGTTTTCAGTAAATACAAGTTTTTTTGATAATATAAAATTCACTGCTAAACCAACCAGAAAAGCCAATGCTGCCGCTATAAGATAGTGTACTGCTTTTTCACAGACCCATAAAGCACCGGCATCGGCTAAAAAAGCCAATCCTCCAACAAAAACATATCTAAAAAATTGTATAAATGTGTCCGTTGTTGGTTGGGTGAATAATCCTTTTATATCACACTTCTTTGCATACTCAATCAGTTGCTTCATTAATGATTCCCCCTTCGTCAGTTCACCTTATAAAGAGCTTCTGTGCCTACGGAATATACTTTCTCAAGTCTTGCTATTGCATTTTCATTTACTGTATAATCCTTACTGTTGCGCTCATTTGAGCCGACATACACATAGCTTATGTTATTTTCCTTACAGAATTTTATAAGGTCGTCATACGAGCCACCGTATGCCTGCTTAAGCGCATTTGTACGATTATAATATTCATCGCCGAGACCGTGGAAATATACATAAAGAGATGAACCTACATATATATTGCGTCCGGCAAGCGACGGTACCGGGTTCAGATGATAGGAGCTTGTTAAGAATACTGCATCCTTCGGCGTATTTTCCTTTATATATTCCGCCATGTCAATTTTATCCTCGGTGAAGGTCTGGTACATATTTCCGCTATGATATTCTCTGCCAATTGTGAGAGCTCCCGAAAGGGTACCGGCAATTATAACAATAACAGCAAGATATGCACGACCCGGAACACCTTTAAGCTTGTTCCAGATAAATACAAGCCAGTCACTAACAACCATAAGCAGTATCATATATACCACATAGAACAGCTTATTGTTATCATACTCATTGGGCTGGAACAGGATAATCTCCGCAATTATAAATATAAATGCACAGCCGCAAAGAAGCTTTTTGTTGTCCTTGCCTGCCTTTAACACAGCCGGTACTGCAAACAATGCCGCTATTCCCCAGTTCTTAAGATAGAACCAAAGATACGGGTCATTATGATTTACCCAATTGAACTGATATTTCAGGAACGAATCGTTTCCGCCGGTCTGTCTGAATGTCCAGTACAGCAGCTGCGGCGCCGCCATTATTGCAACAATACCTCCGAATATTACCCAGTTAATCAAATAGGTCTTTTTATCCTCCGGCTTCTTTTCTTCAATTATATACGCAAAGAACATAACTGCACTTATCATACCTAAAGCAAGGAATGAATGAGTGTGAATCATAGGCATACTTCCGGCAAGCAAACCGAGAATTATATATCTGGTTCTTGACTTTGTTTTAACCGCATCAATAAGCAGCCACAGGGTTGGCATAAGCATAAACCAGCCTGCCATTGTTGTTCTCTGCGGAATAATCATATCGCAGATCGTATTTGACCAACGTATATTATGATCGTTCAGATTTGTCGGAGTTTGGTAATATTCTGTGAATATCTTTGTAAATGCAGTATGATCCGCCTTCGCACCCTCCATAAAGTACGCAAAGCCAAAGCCGCCGCAGAAGAAGAAAAATACAACTGCAAGAACCGATGCCGCCTTATTGCCTGTCACCTTATGCGAGAGGAAATAAAATCCCATAATAAGAAGCATCGAAATTATGTAACTCGGTATCAGAACTGCCCATCTTAATGATGTTCCGAACAGATAGAGACTCGACGACAGCATATCCACAAAGAATGGATAATTCATTGTGTAACCGTCAAGAAATACATAATTAGGCGGAAATTTGCCCTGCTCGGCAATACTTGTTACAAATCCAAGATGCATCTGCAAATCTCCAAAGGTACACTGTCCACACCCATAGCCGCCGCCCTCATACGGCGCAAGAACATGATTTGTAAGCAGCACTGCAACGATAATGGTTATCGGCAGCACAAGGCATAAGAATATTTTATTTCCCATCACTGATTCTTCATTCTTGCGTGTTATCATCAGTGATTTCTTAAAATAATCAATTCCGTTTTTCTTTATAATATAACCTACAGGCAATACTGATAACGCTATCAGTATTATATGGCTTAAATATGTAAATCCGCATAGTACTGACGGAACCACAATACCCATCATAAGTATCACATTACCGAAAACGCCGCCCATCCAGCTTCGGAAATATATGTCCTTGTTATTAAACACATGGCAGCTGTATACATAGCCGATAAACAAAAAATATAAGTAAACAATTATTCCTAACATCCTTTTTACTACCTTTCTACAATATTTGCTTTTGCATGAAATATGCGGTCAGATATACACCCATTGCCACCGCCATTCCTATCGTTATAACCTGCTCCGTCCATTTATGACGCTCAGAAAAATCAGCGAGAATCATGAATGCCGGAATTGCGCAAGTCATATATCTTGCTTCGCTGATTGGCCATTTAGCGCCGGCATTTACTATAAAGAATACAATGAGATATGCTATATACATGCTCCTATGCTTACGCAGACCATATATCAGAGCCGCCACTACAAATGTAACCGAGCAGACAGCCGGAATCCAGATCGCAAACCTTGTATACTTTGTTTCTTTAATAAAATAGCTGAACATAGTCGTCAGACTTTTTCCGAAATATGTAAAACCCTGATACCAGTATTTTTCTTCGTACTCGAAGAACTTAAAACAATCTCCCGTAACCTTATAGTTACAAAACAGATATATCCCCAGTCCTGCCAACATAAGAAATATCCATAAGCCCTTTGAATAAAACAGATTCCATACCGCTTTTATTTTTTTCTCCTTAAGCTTGCCCAAAATGCCATAATACTCCAGCCATTCAACTGCAGCAGGAAACGCAAGAAGCAAGCCTGCCATTCTTGACAGTGCCGCAAGGGCACCGAAAATGCCTACTTTTACCCAATCATGCTTTCTTATGTAGTATAAAGTTGCAGCAGACATAAAGAGCAGCAGACTCTCATTCATCATCGTTCCAAAAAACAACGCATGAGGAAAAGCGGAAATAAATACTATTGTTCGCTTTGCTGTAGATTTATTATAATCTACAGCCATAAGCCTATATAAATAACAGCATGCACCGGCATACAGAAGCCAGGAAACCAATATTCCGCTCACTCTGATATTTGTCAAAAATATTGATGCAAGTCTTATCAGCCATGGATATAACGGAAAAAATACGAGTGTCAAATAGTCTCCGTCAATATTGTAATAAGTATAGCCACCCAGCGCAATACGCTCATAGTTTTTCGCATCCCACTGCATATACGTATTTAAAATGTCTTCAAAGCTCATGGAGCTATCCTTCATTATATATATTGAGCATATGGAAATCATAAAAATAACCAATCGGAACAGCATGGCAAGTCCGAACAGCTTCAGTAAATCAAATCTGCCAATATCAAATCCTCCCTTAAGGCTTTTATCGGCAGTAATTACCTGATTAAGCCGGCTACCGCCTAAAGAAATTCCGGAATTTGATAATATCCTGAGAATTACAACAATAACCGCACCCCATATACATACGCTTGAAATAATAGGTATTAATATCATATTATTTGCCATGAACTCCTTTCTCAAAAGCTGATTTTAGCCGAACTATCTTTCACCTATAATCTTCTCAACGATATACCGCGGTCTGCGCTTGACTTCCTTATACATTTTTCCGATATACTCTCCGATAAGTCCGGTGCCCAGCAGCTGAAAGCCGCCGATAAACCAGATTGAGCACATAAGCGATGCCCAGCCCGCATTTGTGTTGCCGAGTATTTTTTCAATAATGGCATATATCAGCATTGCAAGAGCGACCACGCATGCTACGGCACCTACTGATGATATAAGACGTATCGGATTAATACTGAACGAGGTTATGCCGTCAAATGCAAACGCAAGCATTTTTTTCAGCGGATACTTGGATTCTCCGGCAAAACGTTCATTTCTTTCATAATATACACAGTCTGATTTATATCCGATAAGCGGAACCATTCCGCGCAGGAACAGGTTTCTTTCCTCAAATTCTGCAAGCCCTTCCAATGCCTTCTTGCTCATTAGTCTGTAATCGGCATGGTTGTACACTATATTAACACCCATTGCCTTCATAAGCTTATAGAAGCCCAGCGCAGTTGTACGCTTGAAGAAGGTATCCGTTTCCCTTTTATTGCGTACACCGTAAACAATTTCGCAGTCCTCATCCCGGAATTTCCTTATCATATCCGGAATTACATGAATATCATCCTGCAGATCTGCGTCAATTGAAATGGCGCAGTCACACTCGTCCTTAACCGTCATAAGCCCTCCGTAGAGAACATTCTGATGTCCGACGTTATGCGCCATCTTTATTCCAAGCACTTCAATATGCTTTTTCTGCAGCTCAGATATTATCTCCCATGTTCTGTCACGGCTTCCGTCATCTGCAAACACAATTCTGCTGTCATCGGAAATAAGCTTGTCTGCCTTCATTTCATCGAAAACTCCAAGCAGCTGACGGCAGGTTTCATGCAAAACCTCCTCCTCATTGTAGCATGGCAATACTATATATGCCTTTACCCTTTTACTCATTTTCATTCTCCCTTCGCCTGAGCCAGAATCTCTTCAAGCTCATTCTTGTTAAATTTATATTTTTTATCACAGAACTGACAGCACATTTCTGCCTCTCCCTGTTCCTCTATAAGCTCCCGAATATCCTTTTTTCCAATCGAGATTAAAGCACGCTCCATTCGGTCGCGCGAACACTTGCATTCATATTTAGGCACTTCGGCGCGGTTATCAAGAAGCATATCAAAGCCGTCTGTAACAGCAAAAGCAATATCCTGAGCGCTCATGCCGTTTTCTATCATATCGGTTATCGGCATTGCGTTTTCCACAATTTCAGTCAGTCTGTCTGCGGTTGCCTCCGTTGCCTCCGGCATAAGCTGTATCATATATCCTCCGGCGGCTTTAACCGAAAGATCGGTATCCACAAGAACACCGAGAGCCATCGCAGTAGGTACTTGCTCGCTTACAGCAAAATAATATGTCAGATCCTCCGCAATCTCGCCGCTCACAAGAGGGGTTTGTCCTATATACGGCTCCTTAAGCCCCAGGTCACGGATTACGCTCAGAAATCCGTTTCCTACCGCACCGCCTACATCAAGCTTACCTTTTGAATTTTTTGGCAAATCCGCAAGAGGATTTGTCACATATCCGCGCACGTGTGATTTACTGTCCGTTACCGCCACAAGCAGTCCCAACGGACCGCTGCCCTTTATCTGCAGGGTAGTTGAATCATCATCGCTTTTCAGCTGCGCACCCATAATTGCAGCTCCTGTCAGCAGTCTTCCCAATGCCGCAGATGCTGTGGCAGATGTATTATGTATTCTATGAGCTTCATTTACAAGTTCTGTAGTTATTGCTGCGAAAACACGTATTGTTCCGTCTATACTGTTTCCGCGAATTAAAGTGTCCATATTATTCCTCCGGAAAAATCCTTTTTCTATAGTATAACACATAAATCAATGATTGTCCATAAATTTTAATCAAAAAATCACGGCAAATTCGTGTATAAGTAAAATACGGACAAACTCTTGTGCAGTGATATGAACAGTATGGTTGAAAAAGAGATGATAATATGATATAATTACAAATGTAAGGCGGATTAATCAGAAGAATGCCGTTTGCGAAGGGAGCAGTAAAATGATGAGAATATTAATAGTTGTGGATATGCAGAAGGATTTTATAAACGGTTCGCTTGGCTCTAGGGATGCGGAGGCGATTGTTGAAGCTGCCGTAAATAAAATCAATGGGTTTAACGGAGATATAATTGTAACACTGGATACACATTTTGAAAACTATATGGAAACAAGCGAAGGAAAAAATCTGCCCATTCCGCATTGTATAAAGGATACGGACGGATGGCAGCTTGACAGTCGGATACGTGCGGCTCTTGATAAGAAAGCTTATAGCGCGGTTGAAAAGATAACATTCGGATCGGTTGAGCTTCCGAAAATAATAGAGGAAAATTACGACATAAATAATATTGAAATTGAGCTGATAGGTCTGTGCACGGATATATGTGTGGTGTCAAACGCTCTGCTGCTAAAGGCGCACTTCCCTGAAATACCGATTTTCGTCGATTCCTCATGCTGCGCCGGTGTAACTCCTAAAAGCCATAATGCGGCACTTGAAACCATGCGGTCATGTCAGATTAATGTCATTTAACTCCGGACTTTTTACTTAATCTATGGTCATAAAGAACATGGCTGCGGCAAAACGTATGCCGCAGCCATTTATTTTACATACTTTCAACAACCTCAATGCCCAGGAGTGCAAGAGCGGATTTTATAACCGTACAGGTTGCGTCTACTATCGCAAGACGCGCCTTTTTTGTTTCCTCGTCAACATCACTGCGCATAATCGGGTTTGTGTTGTAGAACTTGTTAAACATTTTAACAAGATTTGTAACATAGCGGTTTATATAGAATGGCTCGTTCTTTGCGGCCGCATCCTTTACCGCGTCACCAAAATCGTTCAGCTGCTTAACAAGCATATATGCGTCATCTGAAACAGACTTTGAAAGATCCGCATTGCTGAAATCTATTCCGGCGGCCTTTCTGAGAATACTTCTGCCGCGGGCATAGCCGTACATACAGTACGGAGCCGACTCGCCGTCAAAATCAAGCATTGTATCCCATGAAAATACGATGTCCTTCTCTCGTGAGTTTTTAAGGAAGGTGTAAAGGATTGCACCGATACCTATCTTCTTTGAAACGTCATCTATATCGTTAACGGCTGAACCGTTGTTTATTATAATCTCTCGCGTCTTTTCGATTGATTCGTTCAGAACGTCCTCAAGGAATACAACGTCTCCGTGGCGGGTTGACATTGCCTTGCCCGGAAGCTTGACAAGCCCGAAGCCCACATGAACGCAGTCCTTGCTCCATTCCCAGCCTGCGCGCTTCATTGTTTCAAAAATCTGTCGGAAGTGAAGCGACTGCGGAAGTCCTACAACGTAGATGTTCTTGTCGAAGTTATAGGTTCTGTGGCGGTAGAGCGCAGCAGCTATATCGCGGGTTGCGTAAATTGTAGCGCCGTCAGATTTGAGAATAATACACGGTGGCATATTCATATCCGATAAGTCAACCACCTGAGCTCCGTCGCTCTCAACGAGAAGCCCCTTGTCGCGGAGTATCTGAACAACCTCGTCCATTTTGTCCGAATAGAACGCTTCTCCGTTATATGAATCAAATTCAACACCGAGCATATCATATACGCGCTTAAACTCTACAAGGCTCTGATCCTTGAAGTATTTCCAAAGTGCCGTGGTTTCATCGTCGCCGTCCTCAAGCTTCTTGAAATATTCTCTTGCCTCGTCCTCAAGCTCCGGATGCTTTTCAGCCTCCTCATGGAATTTAACGTATATTTTAAGCAGCTCTTTAATCGGATTCTTCTCAATCAATGCCGGATCGCCCCAACGCTTATATGCGCTTATGAGCTTGCCGAACTGTGTGCCCCAATCTCCGAGGTGGTTAAGCGATTGAACGTTATAACCCAGGAATTTATATATTCTTGCAAGAGAATTACCGACTGCAGTTGAGAAAAGGTGTCCTATATGGAACGGTTTTGCGATGTTCGGTGAGGAGTACTCAACGAGAATCGTTTTGCCTGCGCCCATGTCCGATCTGCCCCAGTTGTCTCCGGCATCTCTTGCCGCATTTACCGTATCGGTTATGAAAGCTGCACGGTTATAAAAGAAATTCAGGTAGCCGCCCACGGCGTCTATATGGTCAATCAGCTCGTCTGATGAAAGCTGGGCCGCCAGCTCCTGAGCGATAAGCGGCGGAGCCTTGCGCAGAACCTTGGCAAGCGGAAAGCACGGGAATGCCAGATCGCCCAGCTTTTCATCCGGCGGAGTTTCAACTGCTTTTTCAATAGCCGACTGTTCAAGTCCTGTCAGCTCTGCAAGCTTTTTTACTATATGTTCTTTAAAATCCATTATTTATTATATCCCTTCAATCAAGCGTAAAGCGGGTGTTTTTCGCAGAGTGCGGCAACTCTTGTCTTAACCTCTTCCTTGTTGCCCTCAAAGTCCTTGATAGTCATAGAAATGAGCTTGCCGACTTCAACCATGTCCTCCTCAACGAAGCCGCGTGAGGTTGTGGCGGGTGTGCCTATTCTCAGACCGCTTGTGACAAACGGGCTCTTTGTATCAAACGGAATAGCATTCTTGTTGCAGGTAATGCCTACCTCGTCAAGCATCTTTTCCGCCTCCTTGCCCGTAACGTCCTTATCTGTGAGGTCAACGAGCATAAGATGGTTGTCCGTACCGCCCGAAACGAGCTTGAAGCCCTCTTCAACAAGCTGTGCTGCGAGAGCCTTTGCGTTCTTTGCAATCTGCTGCTGATATTCCTTAAATTCCGGCTTAAGAGCCTCTCCGAAGCATACTGCCTTTGCGGCGATTGTGTGCATGAGAGGACCGCCCTGGATGCCGGGGAATACAGCCTTATTGAACTTCTTTGAAAGCTCCTCATCGTTGGTGAGGATAAGGCCGCCTCTGGGACCTCTTAAGGTTTTATGTGTTGTTGTTGTAACAACGTCAGCGTAGGGCATCGGTGACGGGTGAACGCCTGCGGCAACAAGACCGGCGATATGCGCCATATCTACCATGAAGTATGCGCCTACTTCCTTTGCAATTGCGGCAAATTTCTCAAAGTCAATTACTCTCGGATAAGCTGACGCACCGGCAAGAATAAGCTTAGGCTTGCATTCAAGAGCAAGTCTTCTTACCTCGTCATAGTCAATAGTGTTTGTGTCCTTTGTAACGCCGTAGGGAACAATATTGAAATACTTTCCGGACATATTAACCGGCGAGCCGTGGCTGAGATGACCGCCCTGGTCAAGGCTCATTGAAAGAACAGTATCACCGGGTGTAAGAAGCGCGAAGAATACCGCCATGTTTGCCTGAGCGCCCGAATGCGGCTGAACGTTGGCATAGCCTGCATCAAACAGTTCCTTTGCGCGGTCTCTTGCAATATTTTCAACAACGTCCACATATTCGCAGCCGCCGTAGTATCTCTTTCCCGGGAGACCTTCGGCATATTTGTTTGTAAGCGGAGTTCCGTTCGCCTCCATAACCGTTTCGGACACAAAGTTTTCCGAAGCGATGAGCTCAATCTTATTTTTCTGACGGTTAGCCTCGTCCATGACTGCGGCGTAAACCTCAGGGTCATTCTGTTTCAATAATGTAAATTCTCTCATAATATAGTTTCCTTTCGTTAATTCGTTTATCATTTTCAGTTTGCCAGAAGCTCGTCGGCAAGGGCTTCAAGCTTAGGGATATCAGCGTCCTTCATGACGGATTTTATTGTAACGATGTTTTCACAGATAGTAATATCCTTCATCGTCTCAAGCATTCCCTTCATTGTTCTTGCCGCAGTGGGACCCCATGTACCGTTCTCAATAAGAGCTGCCTTTCTGTTTCTCCAGCCTTTCATTATGAGATGCTGCATAAAATCATGCATGGGAGCGAATACTCCGCCGTCATATGATGCTGCGGCAAAGACTATTTTGCCGTATTTAAACGCGTCCTCGATACATTCGGCAATATCATCACGGCATATATCTGCAACAGCCACCTTCTCGGCTCCCTTAGCTCTTAATATTTCAGCAAATTTTTCAGCTGCTTTTGCCGTGTTGCCGTGTATGGAGGCATGAGCAACGAAAACACCTTCTGCTTCAGGCTCGTACCTTGACCATGTATCGTAGAGTCCGATGTAATAGCCGAGATTTTCGTTAAGTACCGGTCCGTGAAGCGGACAGATAATGTTTATATCAAGAGCGGATGCCTTTTTAAGTACACTTTGTACCTGAGCGCCGTATTTTCCGACGATATTGAAGTAATAGCGTCTTGCCTCGCATGCCCAGTCATCCTCCTGGTTTTCTATCGTACCGAAGGTACCGAAACCGTCGGCGGCAAAGAGGATCTTTTCCGAAGGCTCATAGGACATCATAACCTCCGGCCAGTGAACCATAGGAGCGAATATAAATTTCAGTGTGTGCGAACCGAGAGAAAGCTCATCGCCGTCTTTAACGACAACCTTTCTGTCTGTAAGATCAATGTCAAAAAACTGGTTTATGAATGTAAAGGTTTTTGCATTGCCCACAACCTTTATGGAAGGATATCTTTCTACCACGTTTGCAATATTTGCCGCATGGTCAGGCTCCATATGTGAAACGACAAGGTAATCAGGTGTTCTGCCGTCAAGCGCCTCATCAAGCTTTGCAAGCCATTCGCTTGTTCTGCGCTTATCAGCGGTATCCATAACAGCAATCTTTTCATCCATGATGAGGTATGAGTTATATGTCATACCGTTTGGAACAACATACTGACTTTCAAATAACCCAATATCAGCATCTTCAACACCAATATATCTTATAGTGTCTGTGACAAATGTATTTTTCATGTTTCTTTTCCTCCAAGATAAGTCTGCAATCTTATTATAACACTGTTAAATAATTTCGTCAAGGGCTTAAATCATATTGTTCAGAAAAACAGCAAAAAACAATAATTGTTATGATATTTGTTATTGACAGCAAAAAAGCGATGTGATAAACTAGAGACGAGGTGATGAAGCAATGACGAAAAAGGAAAGAGCGGCACTCATTATGGAAAAGCTTGAGGAAGTTTATCCCGATGTCGAGTGCTCATTGAATTACAGTACACCGCATGAGATGTTGATTGCAACGCAGCTTTCGGCACAGTGTACGGATGCACGGGTAAACATAGTTACGCAAAGATTGTTTGAAAGATATAAAACAGTTGATGATTTTGCGGAGGCGGATTATGATGAGCTGTGCGAATATATACGTTCCGCAGGCTTTTACCGCAATAAAGCGAAGAATATAATCGAATGCTGCAAAAGGATAAGAGATGTGTATAACGGAGAGGTGCCCGGGACAATGGAGGATTTGCTTACGCTTGCCGGAACGGGGCGTAAAACGGCAAATCTTGTTTTGGGCGATATTTTCGGTAAGCCTGCCATTGTTGTAGACACACACTGCATAAGGCTTACAAATCGAATGGGACTTACAACCAATGACGATCCGGTAAAAATCGAAGCAGATCTTAAAAAAATAATTCCTCCCGAGTCCGGCTGTTATTTCTGCCATCAGCTTGTAGCCCACGGCAGAGCGGTATGTACTGCAAGAAAGGCAAACTGTACAGAATGTAATCTGAATGAGGTGTGCAAAAAGGTCGGACTGGACAAGAAAAAGAGGTAACCGCAGACATATGCGCATAAAAATAGAACGGAGTCTCCATGACTCCGTTTCACTTTATTTTTTAAATATATTTTTCATGGTTTCATTCAATATATAATAATATGTTTTACATTAAACTATTTCAGCACCCGATTGAATATCGTTGAGCGTTGTAAGAACGGTAAGCTTGCCGTCATGCTCCGCGGAAAGAATCATACCGCAGGAGTCAAGCCCCATCATTTTTCGCGGAGCGAGATTAGCAATAAATATTACATTTTTGCCTATAAGCTCCTCGGGGTCGTGATATGCCTTTATGCCGGAAAGAATCTGGCGCTTGTCGTTTCCTACCTGCAAGGTAAATCTTAAAAGCTTCTTTGACTTCTTAACAGGCTCACATTCGAGAACCTTTCCGACTCTTATGTCAAGCTTTTCCCAGTCCTCAAACGGAATATCTTCCTTATAAGGTGCGATTTCTATCTTTGGTTCAGTGTTTTCTTCCATTTCCTTTGCCAGCTCCTCTAATTTCTTTTCCATATCTATTCTTGCAAACAATACTGCGCCTTCGCCTACCTTTGTGCCGGGTTTTGTTATGCCGAAGGTCTTTGTACTGTCATATGAGAGATCTGATGCGCCGATCTGCTCCGCAATCTTCTGCGCGGTTTCGGGCATATATGACGACAGGAGCGCCGCAATTATTCTGATGGTTTCAATGAGGTTATAAAGCACGGTGCCGAGTCGCGGCTTTGTTTCATCACTCTTTGCAAGTATCCACGGAGTTGTTTCATCAATATATTTGTTTGCGCGGTTGACAACCTTCCAGATTTCATCAAGACTGTCCGCAACACGGAAGGTCGACATTTTTGTTTCAACCGCTTCAATTGCTCCTACAGCTGTCCTGATGAGGTCATCGTCACACTCGCCCGGTGTGTTGTTTTCCTCAATGACTCCGCCGAAATATTTGTTTACCATTGCAACCGTCCTTGTGACAAGATTGCCGAGTGTATTGGCAAGGTCACTGTTATAGCGGCTTATGAATACCTCGTATGTGATTGTACCGTCCTGAGCAAACGGCATTTCGTGGAGCATATAGTATCTTACCGCGTCAACGCCGAAATGGCGGACCATATCCTGAGCATATATAACATTGCCGCGCGACTTGCTCATCTTTTCCTCTCCGAACAGCATCCACGGGTGACCGAACACCTGCTTCGGCAGCGGTTCTCCCAGAGCCATAAGCATAATAGGCCAGTAGATTGTGTGGAAGCGCAGAATATCCTTGCCGATGATATGAACATTTGCCGGCCAGTATTTCTTATACAGCTCACCCGGGCTATCTACGTCATATCCGAGAGCGGTTATATAGTTTGAGAGCGCGTCAATCCATACATAGATAACGTGACCCGGATCGAACTCTACCGGAATACCCCACGTAAAGCTTGTGCGCGAAACGCACAGATCCTGAAGACCGGGCTTTATGAAGTTATTAAGCATTTCATTTTTTCTTGATTCCGGCTGAATGAAGTTCGGGTTCTGCTCAATATAATCCTCAAGCTGCTTCTGGTATTTTGACATTTTGAAGAAGTATGCCTCCTCCTTTGTCTTTTGCACCGGTCTGCCGCAGTCGGGACAGTTGCAGCCGTCTTTGAGCTGTGTTTTCGTCCAGAAGGATTCACAGGGGGTACAGTACCAGCCCTCATATTCACTCTTGTAAATATCACCCTGATCGTATAGCTTTTTGAAAATTTTCTGAACCGCCTTTACATGGTAATCGTCCGTGGTTCTGATAAAGCCGTCATAGCTGACGTTGAGCATATCGGCAATATCGCGGATTTCGCCCGCAATTTTATCAACATGCTGCTGCGGCGTTATGCCCTCAGCCTCTGAAATCTCCTGTATTTTCTGACCGTGTTCATCCGTGCCGGTAAGAAAATAAACATCTTTTCCGACAAAACGGTTGTGACGTGCTATTGCATCTGATAAAACAATCTCATAGGTATTCCCGATATGAGGTGTTTTTGAAGTATATGCAATGGCAGTTGTAAGGTAAAATTTTTCTTTTTCCATTGTGTTCTCCTTCTTCACAGCGGCATCTGCCGTTGTGGGTATTTATTTTGTTATAGTATCAAGATAGCATATAAACATCTTTATCTCATTTAGTATGAAATTAAAGAACTGTTTGAGAATTTTTATGATTCTGTCAAATAATCCGACCTTGTAGAAGCTGACGATTATCATAAGCAGTATAGGGCCTATAATCATTCCTATAATGCCCCACCAGCGGTAACCGGTATACATTGAAACCAGAGTTATAAGAGGATTCATTCCCATTCTGTCACTGACAAGCTTAGGCTCAAGGATTCTGCGCAGAAGTATTACGGCAAGCCATACACACAGATAACCGATACCCAGTCTTATATTACCATATATAAAGTATATAACTGACAGCGGAAGAAGCGTAATGCCGCTTCCGAATACAGGAAGTGCGTCCAGTATAGCCGTAGCCGCCGCAACAACAAGCGCGAACGGAGCCTGAAGCAGCGTTAAAACAATGGCAATCAGCATAAAGATGATAAACATCAGAATGAACTGTGCCTTAACATAGCCGCCGAGATAGGTTTTGCACTCAATTCGGAATTCGACAAGTCTCTGAATAATATTAGGTCCGAGAGCTTTTTTTATAAAGCTATCAAGTGCCTCCTGCTGCGAAACCATGAAGAACAGGGACAAAACAAATATTATAGCCCATATTATGCCTCCGGGCAGGGATTTTGCAAAATCCTGAGCATTGTTAATGACCTCAATATTGGACATGAATTTCTGAAACTGCATCGTGAAGTTGTCGGAAAGACTGTCTATCGTGCTGCGGACCGAATCCGGCATATCAAAATACAGTCTGTTCCATTTCATGTTGAAGCGTTCCCAGTTTCTCTGCAG
This sequence comes from Clostridiales bacterium, assembly GCA_029219585.1. Lineage (GTDB taxonomy): Bacteria > Bacillota > Clostridia > UBA1381 > UBA1381 > Ornithomonoglobus. Next base: position 23,868 of record JAQXTR010000084.1, read on the forward strand.
TGTGTCAAAAATCACCGGCCACTGAGCATACAGATTTTTCAGCTCTTCAAAAAGCTTACGGCCTATGCCGCCTATTATTGCAGTCAGCAGCGAAAGCGTTACCGTGATTACCAGAATAACGGATGCAAACCGCGGAAGCCTGAGCTTTTTATGCAGTCTGTCCGCGAGAGGATTTATCATTCTTGATATAATAAATCCGAATATGAACGGCGACAGCAGACTGAACACATACAAGAATGCTCTCAGTACGGGTCTTCCTGCAAAGAAGATAAGCACACATAAGCCGACGATAGTTCCCAGAACAATGGTCAGTTTTTTTAAGTTTTCGGTAATTTTCATATGAATCACCTCTTGGAGCGGATATTATTCGGCATTGCCCTTTTCGAGGAACTTATCCATAAGAGTATATCCCTTTTCAACGTAAATACCCGTCTGCTTGCCGTTATTCTCCGTGTATGACATACCCGAGCCGCCCTCTGTATTCCTCGAATCATAGATTACATACGGAACAGGATCGCTTACATGAGTTTTAAGGCTTATCGGTGTCGGATGGTCAGGCATAATGAGCATTCTGTAGTCTATGCCTCGCTTCTCAAGCTCCTCCTTAAGGAACTTAACAACTATGTTATCTATGGTTTCAACGGCAAGCTTTTTCTTTTCCGGCTTGCCCTGGTGTCCCATTTCATCCGGCGCCTCCATGTGGATATACACAAAATCGCTGCCGTTGATAATTGCGTCAAGAGCGGCATGAGCCTTGCCCTCCCAGTTTGTTTCACAATTGCCTGTGGCTCCCGGAACGTCGATGGATTCCATACCGGCGCACTTTGCGATGCCCTTTATGAGGTCAACGGCTGAGATGACAGAGCCTTTAAGACCGTATTTCTCATAGAAGTTGCCTACGGACGGTTTTGTACCTTCGCCCCATACCCAGATTGATGTTGCCGGATTAAGCCCGTTTTCTATTCTTGCCTTGTTTACGGGATGTTCCTTTAATATCTTTTCCGATGCCTTCATCATTTCAAGCAGTTTTTCGGCACCGTCGCCCTTGGGAAGATACTCACCCACACATTTATCCGAAATGTCGTGCGGGGGAGTAAGAGAAACATTTGTAGAGCCTCCGTTCCACACGCATAAGTGGCGGTAGCTGATGCCCGGATAGAACTTAATCGTATCCGTGTCAAGCTCTTTGGCGATTGCCTGCATAAGCTGTGTGCTTTCCTCGGTTGTAATCTCACCTGAGGAATAGTCAAGCATTGTCTTATCCTCATAGTTTTCCTCATCCGAGAGAGTAACCAGGTTTGTTCTGAAGGTTACGTCATCGTCCTTCATCTCAACGCCTATTGACGCTGCTTCAAGCGGCGAACGGCCTGTGTAGCACTTTTTAGTGTCATATCCCATAACAGAGAGGTTTGCAACGTCAGAGCCGGGCTTCATTCCGTCCTGAACGGTTCTGCACATTCCAAGCTCGCCGTGGCGGGACATATAGTCAATGGTCGGCTTATCCGCGACCTCAAGAATGGTTTTTCCGTCAAAATAATCAACCGGATAATCTGCCATTCCGTCTCCTAAAATAACAATATACTTCATCTTTTTTCTTCCTTTCTTAGATATATCACCAATGGAACTTGGTCAATTGTCCCAGGTTTTTTAAGTTTTCAAATCCCATCTGGCGCATTGCCTCGTAAACCACGACAGCAACTGCGTTGGAGAGATTAAGACTTCTCGCGTCGGGTATCATGGGGATTCGTATACAGCGCTCTTGGTGGGCGTATAAAAGCTCCTCGGGCAGCCCTGCATCCTCTCTGCCGAACAGAAGATAATCATTATCCTTGAATTCCGCGTCAACGTATGTATGCTGTGCTTTTGTAGTGGCATAATGGTATCTTACATCGTCAGAAGCGGTCTTTTCAAAAAAATCCTCCAGATTATTATAGAACCGTACATTGAGCAGATCCCAGTAGTCCAATCCCGCGCGCTTCATTTTTTTATCGTCAATTTCAAAAGCCATAGGCTTTATTATATGCAGACCGCAGCCGGTAGCGGCACAGGTACGCGCAATGTTGCCTGTATTCTGCGGTATTCTCGGTTCGACAAGAACCACATTAAACATCTGTATTCACCTTCAAATTATTTAAGAAATTTTATCATAAATTTATTCAGCAGCGGACGCTTTATGGCAACCGCGCTTTTCGGACAAAGCTCCTGACAACAGAAGCAGCGTATACACTTGGTTTTGTCAATAACCGGTCTGCCCGAATCCATGCTTATGGCATGGGGAGGACAGCAGCGGGCGCATTCACCGCAGCGTATACAGTTGTCATATTTTATCTCAGGCTTTGACGCAAGCTTGTTCACAAGCATAGCGTTCAGTGCGGGAGGCAGATTGATAAGCTTTAAGAGATTAAAATGGCTCTGCGGCTTAATAAAATCGGTTATTCTGATCGATTCAATGCTTTCTCCCCTTATATCAAGCTCATCAGCGGCTGTCGGGGCATGTCCGCGTTCGGCGGCAATTCTCACCGTGTCAACCTCCTCAGGCTTGTAATCTATAACGGAGCTTGCCGCAAGATCAAGGGCATACGGATTCGCGCTTGCCAATATAAGACCGATAAAGCGATCCTTGCCGGAGGTGGGACCGTCTCCCTCCATGCCAATAACTGCGTCCATAATACTGAGCGTTGGCTTAACGCATTCGCAAAGGTCAACTAGCATTGAGCAGAAGGCCTGTCTGTCATCAAGACGGAAGTGCATTTCAGCCTTATACGTTCCTGGAATTGTACCGAAAAGGTTCTTTACCGCACCCGTATAGCTTGTCATTGCGTGTGTTTTCAGCTTTGGAAGCGAGATAATGACATCCGCTTCAAGTATAGGGTTTATTATGGGCATTTTCTTTATAGTATGTCCGGCAGGATGCTCAACCTCGGTAAAGCCCGTATCATAATTGAGCGAGGCATTTGTGCCCTCAATAGCCTTTGTAACCCCGCAGGAGTGATAAACCGCATTAAGCATTGTTCTGTTATAAGGACCGCCGGGGCTTTCGGCAATAGTAACTATACCGCCCGCAGCCTCAACTGCGCATATCACCGCATGAAGAAAATCGGGATTGGTAGTAACCGAGCTGTCGGGACGTTTTTTAGAAACAAGATTAGGCTTGATAACAACCTTATCGCCCTTATGAACAAATTTCTCCATACCACCGATGAGATTCAGAGCTGCATCAATTCCCTCGCGGCATTCATTATAGCTGCCGCATCTGACTATTGAAACTGTTTTATCCATGTCGACCTCATTTCAACCGAAAAATACCTAATACACCTATTCTATCATATTATAGCATATATCAAAGCTGTTTTCAACCGTAAAATTGACAAAAATTTCGACAAAAAGAAAAAAACGGACCATATCAAAACATACTGCATGATATGGTCTTAGTGATTATTTATCTGTTGCTTATAAAGGTATCAACAATTGTATGAATCTTTATAATATTTTCTTCGTCAGCGCCGTTATTAATTGTGGCATTTACAATATACGCTGTTCCGTCATCGGAGAAATAGGTGCTTACTATACCCTTGAGCATTTCGTTGTCCATAGCGTTATAGGTATATTTATAACCCTCATAGGCATCGTCCTTATTGATATTGTAATAAGCTGTTATATCAATTGAATTATCACTTTCAAGCATCTTCATAAGCTCTGCGGTTGAAGTGATTCTCTGAGCGGAATCAGATTTGGAAATATTAATCAGATCCGGATTCTCGTAGCTGCCGGCAACGGTAACCGTAACGCTGTCGGGGTTAGTGTCATCAATCGTGCTGCCGTCGGGGAGCTGTATGGAAAAGCTGCCGTCGGGGCTTGTATATTCGGTATACCCTTCAAGGGGTGCATATGAATTAAATACCGTGATTACAGGATCAACATGTACCGGTTCTGCAGTTGCCGAATCAGTATTGTCCAAGGCGGTTGTGCATCCGCTGATTGCGGTTATAATCAACGAAGCAGCTGCGAGCGAACAGATTGTACTTTTTTTCATGAAAAAACCTCCTGTTTACTTAAATATTGAGTATATGATATAACAAATGACGGGATTTGTCAAGTATTTTACAGAATATTCTCTATTTTAATACGAGAGTTTTTCGGCAGATGTCCGAACAGAAAGTCGAGAGATTGTGATTTTGCAAGAGCATCGTATTTTAAGCGGCCCGCAGAGTATGCTTTCAGCTCCGCAAGATTCATCTCTATATTGTCAATTTCTGCATGGTTGCCGATTGCGGCAAAAAACGGTTCGTATTGCTCTATATAGTCATACAGTACGGCTATTGATTCATCTGCTGCTGTATAATCATCGTTTTCCAGAGCAGCTGTAATTTTTTTATTAACCTCGACAAGATTATCCGATACCTTTTCTAGGTGAGCAAGTGAAAAACAGCTGCCGGCTATAATAATAAGTTCAAGAGAAAGCGCTGTTAAAAAGCTTTTCATAGAAATTTCACCTCCGGTGTTTACCTATGCGGCGCTCACTTTTTAATTGCAAAAAAAGTTCTCCCTCCGCGTCAATGGAGGCTATGAAAACCTCGCTTATATTATTCGCACCGCGCTTTTTTAATTCATCGAAAAGCTCGGATTCCGTTTTTCCGCTGCGTTTAAGCTCATATTCGTTCAGACGTCCGTCGGCAATAACGGTACAGGGAAGCCCGTCATGGCGTACCTCCGTCAGCTGCATATCTTCAACGGTAACCGGTCTGGCGTTATCACGCGGAATAACAGACAGCTTTCCGCTTGTCTCGATAACCGCAACCGCAACGTCTGATATATCATGACAGCCGTTAAGACGCAGCTCCTCCAAAAGATCATCAAGATTAAAGCGCAGTCTTTCAAGCTCCTGTTCATTTATTTTTCCGTCATAAATTACAACAGACGGCTGACCGATAATAAATTTCCTGACAAGCTTGCTCTTAAGGCTTATATATGAGGTGATAACCTCTGCCATAATAAGAGTAAGCACGGGGAGGATACCGGACAAAAGCGGAATATCAACCGATTCCATAGGCACGGTGGCAAGATCGGAAATCATAATTGCCACTACAAGCTCAGAGGGCTGAAGCTCGCCTATCTGGCGCTTGCCCATAATGCGAAGTGCCGCAATTACAACGGCATATAAGATCAATGTACGTATAACAACAATTATCATCATCAACACCCGTTATAGTTTTTTGCATAAATGAAAATTATTATACATTTTGCTGTCTGCGTTTAAGGGGGATTAACATAACGGATAAATATATGATGGCAAAGCTCTCAGCTTTGGCACAGCCCTTCCGGAAATCGGTGAATATAAATAAAACAGGCGCAATGGCCTGTTTTATCCTTAATATTTATAATAAAATCAATCCTTAGGAACTGTAGCCCAGTCAGCGTCAAACTGCGCGATACCCTTGTCGGTAAGCGGGTGGTTGAGCATCTGCATAATCACCTTGTAAGGTACTGTTGCGATGTCGCAGCCCAGTCTTGCAGCCTCTATTACATGAATCGGATTTCTTACCGATGCGGCGATGATTTCTGTTTCAATTTCGGGATCTGCGTCGAACACATCGACAATTTCCTCAATGAGAGTCATACCGTTTGTGCCGATGTCGTCAAGTCTGCCGAGGAACGGGCTGACATAGGTAGCTCCCGCCTTTGCTGCGAGAAGAGCCTGTGCAGCAGAGAAGATAAGAGTTACATTTGTTTTGATTCCAAGCTCGGTCATCTTCTTGCAAGCCATAAGACCTTCCTTGTTGAACGGAATCTTTATTATAATGTTCGGATGAATAGCCGCAAGCGGTTTAGCCTGTTCAACCATTCCGTCCGGATCCTTTGCTGTAACCTCAGCACTGATAGGACCGTCAACGATTGTAGTGATTTCCTTAACCACATCCTCAAATTTTCTGCCTGACTTTGCAATAAGTGACGGGTTTGTGGTAACACCGCAGATAACACCCATATCATTTACTTCTCTTATCTCGTCGACAATAGCTGTATCAAGAAATAACTTCATTTTTTGTTTCCTCCTGTGAATGTTGTATAAGTGTAATTATTAACACTTTTTCACTATTATAATATTTTTCTTTAATGAAGTCAATAGAATTTAACAAAAATCGTAAAAATCGCGTAATAATCTTGCAAAAGATAAGGAAAAGTAGTATAATAGGAACAGCGGAAGCGACTAATACTTAGGAGGAGTAGGATATGAAGTATTCATTTACACCGCATGGTGTTTGTTCGGCAAAGATCGACTTTGAAATTGAGGACAATATTATAAGGAATGTCAGATTTACAAGAGGCTGCAACGGGAACACGCAGGGAGTGGGCGCTCTTTGCGAGGGTATGCAGGCGGACGAGGTTATAAGACGATTAAAGGGGCTGGATTGCAACGGCCGCGGAACATCGTGTCCGGATCAGCTTGCGCAGGCGATAGAGCTTGCTCTGAGCGATAATAATTGAGTAATAAATTGTCTGATCCCTTCATATATTTTTATATGGAGGGATTATTGTGAAAAAGATAGTTTTTGCTTTAATAATGATAACCGGTATAACCTGCTTTGTGATAGCCTGTTCCAGACGGGAAGAGGTTCCTACGGTGGAAACGAAGGTATATTTTGTTGATTCGGAAATGAACCGATTGCTGCCGTACAGCGAGAATATAATAGACGCTGACGCAGAGCATCAGGTGAGCGCGGTTGTGGACAAGCTTATTGCAGGACATGATGATAATGATAAAATAAGAAGACTGCTGCCCGATAAAAGAAGCTGTATCTCTACAAGCGTGATTGACAATATAGCATATGTCGATCTCAGCTCCGAGATTGCCCGTGAGCTTCCGTGCAGCCGTGATATAGAAAAGCTTGTGATCTATCAGATAGTTGACTCGGTTGCAGGAGTGAAGGGTATACGATTTGTAAAATTCACTGTTGACGGAGAGGTAAAGCAGGATTTTATGGGATTTTATGATATGAGAAATACATATAAGTATGTGTATCCCGAATAAGGAGATGTCAAACAAATGGAAAAGCTGTTGGAATTGATAAAAGAAACAAAAAAAATTGCATTGGATCGTGGCTCGGCACACAATGTCACGGTTAAAGGGACTGCGGATTTCGTTACCAAGGTAGATATGGGTGTTCAGGAATTTCTGCGCCCGGCATTGGCAGAGCTTTATCCGGAGGTTCAGTTCATGAGCGAGGAGAAGGATAACTCTGATATTGATTTTAACGGAAGGGTATGGGTGCTTGACCCTATAGACGGAACAACAAATCTTATTCACGATTATAAGATGAGTGCGGTATCGCTGGGCATGGTGGATAACGGTGTTCCGGTTATGGGTGTTGTGTACAATCCGTTTTCGGACGAGCTGTTTTATGCCGAAAGGGGAAAAGGTGCATTTCTTAACGGTGAGCCGATTAAGGTTACCGATGCGGGGACGCTTGCACAATCACTTATAAGCGTCGGAACGTCACCGTACCGCAAGGAGCTTGCCGATAAAAATTTCGATATTATAAAAAGACTGTTTATTGCGTCTGAGGATATACGCCGCTGCGGCAGCGCCGCGCTTGATCTTTGCTATACTGCCTGCGGCAGAATAGACGGTTTTTTTGAAAGGAATCTCAAGCCGTGGGATTACAGTGCCGGGATTGCAATTCTGCGTGAGGCGGGTGGCATGGTAACCGATATGGAAGGCAATGAACCCGATTATCAGGCTCCGTCCGATATTGTCGCATCAAACGGGAAAATACATGATGAAATGATGAGAATATTGAACGGGGTTGTAAAAAAAGTCCCCACAAAACGAAAGGATCTCAGTTAATGAGGTCCTTTTCATATTTCAGGAATAATTCTGCATTTTCTTGCAAAATACATCATTTTGTGTCAAATTTCTGATCTACGAAAAGGCTGAACCCGGATGGTGGAGATGAGGGGGTTCGAACCCCTGACCTCTTGAATGCCATTCAAGCGCTCTCCCAACTGAGCTACACCCCCGGAATGCAGTTTTTAAAAAAGCCGCAGATAAAAAACACATCTGCGACTTTGGTGGAGATGAGGGGGATCGAACCCCTGACCTCGTACATGCGAAGCACGCGCTCTCCCAGCTGAGCTACACCCCCATATGATAATACTATCGCTTACCGCCATAAAACAATTATAACACAAACCAATGTTATTTTCAAGCCTTTTAAAAAATTTTTTCAAATTTTTCCGCGGTCTTAATTACCGGACGAAACGTCATATGGCAGAATTTAACGCTGAATTTATTTTTGCGGTTAAGACAAAATAATATGAAACCGCAAATATGATGTTTTGTCTTGCAAGAGCTGTTTTTTTATGCTATAATAGCATTGTAATAATTGATGAAGAGGGGAGATCCTGTTGAAAAAGAAAAAATCAAATTTTACGTCAAGGGCTATTGTTAATAAGGAGTTTGACTGGCTCTTGGTTTTGTTCGTTATAGCAGCGGCGGCCATAGGCATAGTAATAATATATTCGGCAACGAGGAGTTATGGTACAAACTCAAATGTTATTGTGCAGTCTGCCGCAGGATGTATAGGTATCGTGGCGATGCTGCTGCTGTGCTTTTTCGATTATGAGCAATTCGGAAATGTTATAAAATATATATACCTGTTTGCTGTATTCATACTGATTGTCGTACTGTTTTTCGGTACTGCCGGCGACTGGGGCGCGCGGAGCTGGATACGCTTCGGCTCAATCGGTCTTCAGCCCGCGGAGCTTGCGAAGCTGTGCTTTGTTATAACCTTTTCATGGCATCTTTCAAAGGTTGGGGACCGCGTGAATAAGCCCGCAATTCTGCTTGGACTGCTGATACACATTGCGGTTCTGGTAGGACTTATCCTGCTTGAGCCGGATATGGGAAGCGCTATGGTATTTGTTTTCATGTTTGCGTGTATGCTGTTCATTGCCAAGCTTTCCTATAAATATATTCTTGCCGTAATAGGTCTCGGAGTGGCATCTATGCCGCTTATATATAAATATGTTCTCAGCGAATATCAGCAGCAGAGAATAAATGTGTTTATAAACCCCGATATTGACCCTCTCGGACGAGGCTACAATGTAATTCAGTCAAAGATTGCCGTAGGGTCCGGTCAGATGTGGGGAAAGGGCTTTCTGCAGGGAACTCAGAACCAGATGGGGTATCTGCCCACAAAAAGCACGGACTTTATTTTCAGCGTATTCTCGGAGGAATTCGGATTTGTCGGCGCTGTTATAATTGTATGCCTGCTTTTTCTGATAGTTTTCAGATGCTTCAAAGCAGCAAAAAAGGCTGATAACACCTTCGGAAGATATATATGCACAGGCATAGGTGCAATGTTTCTGTTCCACGTATTCGAGAACGTCGGGATGTGTATCGGACTTATGCCCGTAACCGGAATACCGCTTCCGTTTATAAGCTACGGAGGAACCTCTTTAGTTACAAATATGGCGGCAATAGGTCTTGTTCTTAGTGTCACATACCATAATAAACCGCGTACACGCGTGGATGTTTATTAACCTTAAGGACACTTATTGCCGATAGTAAAAAGACAGCGGTTACTGCTGATAAAAAATGGCTTAAACTACGAGGTTTAAAGCCATTTTTTTGTTAAATTCTCTTTGCGAGCTTTTCAACATTTTCCGCTCTGAACTGCTCAAAGCGATCCTCCTCAATTGCCTTGCGGATGTCCTCCATAAGGTGGTTGTAGAAATAAAGATTGTGAAGAACGCACAGGCGCATTCCAAGCATTTCCTTTGCCTTAAAGAGATGACGAATATAAGCTCTCGAATAATTCCTGCATGCGGGGCAGCCGCAGTCGGGATCTATGGGCAGCGGGTCGGTTTCATATTTCTGATTGAGCAGGTTCATCGTACCGTGCTGTGTGAATATGAACGCATGACGGGCATTTCTTGACGCTATAACGCAGTCAAAGAAATCAATGCCCCTTGCAACCGATTCAATGATATTAGACGGAGTACCCACACCCATAAGATAGCGTGGTCTGTCCTCGGGTGCATGAGGGAGGACAACGTCAAGAATATGATACATTTCCTCATGGCTTTCTCCGACGGCAAGACCGCCTATGGCGTAGCCGGGAAGATCAAGCTTTGCGATCTGCTTCATATGTTCAATTCTCAGGTCGTCATATGTGCCCCCCTGATTAATACCGAACAGAAGCTGCTCTTTATTAATAGTAGTGTCGAGGGAATTAAGCCGTGACATTTCATCCTTGCAGCGTACCAGCCAGCGGTATGTTCTGTCAATCGACTTCTTAACGTAATCCTTAGGAGCGGGGTTTTCGATACATTCGTCAAAAGCCATAGCGATAGTTGATGCGAGATTGGACTGAATCTGCATACTTTCCTCCGGCCCCATAAAAATACGTCTGCCGTCAATATGCGAGCTGAAGCTCACGCCCTCCTCCGTTATCTTCCGCAGTCCGGCAAGCGAAAACACCTGAAAGCCGCCGCTGTCGGTAAGAATGGGTCTGTCCCAGTTCATAAACTTATGCAGTCCGCCCATTTGATGAACGATTTTATCTCCGGGCCGCAGATGCAGATGATAGGTGTTTGAAAGCTCAATCTGGCAGCCCACTTCCTTTAAGTCTGTTGTTGATACGGCACCCTTTATGGCAGCGAGCGTCCCGACATTCTGGAACACCGGTGTCTGCACAACTCCGTGAACCGTGCGGAACTCTGCGCGCCGTGCCTTTCCGTTTGTGTGTAATATTTTAAACATAGCTTACCTCTTTAACAAATAAACATAGCATCGCCGAAGCTGAAGAATCTGTATCTTTCCTTAACCGCCTCCGCATACGCATTAAGGACGTTTTCACGTCCGGCGAGCGCTGAAACAAGCATAATGAGCGTTGATTCGGGAAGGTGGAAGTTTGTTATCAGTGCGTCAATTACATGAAATTCCTTGCCGGGATAGATGAAGATGTCCGTCCAGCCTGTTGAGGCCTTGAGCGGCAGTCCGTTCATGCCTGCGGTTTCAAGGGTTCTTGTAGCGGTTGTGCCAACTGACACAACGCGTCCGCCCTCCGCCTTTGTTCTGTTTATGAGATCGGCAGTTTCCTGCGGAAGGATATAAAATTCAGAATGCATTTTGTGTTCGTTTATATCATCCGCCTTAACCGGTCTGAAGGTGCCCAGACCGACGTGGAGCGTAACATAACCGATATTTACACCTCTTGCCTTTACCTTTTCAAGCAGATCGGGCGTGAAGTGGAGTCCGGCAGTCGGTGCGGCGGCAGAGCCGTTATGCTTTGCGTAAACCGTCTGGTAACGATCCTTGTCCTCTAATTTCTTCGTGATATACGGCGGAAGCGGCATTTCGCCGAGCTTATCGAGAACGTTTTCAAAAACCCCCTCATACTCGAATTTAACAAGCCTGTTTCCGTCGTTTATAATATCAAGTATCTCCGCCTTAAGCTCACCGTTTCCGAACACGAATCTTGCGCCGGGCTTTGCGCGTCTGCCGGGCTTTAATATGACCTCCCATGTGTCAAGAGAGTGTTTATTCAGCAGAAGAAATTCAATCGCGCCGCCTGTATCCTCCTTGACACCGTAAAGCCGCGCGGGTATGACCCGGGTATCATTAAGGATAAGAGTATCGCCCGGATTAAGCATATCCGCAATGTCATAAAAATGTCTGTGTTCAATCTTGCCCGTGACCTTATCAAGTATCATGAGCCGTGAGTGATCGCGTTTTTCAAGCGGCTCCTGGGCGATAAGCTCCTGAGGCAGTTCATAATAGAAATCCGATGTTTTCATTAATAATTCCT
>JAQXTR010000085.1 GCA_029219585.1 Clostridiales bacterium
AAAGGTTATAACCGTAAGAGGAATAGGACAGAATACATACGCTGTTACCTACAGAGCAAATACAACAGATTATGTGGGTAATATGCCTGAAAATGTAATAAAAGCTTACGATAATGCTATAGCCGTTTCCGGTTTGGTTCCCGAAAGATATGGATATGACTTTATCAGCTGGTCAACCTCCGAGAACGGTAATACCCAATATAATGTCGGTGATATATACTCTGAAAACAGCGACCTTACACTCTATGCCGTATGGAAGGCAAAGACCTTTACTGTTTCCTTTGAAACAAGCGGCAGAACCATAAACAGCGGTGAAATCACAGAATATACCTACGGAACAAACATCGCATTGCCGACGGAGGTTGCAAAAGAAGGATATGATTTTGCAGGTTGGTATGAAGATGAGCTTCTTCAGGGTGCAAGAGTGTACGAGATTAAAACGAGTGATTACGGCGACAAGAAATATTATACCGCATATTCTATTGCAGATGTGACCGTTAACGGTTATATATGTGAGTATGACGGCAACACGCATAATATTACTTATGCACTCACCGACAGTCTTTCCGTTGAAAAATATCAGCATTATTTAGGTGGGGGCGGATTTAATTTAGCCTACTTAAAAATCACGGAAAAGCAGGTTGAATTTTTTCTCCCGAACACGCAAAAACCGCAGTATTACTGCGGTTTTTGCGTGTATCAAAATCTGAGTACAATTGTGGTACGCCATCGGGGGCTCGAACCCCGGACACCCTGATTAAGAGTCAGGTGCTCTACCAACTGAGCTAATAGCGCATATAATTCATACGTATCTCTCAAACACAAGAACTATAATACCACGATTATCTCTATTTGTCAAGCTTTTTTTTCATTTTTTTTTAAAATTTGTATAAGGCCAAAATAAATACTTAATTATTACCAAAATATCATAAAAAGCTTGATTTTTTTTATACACTTATGCTATCATTAGTATTATAGGATGAGGTTTTAAGTATATCACTTAAAAACATATTGTTCCGTCCTTCGCTGCCATAAGGCAGCTTTTTTAGTAACTGCCTTATGGCACTACTATTTCTTTTTATCGTATTCGTTTCAAAGTATAATTCTGCATATGAAGTGCGGTATCAATCACATCAAGCATATTACGTTTATTTCATCTATTAACTGACATATTATCATCTTACGCTGTTCCTGCGTAGCCTTATCAAATTCATTCGCCCACGTTATAAACTGCTCATAGTAATAATCAAGCTTTGAAATTACCTCGCTCTTTTCCTCTAACGCTCTGTCGCATTCGGCTATCTTTTTATCTATATTCTCTATCGCCGTTTTTGTGGAATTTATCGACATTGCAAGCACGTCCACCGGGAACTTGTTCTCACCGCATAAACTCTTTCCTACTTCAAGTGATAATTCTGTAAGACGTTTTTTGAGCTTGTCATGCTCTTTTTGCAGTTCGTTTCTGATTTTATTTTTCTCGCTTAATTCCTTTTTATATCGCATTTCCAATGCCTTATCTTTTGGTGTCTTTTTAATTTTATCAAGATAAGAAATTCACTTCCGTTATGAGTTCTCACTCCAAGCTTGTTTAAATACTCAGCCATTCGACAACAAACGGTGTTTCATCGTCACGTCTGCCCAAACGGTCAAACATATATACAAGTAAAACATTAAATTCTTTATTATGTGCCGCTTCCTTTAAATCCTGTATCGCATCGCGGTCATTGGCTGATACCTTAAAACCTGATACTCCCTTTTCAAGAAATTCCTTTTCTATTAATATAATTTGGGGTTATGCTTCTATTGTAACGTATATATTGACACGCTGTCAAATTTGAATGGGTTTGCATGAAAAAAAGCGACCAATTGTTATGATTAATCGCTTGATGGTGTAAATATTTATTGTCACCCTTATTGTCACCTTTACGAATTGCATTATTTCCTGTCCTTATTACACGATCCTCCGGAGCGTAAAACTTAACCATTATATCTCCCGGATGTATTGTGTATTCAGGTTTATATACTCCATCAGCTTCACACGCCTCAAATATTTTCTCAATACCACGTCCCCAACTCTCAATGTAACCTGCCAAATAAAAAACATGAGCAATTAATGGATTGAAAGGTTTTGAACGATGCTTGCCTAAAAATTCTTCAATAGTCCATGTTTCGGGAAGTCTTCCATCATTTGCAATATATAGCTTATCATCATAAACACTTATCTGAATCGGGATGCCCGAAGTATAATCTTTATGCACAACCGCATTAAGCAATGCTTGTCATAATACATTTTTGTAATCTGTCAATTTTCGCACAGCAAACTAAAAAAGCCGAATTTGTCAATCGAGTTTTTTTAACAAATTCGACTTTTAAGATATTAACAAAAAGATAGGCAGCTGCATTTTATAAACCACTTATAAGATTGCAGCTTTAGTTTTCCCAGCTAACGCTAAACTGCAGCGCTGCTTTGGTGAAGTATTCATTCTCCAGCATCTGTGCTGCCGAAACAGAATCTGTGTTCCATTCTCCCTCAAGCAGTGCCTGCGCATATGCTGAGTATTCCTCTTTAATCATCTGCGCTGCCGAAACAACATTTCCATCCTTAACAAACAGTTTACTTCCGCATATAGGAGTCATTCCATTTATACTGTCCCACAGCATTACTTTAACAGTATCGGCATCGGCAGAATTATTCAGAGTGATTTCTATGCTGTTCCCCGTATACTGCACTGCTGATGACGCTTTAAGGCATCCGCCGCTGTATGCTGCGGCTATTATTACTCCGTTTGCACAATTATACGGAGTGACAACCAGTCTCCGGCTGCCGGAGGCATCGGTAGCTCCGCGCACCAAAAGTCGTGGAGTGGGATCTGCACCGGCAGCTGACATCACATTACTAACTGACGAGGCTATATTACAGTCAGAGTTCATTACATTGATTTCGGAAATAATATCTTCTCTCTCCGAATTATTAACCTCCGCCGATACCGACACCGTAAAAAGCATCACACCCGCCGCTGCCGCCGCAAATATTCTTGTCAATTTCATAAAATCAAAACCTTTCCTTATAAAAATCATATGCAATATTTATCACCGCTATTGTTTAAATTCGATAACGCCCCCCAGCGTACTCCATTTCACACGCGCAGATGCATTTGCATTATATGTATCACGAATCTGTCCCATGACGTAGGTTATAGCACTGGTGTTCGGCTCCGCAGCCATACGAATTTTCGCATCCTTGAAGCCTTTTATTTTAATTTCCGGTTGTGTAAATTTTTTTTTCATTGATCACTTCTCCTATTTAAATACATGTATATCTCTCTATTCGGCAGATGAAGTGTTAGGTATATCCGAAAGCGTATGAGTACATACTAAATTATCATCATACAGCCCATCAATACCTATACCGTAAACCGCTTGTGCCCCTTTGTCCAATTTCAAAGTCAAGTCAGCGCTGAAGGATTTTGACGTTCCGTCAGATGTGGTAAGCGTATAGGTTATTCTTTTGTTCAGACTTGCAGGAGTAACGCCTACATTCGATATGGTGGTTATTATTCCCGTAGCTCTGTCCTGCGCATGATACCATTTATTTATAATCAAATCGTCAACAAGCAGTTGATTCTCATATTGACCGTCTTTTATCTGCAGATCGTCAAAATAGAATGTGCCTTCTCCCCATGCGGTAAAATTCACGGTTCTGAACGGTCCGCAGTCGGATGGCATAGATTTTACCAACATACTTCCTACTGAATTCCATTTATCATCCGAAGGATCCTGAACATCTATAAGGTATGTATTGTAGGCATAAAGAAGCCTGACTTTAACATAATACCAATGCCCTAATTCAAGAGGTATGACCGATTCCGTGCCGAGCTCTCCCGACGCATGCAGCAAAGCGGTTTCTCCTTTTTCAGCATGATTTATCTGTACTATCGGATTTGTTCCCCAGTCGCTGCCTCCGGCTCCGATGTCGGTAAGGCACAGCCTGTTATAATGCGACTTAGTTTTTTCAGCCGGATCAATATAGGTCAGAAAACTTATTTGAACCACTTTCGCATCTCCGCCGCCGTTCACTTCCGACTGAACATGCGGTCCGAAAACCGGCGCGTCTGTACCGGCAATGTGTCGCACATAGCCTACATTGCCTCGGTCACTATCAAAATACTTCAGCCCGGTATTTAATTGTCCGCCTTTAATATCTGTATACGACTTCAATGTATCATTTTCATCTTTGCGCATGGATACTATATTAGGATCTGCGCTGATATTCCAGTATTCCAGTGCCTCCGGGTCTGCAAGGTAATCTTCAAAATCCTCATAAAAATATTCACCGTTATTGTTGTTCACCTTTCCCTTTCTTTCAAATTCTTCTATCTTAACGCCGCTTAAATATATAGGATATATACCGTTGGACGTAATTTTCATATTATTAAAATTATACACAGCCCAGCTCCTGTAATGAGCTGCCTTTATCATGTTACCGCTTTTATCTGTCACCGTCATATACATTGAACGATCTCCGCCTGCCATGAATATATAGACCGTAAAGGTATATGTTGTATCAAAACTAAGATTCACCCAGTTGTCATAGTACCAGTTTGATTCTCCGATGGCACTGCTTTGCAATATATTTCCGCTTTCATCTTTTGTCAGCCATGCCCAGTCCTGCCTTGTTTCATCTTCAGTTCCTACCCACCATGACGGCAGCTGTAAGTATGGGTGAATGTCATTTGCGCTTGCGGTTCCTCTTGACTTAATATCAAATAAGCTCTGAGATTTACCGTCGTCACTGATAAGTGCGAAATTTTTATTTGTATCCGGCTTCTGCTCATTCGTCTCATCCTTCAGTTCCGGATACTTTTGCGTATTGATTTCCGGAATATTTATACTAAACGTGAGCTTTATATCACCATGTATTGCTTGAGTGTTCTTTGACGTGATTGAAGGACTGTTTTGTACTGTGTCAAACTTGCGGATGATAAATGCATTATTTTCTGTATCAATATCAATTTGTTTTTCGCTGCCGATAGCATCGTTATAATTTTCTGTCCAGTTTGATATTACAGGATTGCCGCTCTTATCGTCACTGCTCCATACAGACACAGGAGTTGTTGTCGGGGCTCGATGCTGAGCAAAGCATATCGGCTGAGCTGTGCTCAAAACACCGAGGAGCAAAACCGCGCTTATAAATTTTTTCATATATTGTCTCTTCATAGAACATTCCCCTCTTATGTTATTGCAGTTTAATTATAATTATTTATATCGGAGGATGCGGCAAACACCGCTCCTCCGATATATCGTTATACACCAATTATCTCTACTCTGTATCAGAAAGTGAATCCAATAGTTGCTCCTGCAGCATTCCACTCTACGTTTGCCGTTTTTACACCCGCCTGCGTTGTCTTCATCTGTTCCTCAACAATGCCGCGCGCACTCGTGGTTACAATATCTTCACGGTCAAATTCCGATACATTAAGCTCAGGCATATTAAATATCTTTTTCATAATCATTTTCCTCCTAATTATTCTACAGTAACGGAAACTGCCGGATTTTCATCATACAATCCGTTTACAATAAGACCTACATATGCTGATGCATTCGGGTCAAGACTAATCTCTGTGGAAGCTGTGCCGTTAAAGGTGTTTGTTACACCGCCCGATGTAATTACATAGCTTATCTTATTAAATGCTCCTGCCGCAGCTCCTTTATTGGTAATGGTTGTAAAGAAACCTGTTGCCTTGTCCGTGTCTGAATTCTTCTGTGCTGTTACGGTTGTTGATTCCTCACTTATATCAGCCCCGCAGGTTAATCTAAAGTTGTCAAAATAGAACGGATATGTGCTGTTTGCCGCTCTGAAATTTACTGCCGCAAAGGTTGAAACCGCATTCGTTGTCATCCCGGATGTCTTTGACACACCGCCATCACCCAAACAGTAGTTATTGCCCGATGCACTCGTTACGGAAACATCATATTTACTATTATCAAGATCAAGAGCAATCTTAACAGTATACCAGCCTGTAGGACACTGATTTATCCAAGAACCGCCAACATAAAACTCTAC
>JAQXTR010000086.1 GCA_029219585.1 Clostridiales bacterium
TTGTCCTTTGCGTCATCGTTTGCCGGGAATATAAACGTGTCAATATTTATATCCGGGTTAACCGATTTAATCTGGGGAACAGCGTAGCTGCCTATTGTATACATTGCCGACTCGCCTCTTGCAAAGGCTGTGCAGGCGTCGTTGTAATTATAGGCAAAGGGATTGCTGTCGGTATAGTTTATTATCTCCTTCATCTTTTCCGCCACAACACGATATTCATCCGTAAAGGTTGTTTCTCCGGCGTTTACCCGTGCGCAGGTATTGGAGGGGGTAAGTCCGACTGCAAGCGCGTTCCATGGTGAAAGACAGGTCCATGTGTCCTTGAAGCCGAAGAACAGGGGCTGAACTCCGTCACTGCGTATCTGTTCGCAAAGTGCTGTGAACTCGCTCCAGGTTTCGGGGGTTTCCCAGCCGTATTCTTCAAACATATCCTTGTTGTAGAGAATTCCTACGGCATTGGCTGCATACGGCAGAGCGTATATTCCATCCTTAGGCAGAAGCTCAAGTTCATCGTCAATTTTAAGATAAGCTTCTTTAATGTCATCCACTCCTTCAAAATCCGAAATGTCCATAAGCATATCCGCATCAAGGAAATTCGCGTAGTCCATGTCGCCGCCTATGCCGATAATATCGGGATAGTTCTCTCTTATGAACCGTGTTTTGAGGATTGTCATTGCCTCATTCGGAGATTCTATTTTCAGATGAATATCCGAGTGTGTTTCATTGAATCTCTGCTCAATTTTCTTAAATGCCTCCACAGCCTCCGGCTTATACTGCACAAGCTCAATTTCCGTTACGCCGTCTGCGCGGTTTTCCGTTGTACAGCCCGAAACAGCAGGCAGAGAAGCTGCCGCAAGAGCCAGTGCGAGACATTTCATAATGCAAGCTTTTTTCATTGCTTTTACCTCCTTTTTGGATTTAGTATGTTTTTTTGTTTGTGATTAAATTATAACATACCATTATTAGTACTGTAAATATCATTAAAAAGCTTATTTTATACCAATATGCTGTATTTTTCTTGGTTATGTCAATTGGTGTTGCATTTTGGTATGTTTTATGCTATAATAAAAAAAGTCATTTAAGGGCGTATTGATTGAAACGGGGGACATTGTATATGGAGGATTTAGTATTTTCGGTTTTTCCGAGTGAGAACTTTATTGATTTGGGACTGTACCAGTTCGGATGGGAACGCTGCGAGCCGGCGCATTCCTTCGGACCTCTTGCCAGAAACCACTATCTGTTTCACTATGTGTTTTCCGGCACGGGAAAGCTCATGGCGCAGGATTCGAAGGGAATCACGCAGACATATCATATAAAGAGCCGCCAGGGCTTCATGATTTTTCCGGGGCAGATTACGACATATGTAGCCGACAATGAGCTTCCCTGGGAGTATGCGTGGATTGAATTTGACGGCCTGAAGGTGAAGGGCTTGATTAGTGCGGCAGGACTTAGCGAGGACAGCCCCGTTTACCGCGCTCATTCAAAGGAGCTGCGTGAGGAAATGGCAAAAGAGATGCTTTATATTAAGGATAATAAGAATACATCGTCATTTCATCTGATAGGCCATTTATATATGTTTTTTGACTATCTCCTGCGCTCGGTTTCAGGTCCTCCGGTGCCCAACGGCAGCAAGCTGAGGGACTTTTATGTGCATGAGGCGGTTGAATATATAGATAAAAATTTCCAGAATGATATTTCGGTGGAGGATATAGCCTCCGTATGCGGATTAAACCGCAGCTATTTCGGCAAGATTTTCAAGGAAACGATGGGGAAGTCACCCCAGGAATTTCTTATGGATTACAGAATGGTAAAGGCGGCGGAGCTTTTAAAGCTTACAAAGCTGTCGGTAGGAGATGTGGGCAATGCTGTAGGCTACAATAATCCGCTCCATTTTTCAAGAGCTTTTAAGAAAAGCTATGGCATATCGCCCAGGGAATGGAGAAACCGCAACAGAATATACATATAATGTACGTAAGTTTTGCAAAGTAAATGCAACATTGCACTGTTGCATTTACTTTGCAAATTTACTATATAATAACTTTTAGTAAAAAATTAAAAAATCCTCTTGCAAAATTTACAGTTCTGTAGTATGATAGGATATGATTTTATTATAAGGGGTCGGAAATGATTGATATAATAAGTACAACAAAGAATAAAACTTATAAATATATTAAAGCGCTGCAGCAGAAAAAAACGAGAATGAGAGAGAGACGCTTTACGGTGGAGGGAATAAAGTCTGTGCGTGAGGCGGCGGCTTCTGCAATGAGGATTGCCATAACGGCTGTTTCAGAGAGCTTTTACGGTAATGAGAATTTTGATTATCCGGCGGAGGCAGGTCTGTTTGTGGTTAAGGATGAGCTTTTTGCCGGACTCTGCGATACAAAAACACCGCAGGGAATAATTGCCGTAATTGATATGCCGTCACATTCGGATTTTTCTGCCATAGCCGGAAAACCTTACATATTCTGCGACAATGTATCGGATCCGGGCAATTTAGGCACAATAATCCGTACAGCGGATGCAGCGGGCTTCGGCGCTGTGCTGCTTTCTCCGGGCTGTGCCGATCTTTACAGCCCCAAAACGGTGCGTTCAAGCATGGGCTCATTTTTTAATATTGATGTTGTACCCGACTTTGAAATGCCGCGCCTGTTTGAGATGAAGAAGCAGGGCTTTGAGCTGTACTGCGGAGCATTGCGCAAGGACAGTATGAATTATACATCGGCAGATTTTAAAAAGCCGTCAGTTATTATTGTAGGTAATGAGGCAAACGGAGTATGTGATGAAATTCTTGCGGAGTGCAGGCATATAATTATACCGATACAGGGCTGTGCGGAATCGCTTAATGCAGCAGTAGCCGCGGCGGTTATGATGTATGAGCTGGTACGTCAGCGGAGCATACAGGGCTGAAAAGAGGAGGAAATAATGGCAACTAAAAAAGTTAAGCAAAAGCTTCTTATTGTTGAGTCGCCTGCAAAGGCAGGAACAATACAGAAGTATCTTGGAAAAAACTATAAAGTGGTAGCTTCAATGGGGCATGTTATAGATCTGCCGAAAAGCACCCTCGGAGTTGATGTTGACAACGGCTTCAAACCGCGCTATATTACAATCCGCGGCAAGGGGGATTTGCTTACATCACTGAAAAAAGAGGCTAAGAAAGCCGATGCGGTTCTTCTGGCAACCGACCCGGACCGTGAGGGAGAGGCAATAAGCTGGCATCTGGCGCACGCACTTAAGATCGATCCGGAATCGAACTGTCGGGTAACCTTTAACGAGATTACAAAAAATGCGGTTAAGGAGGCTATAAAAAAGCCCAGACCCATTGACATGAATCTTGTCAATGCGCAGCAGGCAAGACGCGTGCTTGACCGTATTGTGGGTTATAAAATAAGCCCGATTTTATGGGAAAAGGTAAAGCGGGGACTGAGTGCGGGACGTGTTCAGTCGGTTGCTACGCGGCTCATCTGCGACCGTGAGGAAGAAATCCTAAACTTTGTACCTGAGGAATATCATACAATTGATGTAAAGCTCAAGGACAGGAAATCAAAAAAGACATTCTCAGCGCATTACTACGGTGAGGGTGACAGCGAAACAAAGCTTACCTGCTATGCCGAGGCGCAGACTGTTGTAGATGATATTAAGGACAGTGAATTTATTGTTCTCAGCACAAAGGAAAGCGAAAAAAAGCGCAATCCGCAGCCGCCGTTTACAACAAGCACGCTCCAGCAGGATGCATCACGCAAATATTCCTATCAGGCAAGCCGTACCATGCAGATTGCACAGACGCTGTATGAGGGTGTGAGGCTTGGCGGCAAGCTGGGTACTATAGGTCTTATAACCTATATGAGAACGGACTCGCTCCGCATTTCAGAGGATGCATTGGCGGAGGCGAATGCGTTTTTAACGGAGGAATACGGTGAGGAAAATGTCAGGACACGTCAGTTTAAGGCAAAGAAAAACGCGCAGGATGCGCATGAGGCGATAAGACCGACCTCGATTAATATAAGGCCTGCAGATGTCAAGGATAAGCTAACGAACGAGCAGTATAAGCTCTATAAGCTGATATGGGAGAGATTTGCGGCAAGCCAGATGGCAGCTGCCCGATACCGTCTTACAAGTGCAGAGCTTGAGGCGAACGGACGGAGATTCAGGGCAAACGGCGCTGAGGTTGTGTTCAAGGGATATATGAATGTATATGTTGAGTCTACTGATGAGAAGGAAACCAAGGGGAAAGTTCTTCCGGTGCTTGAAAAGGGAGATGCGCTTATATGTACGGATATTGACAGCAGACAGCACTTTACACAGCCGCCCCCGCGTTTTTCCGATGCAACGCTTATAAGAGAGCTTGAGGAAAAGGGGATAGGACGTCCTTCAACCTATGCGCCTACGATAACTACCATTGTTTCGCGCGGATATGTTCAGCGCTCAAAGAAACAGCTTATCCCGACGGAGCTGGGCAATGTGACAACCGATATTATGAAGTCTAATTTCAAGGACATAGTGGATGCTGATTTTACGGCAAAGATGGAATCGGGACTTGATGATGTTGAGTCCGGAGATGAGGATTGGATTGTGCTTCTTGAAGGATTTTATCCTGATTTTGAAGAAAATCTTGAGCGTGCAAGGAAGAATATCGAAAAAATAGAGATCAAGGATAAGGTTTCTGATGTGCCTTGTGATAAATGCGGCAGAATGATGGTTTATAAGCTGAGCCGTTTCGGAAGGTTTCTTGCGTGTCCGGGGTATCCCGAATGCAGGAATACAAAGGCCATCCGCGTCGGCACAGGCGTTAAATGCCCTCAATGTGATGGTGAAATTCTTATAAAGCATTCAAAGAAGGGAAAAACCTACTACGGATGCGAGCATTGGCCGAAATGTGATTTTATGGCGTGGGATACGCCTGTTAAGGACGAGGTATGCCCTGAATGCGGCGGTCTGCTCATGAGGAAGAACGGCAGAGGCGCAAAGATTTACTGCTATAACGAGAAGTGCAGTTACGAACGGGCGGTTGAGAAGGACGATAAGCATGAAGAAGATTAAGGTAATAGGCGCCGGACTGGCAGGCTGCGAGGCGGCGCTGCAGCTGGCAAAATACGGAATTGAGACTGAGCTTTATGAGATGAAGCCGAAAAAGCTTTCTCCGGCTCATCACAGCGGGAATTTTGCGGAACTGGTATGCTCAAATTCTCTTAAGGCAGAGCGGCTTGAAAATGCATGCGGTCTTCTGAAGGCGGAAATGCGGCATTGGGATTCGGTTATGATGAGAGCCGCTGATGTGAGCCGCGTGCCTGCGGGAGGTGCGCTGGCGGTGGACAGAGAGAAATTCTCGGAATTTATAACCGCTGAAGTCAAGTCAAATCCTCTTATTACCGTGATAAATGACGAGGTGACTGAGATTGACCCGGATGAATATACGATTATTGCAACGGGTCCTCTGACATCGGACGCGCTTTCGGATGCTATAAAGACTCTGACAGGCGGGAGTGAGCTGGCATTTTATGACGCTGCGGCGCCTATTGTGACGGAGGAAAGTATTGATAAGTCGAAGGTGTTTAAGGCGGCAAGGTATGACAGAGGAACAGCGGATTATATAAATTGTCCTATGACAAAGGAGGAATATACAGCCTTTTACAATGAGCTTATGAATGCGGAAACCGCAAAGCTTAAGGAGTTTGAAAATCAAAAGGTTTTTGAGGGCTGTATGCCGGTGGAGGTTATGGCAAAGCGAGGCTTTGAAACACTGACCTTCGGCCCGTTAAAGCCTGTGGGACTGGTGAATCCGAAAACAGGCAGGGATGATGCCTTTGCTGTGGTTCAGCTCAGACAGGATAATGCAGAGGGTTCTCTGTATAACCTTGTAGGCTTTCAGACAAATCTGAAATGGGGAGAGCAGAAGCGGGTGTTTTCCATGATACCGGGGCTTGAAAATGCGGAGTTTGTCAAGTACGGAGTTATGCACCGAAACACCTTTATAAACTCGCCGCTGCTGCTGGACAGGTTCTACCGTATGAGAGAGTATCCCAAAATATATTTTGCCGGACAGATTACCGGTGTTGAGGGCTATGTCGAATCTGCGTCAAGCGGAATCCTTGCAGGCTATAATCTCGCCTGTGAGCTGACCGGCACAGAGCTGTGGGAGCCGTCGGCGAAAACATCAATAGGCGCGCTTGCACTGTATATATCAAATCCTGTAAACAACGGAAGCTTTCAGCCGATGAATGCGAATTTCGGAATTGTGGAGGGCTTGGACTGCAGGATACGCAAAAAATCTGAAAGGTATGCTAAGGTGGCAGAAAGGTCGCTTGAAATTATAAATAATATCAAGGTACAATGAAAGGAGTTTACATATCATGGACGAAAACAATAAAGAGAAAGCAACAAAGAGTGTTGCGGATTCAATCAAGAAAAATAAGGTCAGAGTGATACTTGCCGCAGCTGCGGTTGTACTGCTGGCTGTAATTATTACTGTTGCGTGCAAATCATGCGGCGGAAAAAGCGGCGGAGAGGGCGGCAGCAGCAATGAGTCGATAGCTCAGAGCGAGAGCACGGACGGCAATGCAATGACGGAGGATGAGAAGGATACCGTCCGCAATGGCGACGACGGGAAAAATACTGATGAAGGTAAAAACGAAGAAAAGAATGAAGCTCCCGGCGCTGCGGCTTCGGAAACGGAGGTTCCGCAGATAACACCGATTTTTATGTACTTTGTATCAAAGTCTGACGAGGGATATAACGAGTATATGGCAATGCTTGATGAGCTTAAGGCAGAGTATGACGGCAGGGTAGAGTTTCAGATTACCGATGTTGACGAAAATCCTGAGGCTAAGGAGAATTTCCCCACCGAGGGCAACACTCCGCTTCTTATCATGAACAATCATGACAACAATATCACCGCTATCGAATTTAAGTGTGCCGATAAGGAGAAGCTTAAAGAGGATATTGAGGCATCATTTAAATAAATTGAATACATTCCGGGCTTTTCGGGGAGACTTTATAAAAAACGGAAAACGGAGGCACGGAAATGATAAGAACAGATTTAGCTGTTGAGGCTCATGAAATGACGGAGCGTGAGGGTAAGGAGCTGCGCGGGGTAAAGGTAAAAACCACGGAGCACGGGAGCATTAAGCGCACTGTGGTGGATATTCTGGATGCTGAAGGCGCAGCAGCTGTAGGAAAGGACATAGGAAGGTATGTCACTATAGAGGCACCGCAGCTGAAATACAGTATTGACGATTATGAAACGGTATGCGGTATGCTTGCCGAGGAGCTTCGCGCAATGAGCGGCAGTCCGGGAAAGACGCTTGTCGTAGGACTGGGAAACCGTGCGATAACCCCCGATGCGCTTGGTGATGAAGCGGTAAAGCAGCTTATCATAACAAGTCATATAAAGAAATATATGCCGGAAGCCTTTGATAAGGATTTTGCGGACGTATGTGCAATTGTGCCCGGGGTTATGGGTTCTACCGGCGTTGAGACGGCGGAGCTGGTTAAGGGGGCTGCGGGAAGGATAAAGCCGGATCTTATCATAGCGGTTGACGCGCTTGCAGGAGCTGATATGAGCCGTGTCTGCTCAACCGTTCAGATAACCGATACCGGTATAGCGCCCGGCTCCGGAGTGGGAAACCATCGTGACGGGATCAACCGTGAGTCGCTTGGCTGCAAGGTAATTGCAGTAGGTGTACCGACGGTGATTGCAGCGGAGCTTCTGAGCGGTGATGAGCTTGCTGAGGAATTTAAGGGCATAATGGTTACAACAAAGGATATAGATCTTGTTATCGCGCGCATGGCAAAGACTGTGGCAAACGGAATAAATAAGGCGCTCCACCGCAATCTTACATTCAGGGAGATAGAGGAGTTTGTGGGATAACATACATCAGGAAAGGAATGATTAAACAATGCAGAGTGTTAAAATCAACAATAACCTCAGCGTGAACGTTATCAGCATGACAAAGCTGAAAACGACCTCCGTGGGGGTGTATATACACCGGCCGCTGTGCGAGAGTGACGCATCATATAACGCGCTGCTTCCGCCGGTTCTTAAAAGCGGAAACAAGCTTTGTCCCGACCGTGAGAGTGTGGCAAAGTATCTTGAAAATCTTTACGGCGCTTCAATGGGGGCAACTACATTAAAACGCGGAGAGGATCATATAATATACTTTGATGCAGAAACTATTTCCGATTGCTACGCGCCTGAGGGTGAGAAGCTTGTGTCAGATCTGCTGCGTATTGTGCTCTCGTCAATATTTGAGCCTGTTGAGATAAACGGCACCTTTGATGAAAAGATTGTTGAGCAGGAAAAGGTGAATGCAATAGACAAGCTTGATGCTTTTGTAAACGACAAGCGTTCATATGCGTCCTCGCGCTGTCAGCAGGAAACTGCCAGAGGAACGAATTTTGCAATTCTTCGTTACGGTACAAGGGAGGGGCTGTCATCAATAACGGCAAAGAGCCTCTATGATTACTATAAGTCGATTATAACCTCATCTGTGATTGATATTTATATCTGCGGCGATGCGGATGCTGCGGCTGCGGCTGAGGTTGTGCGGGAATATACCGATAAGCTGTCGTTTACAGATGCCGAAATTCCCAAAACTGAAATTATTTCTAGGCTGCAGGGGGACGTTCATAAGGTTACCGAGGAAATGGATGTTGCTCAGGGCAAGCTTGCATTGGGATTTCTCACAAATATTAAGCCGTCTGACAGTGATTATGATGCGCTTATCGTATTCAACAGTGTTTTTGGTGCGGGCGCACATTCAAAGCTTTTCAATAATGTTCGTGAAAAGCTTTCGTTATGCTACTATGCCTCCTCTCAGGTTGAACGTGCAAAGGGTATTATCACCGTTAATGCGGGAATAGAGTTTGAAAATTTCAAAAAGGCATATGATGAAATTCTTGTTCAGCTGGAGGAAATCAGAAAGGGTAATATTTCGGATGACGAGTTTAACGCGTCGGTAAGCGCGCTTGTCAATACGTTCAATTCGTATTATGACGACCAACGTGCGATGGCAACCTTCTCACTGGTTGAAAAGGTGAACGGTACAAACCGCACGGTTGAGGAATGTATTGAGCGCGTTAAGAGGGTTACGGTTGATGAGGTTGCGGCTGCGGCAAATAAGCTTCAGCTTGATACCGTTTATTTCTTAAAGGGAAAGGAGAATGCGTAATGGAGCTTACATTCAGAAAAAATGAACTGACGGGCGAGGTTATGTACTCCGGAGTTCACAAGTCGGGACTGGGTATATACATTATTCCGAAGACGGGCTACAGCGGTACCTATGCCATATTCGGCACACGCTACGGCTCGGTTGACTCTGATTTTGTTGTTCCGGGTGAAACGGAGGTTACCCATGTCCCGGACGGTATTGCGCATTATCTTGAACACAAGATGTTTGACCAGCCCGACGGCAGCAATGTTTTCGACAGATTTTCAAAATACGGAGGAAATGCAAACGCATTTACCTCGTTTAATATGACGGCATATCTGTTCTCGGCAACGTCAAATTTTGAGGAGAACCTTGCGACACTGCTTGACTATGTTCAGAGCCCGTATTATACAGAGGAAACTGTACAGAAGGAGCAGGGCATTATCGGTCAGGAGATACGGATGTATGACGACAATCCGGGCTGGAAGCTGTTCTTTAATTTCATAAACTGTCTTTATCAAAATCACCCTGTAAAAAAGGAGATTGCCGGAACGGTGGAGAGTATAAGCAAGATAACGGCGGATTATCTCTATAAGTGCTATAACACGTTCTATAACCTGTCAAATATGTCGCTTGTTATTGCGGGCAACATTGATGTTGACAGAGCGGTTAAGGTGATAGACGACGGGATAAAAAATAATGAACCGTTTACAGAGCCGATAAAGAAGCTTTATCCGGACGAGCCGAAGGAGCTTGCCTCCGCATATGCCGAGCGCTCTATGGCAGTGTCTGCGCCCATGTTCATGCTGGGCTGGAAGGATAATGATGTAAACAAAACAGGAGCGGAGCTGCTGAAGAAGAATATAGAGATTACAATTCTTCTCAGAATGCTGTTCGGCAAAAGCTCTGCCATTTATAAAAAGCTCTATGACGCCGGACTTATAAACAGCACATTTTCAACCGACTACACAATGCAGCCGGATTACGGTTTTACCTCACTGGACGGTGAGAGCAGAAATCCTGAGAAGGTTTTTGAAGTAATAATGGATGAGATTGAAGAAATCCGTAAAAGCGGTCTTTGCGAAGAGGATTTCAGCCGCACAAAGAAGGTTATGTGGGGCAGCTATATCCGTTCTCATAATGATATTGAAGAATATGCCGGACTTTATATGCAGCTGCTGTTTATGGGCATTGATTACTTTGATTTTTATGAGGTTTACAAAACGGTTACCTTTGAGGATATAAAGGCGCGGTTTAATGAGCATTTCAGACGGGATTATGCTGCCTTGTCGGTGGTTAAGCCTGTGTGAATAAAACTTCGGTGCGATTCCGGCTATGCCGACACCGGAGCAGGTAACGAACAAGCTGAAGGAAGAAAGACGGGCGTAAAAGATAAAGACATAACGCAGTGTAATTTTACGAAAACAAAACGGAGGGCGGAACTGCAGCCGCTCTCCGTTTGTGTGTCACATTGATGTTCTGAGATCATCTCCGAAGCTGCGCAGCTCATCCAGGCTTTTTGCACCGGTATAACGGTCGAGAAGCTCCTGCTGTATGTGCTGAGGCAGCGAGTCGAAGTATGCTTTGGATTTTGGGTCGCTTTGTAGAAGCTCAAGTGTCGAATTAAATTCCATAAAAATTCACCTCATGCTTATTATGCATGAGGTGATTGGTTTTTATGCGCGGATCAGTAATCCGTTTAAAAGGTCATCCTTTGCCTGTTCTTTGATTTTATAGTGCATTTTTTTGCCTGTTGCGTTTACAGGGATTGAGGCTACAAATCTGTAGTATCTCGGGCGCTTATAGTTGGAAATCATCGGGCTGTTTTTGCAATGCTCCTCAAGCTCGTCAACAGTGAGTGAAGGGTCGGACTTTATAACGTATGCAGTAACCACCTCGCCGCGGAGCTTATCAGGCACTGCGGTTACCATACAATCCGCTACCTTCGGATGAGTGTTGAGAACCTCCTCAACCTGTGTCGGATAGATGTTTTCTCCTCCGGAGATAATCATATCGTCCTTTCTGCCGACAATGCTTATAAAGTGGTTCTTATCCCATGTTCCCAGATCGTTTGTATAGAGATACCCGTTATGGAATTTGTGTTCTGTTTCGCTCTCATTATTGAAATAGAAGTATGCCATTTTTGCGGGTGACTTAATGATTACCTCGCCGACCTCAATGTTGTCAGTGGCTGCCAGATCGTCCGGATCGGCGCGTCGGTCATCGTATATTTTAACTATTCTTACATCGTCGTCTGAGCAGCTGCTGCCGGCAGTTCCTGCCATAGCCGGAAGATCCGACGGACGGAGGAAGGTGTTCCAGAATGATTCGGTTGTGCCGTAGCCGTTGAAGATGCGGGGAGTGAGTACCTTCTGATACTTTATACAAGCAGCTCTTTCAAGCGGACTGCCCATGGTGATTATTCCGCAAAGCGAGCTGAGATCGTATCCTGAGCGTTCCTGCGCCTCTGTAAGTCTCTCAAGCACGTTCGGCACTCCGATTATAAATGTGAGTTTATACTGCTCAACATATTTAAGCGTTGCCACAGCATTGAATTTGCGCATGATAGTGACCGAGCCGCCTGCGTATAGAGTCGGAGTCGGTCCTCCTGAATGCAGACCGCCGCGGTGAAACCATGGGGTTGTATTCATCGACTTGTCATCTGATGAGAACGGGAAGTGAATCATGACATCATGCGAGGAAAGAACCTCATTAATGCTTGTAAGGCAGACGCCCTTTTGCCTGCCGGTTGTGCCGCTGGTGTACAGTCTTGTTGTTTCGTCATAGATGGAGAGCTGCCATTTAAGCTCCGGATCGGTTTCGGGCTGATAACGCACATAGTCACTGTAGAGCTTGCTTCCTATGATAGGCTGTGTGTTATCCTCATCGTCAACCATAAGCACTACCTTGGGTCTGAATTTAGTATGGTGACATGCCTCTCTTACCGCAGCAAGGTTTGACGCTTCATATATATATACCTTCGGACGGCTGTCATCGATATTCTGCGCAATTTCTCCGGCGGATAATCTGAAGTTTATAGGACAGGCAACGGTTCCTGTCTTGTGACATGCGAGATACGCGAAAATAAATTCCGGACAGTTCTGAAGCTGAAACATTACAACATCACCTTTGTGTACGCCGCTTTCAAGGATTGCGTTTGCAAGCTTGTTTGCCTCTGCGTTAAGCTCTGCATATGACCAGCGGCGGCCAGTTTCGGGATCAAACAATGCCTCACGGTTGCCGTAACGCATAACATTTCTCATAAAGCCGGCAAGCCATGTGTATTCTCCTTCAAAGTATTTTCTGAATGCCTCTATACGTTTTGATTTTGTGTCTGATGTGAATTTTGCTTTTGCTGCGCAAAGAGCAGTTTCAAGCGAATCGAAAAGCGAATTAATATCATCGCTTGTGTATTCGTAGTTTGAACGGTTCGCACAGTTTTCAAGCAATCTGATCGTGTCAAGTATTTTGTCTTTTCTTGCAGCGGCGATTCTCTCAAAGCGCTGCTTTTTGTTTTCCTTCTCCATGGTAATCACTCCTTCGGGTTTTTTGTTTGATAACTGTATTTTATCATTAAATAATTTTGGTGTCAATATTATTTTGCAAATATTGTGAAATAAAATAAAATATCCTTTAAAATCATGCAATATTTCGAAAATATTGTGAACAAAATAAAAATAATCATTTTTCGTAACTTTTATATTGACAAATTTGTAATATATTGATATGATATATACATACAGGAGGTGACTGTTATGACAGGAATTAAAATAGATAAGGATCGCTGCAAGGCGTGCGGGTTATGTGCGTCCGTTTGCCAGATGGGCGCTGTTACAATTGACAGAAAGGCGGATTCAAGGTACGGAGACGGATGTGCTGTAGTAAACGAGAATTGTGTCGGATGCGGTATGTGCGCTCTGGTATGTCCCGATATTGCGATTGAGATAAGGAGTGTTATTAAATGAAGAAATTAATGAAGGGAAATGAGGCGCTTGCCGCTGCTGCAATTCATGCCGGTGTGAAATGCTTTTTCGGATACCCGATTACGCCCCAGACAGAGGTGGCTGCATATATGGCAAAGCATTTGCCGGAGCATGACGGGGTGTTTTTGCAGGCGGAAAGTGAAATCAGCGCCATTAATATGGTGTACGGAGCTGCGGGCGCGGGCTTTCGCGCGATGACATCATCCTCGTCGCCGGGAATCAGCCTCAAGCAGGAGGGAATAAGCTATATTGCCGGTTCGGATCTGCCGTGCGTTATTGTAAATGTTATGCGCGCAGGCCCCGGACTCGGAGGTATTCAGGCATCGCAGTCGGACTATTTTCAGGCTGTAAAGGGCGGAGGCCACGGCGACTACAGGCTTATTGTGCTTGCTCCGTCAAGCGTGCAGGAAATGGCTGAAATGACCGTTACGGCTTTTAATTATGCAGATAAGTGGCGTATGCCGGTTATGATTCTTGCGGACGGTATGGTAGGACAGATGATGGAGCCTGTTGATATGGAGCTGCTTCCCGAGGTTGAGCATTATGATAAGCCATGGGCAGCGTGCGGAAAGGGAAAACGGGAGGAGCATAATATAATAAACTCTCTGTACCTTACTCCACAGGAGCTTGAGGATATGAACGAAAAGAGATGGCTCAAATATGAGCAGATAAGCAAGGAGCTGCCGGATTGGGAAGAGTATATGACAGATGATGCGGACATCATTGTTACGGCATACGGAATCGCGGCGAGAATTGCGAAGGCAGCTGTTAAAAAGGCGAGAGAAGAGGGAATAAAGGCCGGACTTATACGTCCGAAAACCCTTTGGCCTTTCCCGTCTGCGGCGTTTGAGCGGGATATAAAAAAGGTGCTTTGTGTTGAACTCAGCCGCGGACAGATGGTCGAGGATGTAAGGCTTGCATTAAACGGACGTGCAGAGGTTGAGTTCTACGGCAGATGCGGCGGAATGTGTGTTGACGAGGAAGAAATACTTGAAAATTTGAGGAGGCTTGCCGGATGAGTACTTATACTAAACCAAAATCTATTCTTGATAAGCCGTTTCATTATTGCCCGGGCTGCGGACACGGAATAGTGCACCGCATTATCGGAGAGGTAATGGATGAGCTGGATATTGAAAATAAAACTGTTGCCGTTGTACCGGTGGGATGCGCGGTTATGGCATATGACTATTTTGCCTGTGACTGCATTGAAGCGGCACACGGACGGGCTCCGGCAGTAGCTACGGGAGTTAAAAGATGTATGCCGGATAAGGTTGTATTTTCCTATCAGGGTGACGGTGATCTTGCAGCTATCGGTACAGCCGAGACTATTCACGCAGCGGCGCGCGGCGAGGCGATTACGGTTATATTCATTAATAATACAATATACGGAATGACCGGCGGACAAATGGCGCCCACAACACTTCCGGGACAGGTTACACAAACCACTCCGTTCGGGCGCGATCCCTATACGCAGGGATTTCCTCTTAAAATGTGTGAGATAATGAATCAGCTGGACGGCCCGGCGTATATTGAGAGATGTGCCGTTGATACCCCTGCGGATATACGCACGACGAAAAGAGCGATAAAAAAAGCGTTCGAATACCAGATTGATCAGGGTTCGTATTCATTTATAGAAATACTGTCTGCGTGTCCCACAAACTGGAGGATGAGCCCCGCAGATGCTGTGGCGAGAGTCGGCAGTGAAATGAAGGAATATTTTCCGACAGGTGTTTTCAGAGACAGTCTTCAGGGAGTAAAATAAGAGTGAGGTTGCTATGGAATATAAAGTGATAATATCAGGATTCGGCGGACAGGGCGTGTTGTTTGCCGGTAAAATACTTGCGCGGGCGGCTATGAGCTGCGGTCTTAACGTATCGTGGCTGCCGTCATACGGACCGGAAATGCGCGGCGGTACCTGTAACTGCAAAGTGGTTGTATCTGACGGGGATATAAGCTCGCCTGCGGTTAAACGTGCCGATGCGCTCATAGCGATGAACAGACCGTCTGTTGAAAAATTTGCCGCCTATACTGACGGAGTTATAATTACCGACAATAAATTCGTGAAGCTTTGCGAAGGGAATGCGGAGATTATCGGAATGGATATGTCCTTATGCGCGGATGGTGAATTAAAGGGTCTTGCGAATATTATGCTGCTGGGTGAGCTTATAAGGTACAGCGGTATTGTATCCGAGGAGGCGGTTTGCGGTATTCTTAACAGTATAGGAAAGAATGCCGAACAGAATATAAAGGCATTGAAAGGCCCCGCTTATTAAAAGCGGGGTAACTTTATTTGTTCAGCAGATACATTTGTCCGATAGCGAGAAATTCTCTCAGATATGAAGGAAATATGTTATACCATGCGGTAGGTGCGCCTATGTGATTCATAGAAAAGCCCTGAAGGCGTGCGAGAGAGGAAGCACGGTATATATGGAAGTCATTGGTTATAAATACGGCCGAGCTGTCGGCAAGCTCTCCGTCCGTAAGGCTGTTTGAAAATTTGAAGTTCTCTGTTGTAGAGGTGGATTTATCCTCTGAAAGAATACGGCTGCCGCTTATGCCGTTCGCGGTAAGATAGCGGCGCATTGCCTCTGCTTCGGATATTCTCTCATCCCTGCCCTGACCTCCTGAGACAATAATCCGGCAGCTTTCATTTTTTTTGAGATATTCAAGAGCCGTATCAAGTCTTTCGCGCAGGGCGCTTGAAGGCTCTTCGCCGCGCACGCCGCAGCCGAGTATCAGCAGATAATCCTCGTTGTAGGTAGAGTTGTTGTTATTTCCGTAGAAATACAGAAAAAGCGTGGTGCTCAGCATTGTCGTAGTGCCTAATATTATACATACTGCAAGGCACTTGAAAAACGTATGCTTCATCAGCCGCTTTGTATGTTTTATAAATAATGACGGAAGCAGCAATGCAAGTCCGAGTATAATAGTGAGCCATGTGCCTGTGGTTATATTCGCCCGGAGCATTAGACATATACCGTTCACGGTTATTGCCGCTCCGGCCATGATACATATAATTCTAAGTATATTTTTTTTCATATCAAAACCCCATTTCGCTGTGTATATTCTTATTATATTAAATACCGGTTTATCCGTCAACGGGAATGCGAAAATGTTAGAAAAATGTTTACAATTAAGCGGATATTTAAGGTTGAAATTTAGTATAATCTGTGTTATACTATAAGTAATAAATATTTGCAGATAAGGTAAGGAGCAGAGATGGATTATAATTATGTCCGTATGAGAAAAGCAGAGAGCGCAGGGGATGCCGCTCTTGCTCAATATTACAGAAAGCTGTATGAGGCGGGGACAGAGACGAGAAGTGCTTCGCCTGTTCTGAATTATGTTATTGCGCTGCTGGCAGTGATTGCAGCCGCCCTTTTTGTTTATATAATGTATCAGAGAGGTGTTTGGGTTTGGTAGTTACAATGGTTTCAAAAAAAGGCGGACGCAGGGTTAATGAGGATGCTGCGGGCAGGGCTAAAAAGAAGGGTATTGTATGTGTTGTTCTCGCAGACGGTCTCGGCGGACATTACGGCGGCTCTATTGCGTCGGGTATTGCGGTTGAGACTGTTCTTGCTGCGTTTAATGAGCGGCCGGTATTTTCGGAGCAGGCTATAAGAGAATATATTTCTCTGGCAAGTGATGCGATAATGGAAAGAGCGGATGCCGATGAGCAGTACGGGCATATGTCAAGCACGATTGCGGTTCTTCTTATAAAGGGAAAGAAGGCTGTGTGGGGCAATGTCGGAGATACGCGCCTGTATCGCTTTCACCATAACAGAATTGAGGAGGTTACGGAGGATCATTCTCTGGCATTTCTGAGCTTTATGAACGGTGAAATTGAGTATGACGATATAAGAACAAGCTCTGACCAAAACAAGCTCACGAGCGCTCTCGGAATCGCTTCGGGTGAAATGAATGTTTCAAAGGTAATCGATATAGATAATTACACGAGCTTTCTGATATGCACAGACGGCTGGTGGGAGTATGTAAGCGATGAGGATATGGAGGAAAGTCTGAAAGAGTCGCATACGGGCAAGGAGTGGATTGCAAAAATGCTTGAGCTCCATGACGGTGCAGCTCCGGAAGGGTGCGATAATTATTCGGCTGCTGCGGTGGTTATATGATTATTATGAATATTTAATGTGCAAATGCTAAAAATAACACCGGACGGGAGATTTTCCGTCAGGTGTTTTTTTATCTTAAGGGAGTGTGTTTATTATGAATGAACTGACGGCATTTGCGCAGCTGGTATTTACGATAATAGTCGGAATGTATTTTTTTCTGCATCTCAGAACGGATTCTGAGAGTGAAAGGCTTGTTAAGGACGAGGCGAAGGATCAGGCGGAGGGAGTTAATGCACTTAGGCATATAAGTCTTAATGAGCCGATGACCGAGCTTTCAAGACCGTGCGCAACCTCTGAAATAATCGGACAGGAGGAGGGGGTGCGCGCATTGCGGGCGGCACTGTGGGGTGCAAATCCGCAGCATGTTCTGATTTACGGACCGCCGGGGGTAGGAAAAACAGCCGCGGCAAGAGTGGTGCTGGAGGAGATAAAGAAAAGTCCGGGCACACCGTTTGCAAAGGATGCGGCATTTGTGGAAACAGATGCGTGCGTTATGCGATGCGACGAACGCGGATTTGCCGATCCGCTTATAGGCTCTGTGCATGATCCTATATATCAGGGCGCGGGAGCATACGGCAACTCCGGAATACCTCAGCCGAAGGCGGGCGCGGTTACAAAGGCTCACGGCGGAATTCTGTTTCTGGACGAAATAGGCGAGCTGCCGAATGAGCAGCTCAACAAGCTGCTTAAAGTGCTGGAGGACAGGCGCGTGATGCTGGAGAGCTCCTATTACAGCCGCAGAAACAGAAAAATTCCGACATATATACATGATATATTCCAAAACGGTCTGCCCGCCGATTTTCGGCTTATAGGTGCAACTACGAGAAAGCCTCAGGACATACCGGAGGCGGTCCGTTCACGCTGTGTGGAAATATATTTTTCGGCACTTTCAAGATCGGATATTGTAAAAATTGTTGCCGAGGCGGCACTTAGGTGCGGAGTTGCGGCGGAAAACGGCGTAAAGGAAACAATAGCGGACTATGCCGCAAACGGTCGCGATGCCGTAAAGCTTCTGCAGTCGGCGGCGAATCTGGCGCGGATGGAGGGCAGACCGGTGGTGACGGTATCCGATGCGGTGTGGGTTGCCAAGGCGGGACGGTACAAAAAACGAGAGGAACCGTTCCTTAAGGGTAACGAAAAGATTGTGGATATTTCCATTATAAAGCCGAAATGATAAATGAATAGCTTTTTTCGTTGACAATACCATATTTATGTATTATAATAGACACAGAAAATATGAGGAGTGACATAAGTGAAAAGGCTTTTTAAATATCTTGCGGACTATAAAAAGGAGAGTGTTCTGGGACCTCTTTTCAAGCTTCTGGAGGCATCCTTTGAGCTGTTTGTTCCGCTCGTGGTAGCGGCGATCATCGACAAGGGTATTGCCGGCAATGACTACGGATATATAGTACGCATGTGTCTGGTGCTTGCAGCGCTGGGGGTTATAGGTCTGTGCTGCTCGATTACGGCTCAGTTTTTTGCCGCTAAAGCTGCTGTGGGATTTTCCACAAAGCTGCGCCATGCTTTGTTTTCGCATATTGAGGGCCTTTCGCATACGGAGATCGATGAACTCGGAACATCAACGCTTATAACACGTATGACCTCGGATATAAATCAGATTCAGTCGGGCGTGAATCTTGCGCTCAGGCTGTTTCTGCGTTCGCCGTTTGTTGTGTTCGGAGCGATGATTATGGCGTTCACGGTGGATGTGAAATGCGCACTTGTGTTTGCTGCTGCAATTCCGGTTCTGGCTGCGGTCGTGTTCGGCATTATGCTTATAACAATGCCGCTTTATAAAAAAGCGCAGAGGGGGCTTGACGGTATACTGGGAAAAACCCGCGAGAACATAACCGGCGCAAGAGTAATACGTGCCTTCTGCATGGAGGAAAGCGAGATCAGCGGTTTTGAGGAAAAAAATGAGGCTCTGGTTAAAATACAGAAGTATGTAGGAAGAATATCCGCGCTGATGAATCCTATTACCTATGTAATTATAAATGCCGCGGTGATTATACTGATATACAGCGGAGCAATGCGCGTTAATGCGGGTATACTGACACAGGGACAGGTCGTTGCGCTTTACAACTACATGAGCCAGATACTCGTTGAGCTTATAAAGCTTGCAAATATGATAATATCTCTTACAAAGGCGCTTGCCTGCGGAAACAGAATTGCGGATGTTATGGAAATTAAAAACAGTATCATAAGCGGCAGTGTTACGGAAGGGATTGACAATGCTCCGGCGGTGGAATTTGACGGCGTGTCCGTGGTCTATAAGGGAAGCAAGGAGGCGTCGGTTGAGGATATTACCTTAAAGGTTATGCACGGGGAAACGATTGGTATAATAGGAGGTACGGGATCGGGCAAGACCTCTCTTGTAAGTCTTATTCCCAGATTTTATGACACAGCCTCCGGCTCTGTCAGAGTTGACGGCATTGATGTGCGTGATTACGATATAGAAAGCCTGCGTGCAAAGATTGGAGTTGTTCCGCAGAAGGCTGTCCTTTTCAAGGGCACGATTGATTCAAATATGAAATGGGGAAGCGGGAATATTTCCGATGCGGACGTGACGGAGGCGATACGAAGCGCTCAGGCAGAGGAGGTAGTTTCAGGTAAGAACGGCGTAAACGCGGAGGTGGAGCAGGAGGGCAGAAACTTCTCCGGAGGGCAGCGGCAAAGGCTTACAATAGCCAGAGCGCTTGCAAAGAAGCCCGAGATACTTATTCTTGACGACAGCGCGTCGGCGCTTGACTTTGCTACCGATGCAAAGTTAAGAGCCGCAATAAAGGAGCTGCCGTACAAGCCCGCTGTGTTTGTTGTTTCACAGAGGGCATCATCAATTATGTATGCGGATAAGATAATTGTTCTTGATGACGGCAGACCTGCCGGTATAGGCACACATGAGGAGCTGCTTGAAAGCTGTGAGGTTTACAGGGAAATATATTATTCACAGTTTCCCAAGGAGGACGGTGATATAGATGGCTGAAAAGAAAAAAACAAATAATAAGAGCACCTTAAAAGAGGTGTGGGGATATATTGAGAAATACAGATTATATCTTTCTCTTTCAATCCTTCTTGCGGCGCTCACTGTGGTACTGACCTTATATGTGCCGA
Organism: Clostridiales bacterium; assembly: GCA_029219585.1. Taxonomy (GTDB): domain Bacteria; phylum Bacillota; class Clostridia; order UBA1381; family UBA1381; genus Ornithomonoglobus. The sequence goes on from JAQXTR010000086.1 coordinate 20,368, forward strand.
TTCTTGTGGGATATGCGGTAGATAATATTGCAGGTCCGGGAAATGTAAGCTTTAAGGGGCTTGTTCCGATACTTGTAAAAATTGCGGCTGTAGTAGGCGTTACGGCTCTCGGACAATGGGTTATGAATACAATAAACAACAAAATCACCTATAATGTTGTTCGTGATCTGCGGGATGAGGCTTTTAAAAAGATTGAACGCCTGCCGCTGGCATACATTGATTCACACCGCAGCGGAGAGATAGTCAGCCGCGTGATTGCGGATGCGGATCAGTTTGCGGACGGGCTTCTTTTGGGCTTTACGCAGCTGTTTACGGGAATAATGACAATCTTTGGGACACTGTTTTTCATGTTCAGAATCAATATATGGATTGCGTTTGCAGTGGTTGTTCTAACTCCCGCTTCATTGCTGGTCGCAAAATTTATTGCGGCAAGAACATATGCGATGTCAAAGGAACAGGCTAGGACACGCGGAGAGCAGACTGCTCTGATTGATGAAAACATAAACAATCTTAAGGTTGTAAAAGCGTTTTCACGTGAGAAAAGGTCTGTTGAGGAATTTGATGAGATAAACGACAGATTATATACCTGCTCCCTTAAAGCGGTGTTTTTCTCGTCTACGACAAACCCCGCAACACGCTTTATAAACAATATCGTTTATGCCGCAGTTGCGCTTACGGGCGCGATTATGGCCTGCTCAGGCAGCTTTGCCGGATCGATAACGGTCGGTAATCTCGTGAGCTTTCTGAGCTATGCGAATCAGTATACAAAGCCGTTTAATGAGATTTCCGGGGTAGTCACGGAGCTGCAGAATGCAATTGCGTGCGCTCAAAGACTGCTGAGCCTTATAAACGAAAAAGCGGAGCTGCCGGATTCGGAAGATGCGGCGGTTATTGAAGACGCGGCGGGGAATGTTGATATTCGCAATGTTTCTTTTTCGTATGAGCCGCAGCAGAAGCTTATTGAAAACCTTAATCTCAGCGTAAAACCGGGACAGAGAATAGCAATAGTAGGACATACCGGCTGCGGAAAGACAACCCTTATAAATCTGCTTATGAGATTTTATGATGTAAGAAGCGGAGAGATTGATGTTGACGGAAGGGATATAAGAGATGTCACACGTCACAGTCTTAGAAAAGCCTACGGCATGGTGCTCCAGGAAACATGGCTCAAATCAGGTACAATACGTGAAAATATAACCATGGGCAGACCGGATGCAACGGAGGAGGAAATAAAGCAGGCGGCCGTTGCGGCGCATTCATACGGATTTATACGAAGGCTCCCCGATGGGTTTGACACAGTGATCGGTGAGGACGGCGGCAGTCTTTCTCAGGGGCAGAAGCAGCTTTTGTGCATAACAAGGGTAATGCTTTGTCTGCCTCCTATGCTCATTCTTGACGAGGCGACCTCATCTATAGATACGAGAACGGAAATTAAAATTCAGAAGGCGTTCGGCAGTCTTATGGAGGGAAGAACAAGCTTTATAGTAGCCCACCGATTATCAACCATCCGCGAAGCAGATCTTATTCTTGTTATGGACAGCGGAAAAATCGTTGAACAGGGCACTCACAGAGAGCTTATGAAGAAAGACGGATACTATGCGGAGTTGTACAACAGCCAGTTTTCACTTGTCCATTAAAATTCAATCAAAATCATACAAAATATTTAAAAAAAATGCTTGAAAATCAGCAGCAGATGTAGTATAATATTGATATGTATAAAATTCATCGATTTATTATATAAATCAGACAACCTATTGAGTTGGGTAATATGGTGTTCGGAGGATAAAAAAATGATAAGTAAAGCATTTCAGAATATTGTAACACAAATGGCAGAGGTCTTTCCGAAAAGATTCGGTATTGCAGATTCACACGGGCTTGTGCTTGCATATAACGGTTTTGAGCCGAGTGATGATGTAATGGAGGATCTTGTGTCGGCAGCATCAAACAGTGAGAAGCTTTTGTTTAAGGATGGTTTTACCATCAGGGCAATGTCAAATAAGCCTTATGCGGAATATGTTGTTTACGTAGAGGGTACTGACGAAACGGCAAAATACTGCTGCAATGCTGTTGCGGTAGCGGCGAATAATGTTCGTCATTACTATGATGAAAAATATGATAAGACTAATTTCATGCAGAATATTATTTTTGATAATCTTATCTCCTTTGACCTCCACCAAAAAGCGCGTGAGCTGCATGTGGACTGCGATATTCCCAGAGCCGTGTTCTATATTAAGGCCACAGGCTCAGGCGAAAGCGGAATATATGAGGTAGTAAGAAATATGTATCCGGATAAGGAGCATGATTTCGTAATTAATATTGACTCCAATAATATTGTTCTTATAAAGGAGCTTAAGGAAGCTCTCAGAGACGATGAGCTGGAGGAGATGGCAAGGTCAATTATTGATACCGTAAATTCGGAGGTTCTCTACCCGGTTGTAATCGGACTTTCTACCGTTGCAGCAAATATTGACGAGCTTAATAATTCATATAAGGAGGCTCAGATTGCGATTGAGGTAGGAAAGGTGTTTGATGACGAGAAGAATATTTTAAGCTACAACAATCTCGGAATAGGACGTCTTATCTATCAGCTGCCGATAAAGCTCTGCGAGCTGTTCCTTCGTGAGGTGTTCCAGAAAGGCGATATCACCACGCTTGATGATGAAACAATTCTTACAATAAACAAATTCTTTGAAAATGACCTTAACGTAAGCGAAACATCAAGACAGCTGTTTGTGCACAGAAATACTCTGGTATACAGACTTGAGAAAATTTATAAGCTTACCGGTCTGGATCTCAGAAAGTTTGATCAGGCGATCGTGTTTAAGGTAGCTATGATGGTACATAAGTATCTGCAGTCTAATCCTATGAAAATATGATAAAAGCTGTATAAATAGAGGGGCTGTCTTGACGCTTAGCGGCTTTCAGACAGTCCTTTACTTTTTAATAGAGGTGTTATAATTTGAAACCATTTGTAAAAACAATCATAACGGTAGTAATAACAGCTTCCGTAACATTTTCGGGTACATCGTTATTGTATGCTGTGAGCCGGGGGCCCGTCAGCGGAACAGCGGATAAGGTCACAAGAAAGCTGAATGCAGTAAACTCTTATCTTAAAAACAATTATCTTTATGATGATTATGATGAGGAGAAGATGTCAGACGATGCGGTTGCGGCCTATGTAGAGGCACTGGATGAGCCGTATACTCATTATTACAGTTCCGAAGAGTTTGATTCGTATCTGTCGGGGGTAGAGGACAGCTATGTCGGGATAGGCGTTGTTATTTCTGTTGACGAGGATAGCAATAAAATTGTTATTATTGCGCCTACGGAGGATTCACCGGCATATGAAGCGGGACTTCTGCCGGGAGATTATATACTCGCAGTTGACGGCACGGAGTACTCCGGCGAACAGATGGACGCATGCGTAAGTGCCATAAAGGGCGGCAAAGAGGGAACCTCGGTGAAGGTTAGAATAGAGCATGACGGAGAGCAAAAGGAGTATGATATAAAACGCAGACAGATAAGCGCAAAATCGGTAAAAACAGAAATGCTTGAGGATAATGTCGGATATGTGAGGATTACAAGCTTTAATACAAATGAGGAAGGCGCGGAGGAAAATACATTTACAGAGTTCAAGGAACAGGTAGACTCCCTGTCGGCTCAGGGTATGGAAAAAATGGTGATAGACCTGCGCGATAATCCGGGTGGCGTTTTGGATGTTGTCTGTGACATAGCAGATTATCTGCTCCCTGAGGGTGTTATCACATATACCGAAACGAAAAATGGGGATAAAGAGGAATACCGCTCGGATAAAAACGAGCTTAATATTCCTATGGCTGTGCTGATTAACGGAAACAGCGCAAGCGCTTCGGAAATTCTTACCGGTGCGTTAAAGGATTACGGCAGGGCATCTGTTATCGGCGAAAACAGCTTCGGAAAGGGTATTGTGCAGAGTGTGTATCCGTTCTACGACGGCTCCGGTATGTCTATGACGATTGCAAAGTATTATACACCGAACGGAGTATGTATTCATGGTGTAGGCATTGCTCCGGATTATGAGGTTAAGCTGCCGGAGGAATACAAGGATTATTATGCGTCAAGTGTTCCGCATCAGGATGACACACAGCTCCAAAAGGCGCTTGAAATACTTAAGAATAAATAAGCTTCAGTAAAGTATACAAAACACGAAAGGAGACAGGGATATGGCGGTTTCACGACGTATGTGGCTGCGTGAGCAGGAAAGAAAAAAACGCGAGCGCGAAAGACGTGCCAGGCGGCGCCGTAATATCGCAATAACAGTATTTCTTCTGACTGTAATCGTTGTTGCGGTGATCGTCATAAGGGGGTTGGGCAGCGGCGAAACGGTGAAGGTTGATGATCCTGAGGTCACGGCCGCATCAGAACAGATTCCGCAGCCCGGAGCGGTGCAGACCGCGGAGATATATTCCGGGACTCAGGAAGAAATTACGGTAGATGCTGATTATTTTGATAATTCAGTATTTATAGGAAATGCTCTTGCTGCCGGAATTGATAAGTACGGAATGCTGCCTTATACCGATTTTTATGCCGGCGTACATATAACGCTTGAAAATATGTATACAACCGCTGCCAACAACAGCTCTATGGCAGTTATAGATCAGCTTAAAAGCCAGAAATTCAGCAAGGTGTTTATCTCCTTCGGACAGACGGAGCTTTCATGGGGAGATGCCTCAAAGTTTTCAAAGGCATACAAGGAGATGCTTGGAAAGGTGAGGTCTTATCAGCAGAGTGCAAATATTTATATCATTTCGATTCCTCCGGTTGCCGAAACTGCGTCTGTTGCGGGGACGGGTTATGCGTTAAGCACGATAAAGTCATATAATAAAGAGCTTAAGATCATTGCGGCGCAGGAAAAAATGTATTATGTGGATTCCTTTGCCGCGCTGGGAGGTAATTATCTGCCTTCGGGCGTGTCGTCGGACGGTGTGAATCTTAACAGGACATATTATGCAAAGCTGCTTAATTACGCACGGGAGAAGGCGGAAATTCCAAAGCTTGCCGATATATCCGATGATGATGATGATGATGATGACTATATTGAAAGCGAAGCGTCTGATGTAAGCTACAGTACGGAAAAGCCCGGTACCGGCAGGTCAAACGTCAGCGGAGAAAATGATGATGAGCCGCAGCCAACTGTTAATGTATTTAAAAACAGCGGCAGCTCGGGCTGATGGGAGGGTTAAGCAATTGAAAAAGAAACTATATTCCCTTGTCGCAATTCTATTGTGTGCCGTTCTTTTTACAGGCTGCGGGAAGAAAAGAGAGATAGCGGGGGAGGAGCTTGCGGAGGTGTTATGCCGTGATGTTCCTTTCTCGGAAGCACTCAGCAAAATTGACACTGCGGCATCGTCAAAGCTGCTGTATCTTAATCCTAATGATTATTCGGATATTACAATGTATGTAGGCACGCAGTCCACCTGCGATGAGTTTGTGATTGTAGAAACAAGCGCGACGGAAACGGTAACAAAAAAAATAGAAACCTACCTTGCACAAAAAAAATCCAACTATCTCGTATACCGTCCGGCGGAGGCGGAAAAGATAGACCGCGCATATATCACGTCATATAAAAACGCAGTAATCATGGTAGTATCTTCAAGCCCTGAGACGGCGGAAGAAGCATTTAAAAATTATCTTAAAAACTGAAAAACACCGGCAGACTGCGGTTTTGTTACAGTCTGTCGGTTTCTTTTTGCAATTCCTCAGAGAGAGAATCATATTCATTTGTAAGTCTGTAGGCAAGCCTGTACCGCTCATTTATGGAAAGCTCCAGAAATTTTCCGTAGTCTATCGGAACCTCCATAACCGGTTTTTTACAGCTGCGGCAGTAATTTGATATTACCGGAGAGTAGAAAAACCGGTTGCATTTTTTACAATATGTTATTCGCACTTTATATCACCCGTGTATATTATACCACAATTGCATGAGATTGAAAAGTGCTGTTTTAAATTTTATTTCTGAATTTGTTTAGATATTTCACGGACAATGGGGAAAATAGCCGCGGCTGTGCTTGACAAACCGGGCGGATGGTGGTATACTTGGATTCGGGAGTAAATGTTACGAAGGAGATAATCATGATTAAGGACATACAGGAAGAAATTTTAAGGATTAAAAAGGAGAAGGATATATGTATTCTTGCGCACAGCTATGTAGCACACGAAATTCTGGAAATTGCAGATTTTACGGGTGATTCATATGCGCTCAGCGTCAAGGCGGCGGGGGTGCCGCATAAGAATGTGATTATGTGCGGAGTGAGGTTTATGGCGGAGACGTGTAAAATACTCTCACCGGACAAGCATGTTTTTCTTGCAAATGAGGAAGCGGGCTGCGCTATGGCGGATATGATGGATAAGGAACTTATAGAGGCGGTAAAACCTCATTATCCGGACTATACTATCGTTGCATATATAAACACAACCGCAGCGCTGAAAACTATATGCGATGTCTGCGTAACATCATCCTCAGCCGTAAATATTGTAAATAATATCAAAAATAAAAATATTCTGTTTATTCCGGACTGTAATTTGGGAGCGTATGTTGCCGCCAAATGTCCCGATAAGAATATAAAGCTTCTCAACGGCGGCTGTCCTGTTCATGCTGCGGTTACAACACGGGATGTCACAACAGCAAGGCAGAAGCATCCGGGGGCAAAGCTTCTTGTTCATCCCGAATGTCAGCCGGAGGTTGCGGAGCTTGCAGATTATGTGGGTTCAACATCAGGTATTATGGACTATGCACGCAATTCGGATGAGAAGGAGTTTATTATCGGTACGGAGCTGAGTATAGCCGAGCATCTCCAGTACGAGTGTCCGGATAAAAAGTTCTACCCCCTGACATCGGGACTTGTGTGCAAAAATATGAAGCTCACAACTCTTATGGATGTCTATAACTGCGTTAAGGGTAACGGCGGCGAGGAAATAATAATGGATGATAATACAATCGCTGAAGCGAGAAAATGTATTGATGAAATGATAAGACTGTCAAAGTAAATATATGAAAAGGGGCTGTTGCTTTTAGCGCAGATCGACGTATGGCATAAAACCATACGTCTACGAACAGAACACACCACTCGGAGTACACAAAGTACGCCGTCGGGTGTGTTCTGTCCGTTCTGCATCTAAAATCAATCAGCCCCTATGTGCTTTTTAACGCAACACCCTCGTCCCAAACCACCATTTTTATGAATAATTTTGCATAAGGGTTGCAATTTTTATTCAAATAGTGTATAATTTAATAAAGCATATCAGCGGAAGTCTGCGTTTTGCTGAATTTATATGCTTACCGCCGCGGGCGGAAAAGAATATGCAGTAAATATACTAACGCAAAAAGAGAGGAAGCTGCGTATGAAAAAGATTGCAATAATAACAAATGTGACAAAGGATATGGGCTTTGTTTCGGCAAAGGCGGTTGTTTCGTTTCTGAAGGACAGGGCGGAAATATTTATGAGTGACGATTGCGCAATGCCGGATGAGAGCGTTATTAAATACGTACCTTATGACGAGCTTTGGGAGAACGCTGATATTATGTTGGTTATCGGAGGGG
>JAQXTR010000087.1 GCA_029219585.1 Clostridiales bacterium
CATCCGAATTATTTTCTAAACCGATTGATAAAACAAAGCCCCGTCCGAAAAACACCCGACGGGGCTTTAAATTACATCGTATAAACGATTATTCAATCAAAATATATTTTCTATGCGCTTTTTACTCCGTAACCATATACGCATCACAAAGCGGTTCAAGACCGTCAAGGCCGTTCCACAGCATAACCTTGTCGCCCGCTCCGAGCACAAAGTCCTTTTGCATATCAACCGTTACCGTTCCGATTTCTGTCTGTGAAACCTCTTTTGTTACTATATCAAGATTTGCAAGAGCGCCGTTCTCGTAATCGGCAAATATAACTCTGTAGACTCCGGCAACAGGTGCATTGAGCCTAACCGATTTGTTATTATCACCTGCCGCAAGAGAGAATCGTTCCCATACCGCCGAAATTACGGTGTCCTCCGAAACTGTTATCGTATCTCCGGGCTGATATTGTGTTCCGTTTAAGCTCCATGCCGTAAAGCCGCCGCAGTATTTGGGATGAAGGAACGTGCAGACCGGAAGCGTGTATGTTCCGCTCCCGTTTAACACCTCGCTCATATATCCTATGCCTTCTCCGGCACTGAGGGTTATTATATTACGCCCCGAGGTGTCCTCCGGGGTGTATCCCGCGCCGCCGCCAAATTCGGTCCATTCATTTGATTTGTTGTCATACATCACCTTGCTGTCTGTTGGATATGCCATGGTGCCGGTTTGCGAACTGCCGTTGTTAAAAATAATATAGGCATACGGTCCTGTCGTAATGGTTAATTTCCATATATCTGTGCCTTCAATATTTTGCATCTCAACGCCCGGCCAACTTCCAATGGAACCGGTATCTCCCCAACAATATGCGTATACTGTACTCCAGCCTGCGCTGTTGCGGCAATAAACCGTGTTGTCCTCCGCCGCTGCTCCGCCGGACGATTCCCAGCATGGCGTAAAGCTTACGTCCGAGTCAATGGCAAGCTTTGCCCCCGCCTTATAGTATTTTGTACCGTCCGACCAGCAGTCAAAGGTTTTATCATCATTGTTGGTAAAGGTACATTCGGGAAGAGTTATAATTCCCGACGCTGTTTTCATGCTGTCCATAACGCCGCTGCTTTTGCTGTCGGGCGAGAAGCTTACCGTATAATAAGGATTTACCTTAAAATACTTATAAAGCCCGTTATTTCCGCTTACATATTCTCCCGCTCCGGCGCCGTCTGCCTTTTGGCTTGCCGCAGTATCGTATGCTTTTGTAAATCTGTCAAGCTGAGGGGCTTTGTTTAAGGCTGTGCCGTTATGCGATACCGCCGTAACGACTGCGTCACAAATGCTGATAGTGCCATTGGCGCTCAGCGCAAAGCTTTCTTCGCCCAAAGCATTTAAAACTCCGCCTGTGACATCAATGCTGCCGTTTACCGCAATAATGCCGTTTTTCTTTCCGCTTGCCATGGCATTGCCGCCGCCGCTTATTCTGACGCTGCCCTTGGAGTATATTCCGTAATCGCCGCCGCTTAACGTGTTTTCGCTGTTTTCGGTCAGGAAAACATTAAGCTCGGCAAGGCTTGAGGTTATTGCTCCGCCTGTGTATCCGTTCAGGGTAAGAGTATTGGCATCAATGTCATAGCTTGCCGTTTTATCTCCTAAAATATCATCGCAGTTCAGTGAGGACACCTGCGTATTGCCCAGGTAAAGCTCGTAATATACAATATCCTCCCATACAGCTGTCGCTGTCGAATCAGCCTTAATCAGTGCCGATGAGCCTGCTTTATACTCTGTGCCGTCTATGCTCCATGCCTTGAATACCTTGCCTTCGGGAGGTGTAAAGGTACATTTCGGCAAAGTAACATTGCCCGAGTAAGATGAGGTGATGCTATCCATGCTGCCCTCAGCACCGTTTCCGTCAAAGCTCAGCGTATAGGTCGGAACATCAAACTGCGTATCAAGTCCCGTAAAGCCTTCTGCCTCACACACATATACTCTCATGTCGCCCTTGCCCGGAGCCGCAACAGACAGTGTTCCGTCGGTTACAGTCTGTTCATCACCTGTTACCGCGTCAATGTATTTTCCGTTGGGGATATTGCTAAATTCTGCGGCACTTGTTATTGTAACAAGCGCAAGGCTGTCAACATTCTCATCCGAATTGGTATAACGTCTGATAAATGCCATGTTTCCCGAAACATAGTCTCTTGAATTTGTATACTGACCCTTTCTCAATGCCGGAACAGCTCTCCGAATTGCATTGAGCTTTTGTATATGCTTGGAAAGCGTGGAGTTTAGAGTATCTGCCGCATTACCGCTTGCGGTATATTCAGAAAACTCGTTCGTGGTTACATCTCCCTCTAAATAGTCGCCGTAGTAGGCACGTCTTGTTGTAGACAACGGAGTGTTTGGCCCTAAGTCAATCACCATTCCCTTTTGGAATTCAACCTCTGTGCCTGCCAAAACTCTCGGAATACCTCGGAAGGTAAACATAAGACAAAGGTTTTCTGCCCATGTTTCCGTTCCGCCGGAAAATCCTAATTTTTCATTCGGGGTTTCGGGTGAATAGTCATAAGAATCCACAAACGTGATATTCCATGTGGAATCGTTAAAATACTTGTCGCCTGCCACTGCCCCGGAATATGCTGTTGATGCATTGCCAAAGTTACGATGCATGGTAAAATCATTAACATTTGCGCCTGCCATACTGCGGTTCGGCTTATGATATGTAATACCGTCCAGCTGCGCATTGTCGCTCGTAGGTTCATCTGATGTATCGTATTCTTCTATTGTATGGTATAATACAAGATTCATATTGTTATTGACATCTTCCGCAGAAGTTCCCCGACTCCATTGCTTAGCCCACTTTGAATTACTTTCTTTCCATGTATAATACGGTGTTGACTCTGTTGCCTTTTCTCTGTACCATACATCCAGATATCTTGTGACTACATCTAAAAATACTGCCGGGTCCTTTCCCTTTTCTCTGAAAAGGTCTTTTATTTGCTCGATGAATTGCATATTAAGAGAAAGTCGGTCTATATGACGTGCATCCCTTACGACAAAAGCGTCTACCCCCGCATCCACATACATTCTGCAACAGTCTACAAGGTATGCTGCCACAGCAGGATTTTCGGTGTTGATATCCACGCAGTCTCCCGCAATCTGACAAAACTTACAAGCCCAATCATCCCAGTTCATACTCTGAAAATATCCGCTGTGGTAATAGTTGTTTGGGTTAAACACATCGGAGGACGACAGCTTGCCTATGTCATAGTCTTTAGTGTCGGGCAGTGAGCCTGTTGAGTTTCCGTTGTCAGAAGAATACTCCAGATTTTTCATAAGGTTTAATCGTTGTTGATACTGATCGCTGCCCCTCTGCGCCCAATATTCCTCGGCGCTTTTTAAGCCGTATGCCTCATGGATTAAATTTGTGGGAATAAGCGACTCTTCCATGTTCGAAAGGTCGGCGTTGTGGTCCACATCAAACAGCTTGCACAAGAACTCTTCACCAAAATTCGAGGTGCTGTTAAATACAACCTCCTGTATAACCTTCAGTCCTCTTTCATGACAGGCGTTGATAAGATCCTGATAGGTGTATCCATCGGATTCAAATCTCGGGTCTACCCTGTTCATATTTATGGGGTGGTAGCCGTGGTAATCATAACCCGAGGCATTCTGAGCAACGGGATTGAGCTGCACCGCAGTAAAGCCGAGAGCCTTGATATAGTCAAGCTTTTCGATAAGACCCTTAAAGTCGCCGCGCCATGCCGGGTCGGAATCGGGATTTCCTGCCTGACCGTCATCCCAGCAGCGAACATTGTTGCTTGAATCACCGTCGTAAAAACGGGTGATCATAAGGTAGTATATGGATTCGTCTCTGAGATCCGTTCTCGTTGCGGGGTAAATAGTGTCATTAAATTCCGCCGTTTTCCCCTCAAGATACATTCCGCCATCAACGGTCACAGCAGACACCGGAGCCGGTACCGCGCCCGCCGCCATCATACATGTCAATAAAATTGATAAAAGCTTTTTTAGTTTCATAACTATGCCTGATCCTTTCATATATAATGCTATTTACTTGGTTCTTTTCAGAACAC
>JAQXTR010000088.1 GCA_029219585.1 Clostridiales bacterium
TTAACTCATTCTTCGCTGACTTCTTATCTTGTCCTGCTAAGAATTCTTATTCCGAATTTTTTGTTTGTAAAAAACTCATTAGTAATTGCAGTGTATTTCTACACTTTCAAGAACTCACACTGTTCATTTTTCAATGTTCAAATTACTGTCTCATTGACAGCTTAATTATTTTAACACATATTTCAGACTTTGTCAAGTAATATTTTTAAATTTTAAAATATTTTTTACTAAGCTGTTATGTGTTTGGCTGCCGGCTTTCGCCGTCAACAGTTAGATATTTTAGCACATACAATGACATTTGTCAACACCTTTTTGCAAAAAATTTTCACTTTGTATATTTTATCTCCATTTCAGTTATTTATATCTCTATATATAGTCTGATTTGTACAAAAGCCTGTCGTATTTCGTCCGACAGGCTTTTTATTGTCATATTGCAGCAAACATTGAAATACCGCCTGCCACCAGCGTGAGAACCATTATCCCAGCTACCACTAAGCATGTAATTTTTACAGCCTTTTTACTCATCATTATAATCACCTTCTTACTTAATTAATAACCCTTAAGATTACTGTTGCTGCCTGAGCCCTTGTAGTCGAGCTTTTAGGCGAAAAAATATTATTCTCCATTCCTTCAATAAATCCGTTAGCGACTGCAAGCTTTACTGAATTCTCTGCCCACTCGCTTATACTAAGCTGATCAGTAAAATCCTTTATACCGCTTACATCATTTTTCTCTGTAGTTTTTACCGTTCTTGTGTACTGGTAAAAATATTGTGTAAGCACTGCCATTTCCTCCCTTGAAATGGGCAGCACACCGTTAAAAGCTCCGGAGTATACAACCCTCGACGAGATAGCTTTTCCGTCTTCATCAACCTCGTATTCAACCTTCTGCTTGAACCCCGCAATCATTTCCTTCGGGATAAGTCCGCAGTCCAGAGCTCTTTGCAGGTAAGGCGCATACCAGTCGTCCGCGGTTGCTTCAAGGCACTCTCCGGCTCTGTACTGTGCTGTTTTCATACCGGTTGCCTCCATAATCATTTTCAGGTACTGAGCGCGTGTCACCTCGCCGTCCGGATTAAATTCAGTATCGATTACACCGTTGACAATCCCTTTTTCAGCAAGAGTATTTATTGCTTCCTCCGCCCAATGTCCTTTTGTGTCTGTAAAATCTGCCGCAAATGCTGTATTTGTTATAAGCATTGTCGCTGCAAGTATTGATATTAAAGTTTTTTTCATCCTATCTTATCTCCTATCTTTTTTGTTTACAAAATGTGGTAACTGAATTATTTTGTGACATATAATTCTCAGTTGCATTTTTTGTTCCTCCTTAAATCCTGAAAGAACTCCTTTATCAGCATTGAACACTCCTCACCGAGTATACCCCCCTCGGCACTGAGTGAATAATTGCATAAATTCATGTCAAGAAGATTTATCCTTGATCCGGCACATCCGGATTTGATATCCGATGCTCCGTAATAAACATGTTCGATCCGCGCGTTCAGCACAGCTCCGGCACACATTGCGCACGGCTCAAGCGTGACATACAGCTTGCACCCCGGCAGCCGCCAGCCGCCCAGCTTTTTGCAGGCTCTTTCAATGGCAATAAGCTCCGCATGAAGCAGCGCATTTTTTTTCGTTTCACGTTTGTTATATCCGCGCGATATTATCTCATCACCGCGCACCACCACCGCGCCGACCGGCATTTCACCTATTGCCGCAGCTTTTTTTGCCTGACGCAGCGCCTCCCGCATAAATCTGTTATGATCTGTAGTCGCCATTAATCTTTACATAATCATAGGTAAGGTCACAGCCCCATGCCTTTGCCTCAGCATCACCGAGATTTAGTTTTACATCAATAAATATCTCGTCCTCACCAAGCACTGTCTTCGCAAATTCCTCCGAGAACGGAATCCCTGCTCCATTTCGGCATACAGGCAGAACTCCGGCATCGGAACGGAAATCCACATCAACCTTGTCAATATCAAAATCAGCCTCTGCATAGCCGATTGCACAGAGAGCGCGCCCCCAGTTTGCATCTTCGCCAAACATGGCACACTTTAAGAGCGGTGAACGTATTACGCTTTTTGCCACAATAATCGCCGTTTCCTGATCCGGAGCCGCTGAAACGGTGCATTCGAGAAGCTTTGTAGCGCCCTCGCCATCCTTTGCAAGCATCTTGGTTAACTCGCTCAATACAATATAGAGCGCTTCCTTAAACACATTATAGTCTTCATTTTCCTCCGTTATTTCTGTATTTCCTGCAAGACCGTTTGCCTGTATTAAAAGAGTGTCGTTTGTCGACGTGTCACCGTCAACGCTCAGACAGTTATATGTAACCTTGACAATTTCCGACAACGCCTTCTGGAGCATATCACAGGATATTGCTGCATCCGTTGTGACAAAGTTCAATGTTGTTGCCATGTTCGGATGAATCATACCGCTCCCCTTTGCCATGCCGCCTATATGACATACCTTTCCGTCAAGCTCTATTTCAAGAGCGTACTCCTTCTTAACCGTATCTGTCGTCATAATCGCAGTCGCAGCACGCTCGTTCCCGTCATAGGAAAGTCCGCTCACAAGCTCCGCTATATTATTCTCAATAGGCTCTATCGGAAGAATCTGTCCTATAACACCCGTAGAGGCAACAAGCACCTCCTGCGGATTAATTCCAAGCTGCTCTGCTGCAAGCTCACACATTCTTTCCGCTTTTTCAATACCGTCGGCATTACAGGTATTGGCATTCTTTGAATTCATAATAACAGCACGCGACTTACCGTCAGCTGCGGCAATGTGATTCTTGGTAACCGTTACCGGAGCACCCTTAACCTTATTCTGAGTATACACGCCTGCTGTATTGCACGGCACATCCGAAACAAGCAGTCCCAAATCATTCTTTTCCTTATCCGGATTAAGGCCGCAGTTTAATCCATTAGCCTTAAATCCTTTAGCGGCGCATACTCCGCCATCTGTAAACTTAAACATCCTGATGCACATTCCTCTCTACATAATTGATTATCAACTATTATTTTAATACAAACCTTCGATAATGTCAACAAAAACTATTGACTTTTTGCGTGAAATGTATTAATATATCTTTAAAGTTTTTTGAAAGAAGTGGTATATAATGAAATGTCCGCATTGCGGTGAGGAGCTTCCTGAAGGTTTTATTTATATTCACCGGAAGCAAGAAGAGGAAGCTCAGAATCAGATTGGCATCTCACAGGATGCAGAGAATACGGAGCAGCTTCAAGAGCAAGCATCAGATATTACGACATCCGCCAATGCTTTATATCCTACCGCCGAACCAAGTATTTCGGAGAAGCTTACCCCCATAACAGGAGAAGCCACCGCAAAAATACAGCATAATCGCAGGGTTGCCGGCATAATTGCCGCTGCAGCAATAGTCATTGCAGGAGCCTTTATAGGCTTTAATATACACGGCAGCTCATCGCTCAGAGCCAAAATGACAGGCACATGGGCATCTGCCGGAAATATGATGACCACCGGCAAGCTTACAATCACTGAGGATACGATTGCCTACAGCGAAACCTTTGTATTTATGGAAATGAACGGTCAGACCGTTCCGTACAAAGCGGTATCAAAGGATACAATTGAAATACAGGGCATAAAGCATAAAATAAGCTTTGACGCCTCAGACAGTACAATGACAATCACTCCGGGAATCACTACAAACGGAGCAGAGGTATGGTATTCTACCTCAATGCAGAGTATCCCCGGTCAAAGTGATGAACATCAGAACGGCAGGGACACCCGGGGTGAAGCTGACGCTGACGGAATATTATAAAATATCAGGAGGGCAGATATGAAATACAGAAAATTAGCAGGCGAGGACGTTTCCATTCTCGGCTTCGGGCTTATGCGTCTTCCCGTGCTTGACGGAGATAACGGAAAAATAGACAAAGAAAAAACCTATGAAATGATGCAGTATGCCATCGATAACGGAGTCAATTACTTCGATACGGCATATGTATATCATAACGGAAATAGTGAGTCTGCCGCAGGTGAAATTCTTGAGAAGCATAATCTGAGAAACAAGGTGAAAATCGCCTCAAAGCTGCCGACGTGGCTTATTAAAGACGAATCGGATGTCATAAGACTGCTTGACGAGCAGCTTGAAAGACTCCGTACCGATTGTATCGATTTTTATCTTTGTCACGCGCTTGACCGAGATGGCTTTGATAATGTAATTATGAAATATGATGTACTTCCCAAGCTTGAGAAGGCTAAGGCTGAAGGGAAAATAAGGCATATAGGTTTTTCGTTCCACGACGACCTTGAGGCCTTTAAGCATATTATTGACTCATATGATAAATGGGAGTTTTGTCAAATCCAGCTTAACTATATAAACACTGAAGACCAGGCCGGACTTGAGGGGCTTGAATATGCAGCAAACGAAAAAGGACTGGGTGTTATTATTATGGAACCGCTCTACGGCGGAAAGCTTGCTGATCCGTCGGTTCAAATAATAAAGGAGCTTCCGGCAGATAAAACACCGGTTGAAAGTGCGTTTGATTTCCTTTGGAATCGCCCTGAGGTGCGGATTACTCTTTCGGGAATGGGTACTATACAACAGATGACCGATAACATCAAATATGCCTCCCGCGCAGAAGCAGGCATGATGAGCAGCGCAGAGCTTGAATGCATGAAAAGAGCAAAACACGTATTTGACACAATGGCGCTTGTCCCTTGTACAAAGTGCGCATACTGTATGCCCTGTCCGTTCGGTGTAGATATTCCGGCAGTATATGAAGCGTATAACAAAATACCTGTTGCAAATATAGACAAGGCAAAGGAAATATACGCCGAAATCAACGGCAAGGCTGACAAGTGCAAAAAATGCGGTGCATGCCGGAGTGTGTGTCCACAAAACATTATGACTCCGGTGCTTATGGAGCAGATTCATGAAAAATTAGGAAGATAATATTTATTAACGTGTCTGTCCCGCGGCAGACACGTTAATACTATTCAAACCACTCATACAGCTTCATCTTTTCGCCGTATCGCTGCGCCTCGTATTTTACGCGCGGCAGCTTCACATTCTCTCTTATTCCGTATTTAGGATTATAGCCAAAAAGATTTATATATTTCACAACATCACCGTTATCATGGCTCATTCTATCGAACACCATAAGCATCGCCTTTACATCATCAATCGCTCTGTGTGAATTTTTAACCATTCCGTCCAGCCCGTAAAAGCTTATCGCATTCTCCAGCTTGTGCGGATATTCCTTCCTGTCGCGTAGGATTGTAAGCGTGTCAATAATATCTATTTTGTTCCACGGGACTTTTCTGCCCTCCTTCTTAAAGAGGTGTTTTATAAAATTCATATCAAAATTGGCATTATGTGCGAGCAGCAAAATTTTCTGCTTATTAAACAATTCCTCGGCAATAAATTTTGCAAGCTGACTGCGCTCTATTCCCTCTTCAACCAGCATTTCATCCGTTATATGTGTGAGATTTACAATCTCTTGCGGAAGTCTGAAATGCACATTGATAAGAAAATCATGACATATTGCCTTTCCGTTCCGCTTTATATCAATACATGCAAACTCAATGACCTCATCATCACGGAAATCCAGTCCTGTTGTTTCGACATCAAAAAATATTATGCTGTCATAATTATCAATAAAGTATTTAAGTATCTGCATTTATGTTCTCCGTTTTCATTTCTCTCATTTCAAATATTATATCGGTAAGCAGCTTGTACAGCTCTGTATCTCTGCCCATAACACCAAGGTGTTTTTCAATGGTTATCATATCACCGCGCACGGCAGGGCCTGTTATGGCTCCATGTGTTCCGCAGGCTATTATATTATCCATATTATTGCGCATAAGAGGGATAAGCGCTGTATGTGCTTCTTCACGGGTAAAACCGCAGTTTTTAAGGTGTTCCTCCGCCTTTTCACATACTGACACAACAAAGTTTGAGGCAAAGCATGCCGCGGCGTGATATTCAGCCTTATACCGCCTGTCTATTATTTTATATCTGTTGCCTGCTATTTTAAGGAGCTTTGATACCGCTTTTACCGCCTCTGCGCCGCCCTCCAAAGTAAAAAAAGCATTTTCTATAGCATCGGAGGGGGTGTTTGGACTGTTAAATGCAAGCATCGGATGTACCGAACATACATTTTCGCCGTTTGCGCCTTCAAACACTGCTGAGGTAAGCGAACCGCTGCAATGGCATATTATTTTATTTTTTAAATCGAGACCTTTTATCTCCTGCCACACATCACAAATTGCGGTATCTGTTACGGTTATAAACATTATATCGCTTTTACTCACAAGCTCATTTATGCTGTAAAAAGCAAATATGCTGTCTTTCACATTATGATGTGATGCAAATCCGCATATCTCAATTCCCTTTCCGGCAAAATACGCCGCAAGACTCATACCGCATTTACCTGCGCCGATAAATCCTGTTTTCATTCAATCATTCCCTTCGTAATACTGCTGTTGCTGTACGCCGGACACCCTTAGGATTCCAATCGCTGACTTATACCTTTTTCTTGGTAACATTCATAAATAATATTGAAGCTATTACAATTATGATTCCGATTATATTTATGAGTCCGAGTCTCTCGCCGCATACAACAATCCCCAGAACTGCCGCAGCCACAGTTTCCGCAGAGGCGTACACCGGCACTCTGCTGCTTTCGGTTATTTTCTTTACTCCGTTGTAGTAAAATATGTATGCTATGGCAGTCGGTATCAGAGCATACAGAAAGCCCCATATAAGCATCCCCACATTCAGATTAACCGATGAGCCCATAGGCTTGATTGAAAGAGCAAGAAATAAAGCTGCAAACAAATAGCTGTAGGTACTCATAACAAAGGTATGTGTCTTATTCCCTGCAATCCTTCCGAATATCGCAGTAAGTGAATAGCAGAAGCCCGCCAGTGTACCGAAAAGTATGCCCGCGGCAGACATCCCTTCAAGAGAAAGCTTTCCGCCGGTTACTGCTATAATACAGCCCAGTACATTCACGGTGAGAGCTGCCGCCTTTCTTGCATTTATCTTCTCCGAAAACAGGATAACCGAGGCAGCCGCCGTAAACACAGGCGCGACATTCAGAAGAACCGCGCTTATTGCCACACCCGTTTTCACTACCGCAAGACTGTATAAAACATTATATATCCCGTGGCACACCAGACCAAGCATAGCGCATGACAAAAGCGTGCTAAGATCAACCTTTAGAGCCTTTATGCCGAACTTGGCAATTGTTATAACTAGCATTATAATAAATGCAAACGCCATCCGCAAAAAGCTAATAAGCATCGAATCAGCTCCGCAGCTATTGAGCTGAATAATAAACAAGCCGATTGTTCCCCATATGGCGCCCCCGGCACATACCTCCAGCGCACCTCTGTTTTCCTTATTAAAAAATTTGCTCACTACTTATCCCTGCTTTGTTTTTATATGTTTGACATTTATTATAACAAATGTTTACTCAAATGTCAATTAATACACTCCTTCCCAAAAAACAATTTATATTTACTTATTATATCAACTATTTATGACACAAAATTATCATTACAAGTTGATACACTATTAGTATACTAATAGTAATACTATAAGAAAGGAGTTGTTATTATGATGGATTTCGCCGAAAAGCTGAAGGCATTAAGAAAAGGCAAAAACTACAGCCAACAGCAATTAGCCGAAAAATTATTTGTGAGCAGCAGTTTAATTTCAAGCTACGAGCAGGATTTACGCATGCCAAGTCTTGAAATGCTTGTTAAGCTATCACATGAATTTGGAGTAAGTACCGACTATTTGCTTAACCTTGACCGTCAAAAGACGATAAATGTTGAGAAACTCACCGATCATCAAATTGCCGTTGTTTCAGAAATTGTCAATGAATTTCTGAATTTAAACAATACAAAAGATGCAATAGAAAGATAGTAAGTTATATCACTTCATTATTTTCGTCAAGGCTGAGGCACATTATATTCTGCTGTAAATTTTTCATCAAATACCTCACAATATCTGTGTATTTAAAAATAGGGCTTCCAATTTCCGTTCAAATGGTGTATAATTAACTTATAACAATTTGGTAAAGGAGGCTTGTACAATGGCTGAGATTGATGAAAAGGAACAAAAAATTCAGGATGCTATAAAGCTTCTGAATGACAATAAATATCTGGTTATTCCGGTTACTAACGGTCAGTTATGTCTGTGTAATGCATGCTGTGAGCCTGAAACAGACTGCCGATACGGTGCATTCGGCTATACCTGCTCAAATCTTATTTGTATAAACAATTACGTAAAAGAGCAGATAAACTATAAGGATATTATTGCAAATATCAAAACAGAATAATACGATGAAAGGGGTGATCGCATCATATGACCACCCTTTTATCTTTTATAAGTACCATAAAACACCCTATTCACATACGTTGAGAATATCTGTTTATAATTATTTTATGTAAACCCCATAAACAAATATGTTATCCACACTATATGTGCATAGTGGGGATAACTTGCGGGAAATATTGATTTTATCGGAAATTTTATCATGCAGCAGTGTGGATAAATATGCGGATAAAGTGGATTACATAATTTTTCTTCTGTTTTATGTAATATATTTGTAACAATGTATGTCTATTCTTACTCTTTTTGTAATAATCCCGCATAAATCCCCATTTTCCGCACACTTATCCCGCAAACAAAAAAACGGATAAATCTGCTTATAAATGCATATTTAAGTTCTTTGCAATGTAAATATATTTATTAAGTAAGCAATAAGCAAATTATATTAGTCCGGTCATTCAATTGACAAACACCGTAGGCTATGGTATAATTATTTGCCGAACAATGATTTATACTTAGAGGTAAAATTTAAAGGAGAAAACAGAATATGACAATAGTTGAATTATTATTATTGGCAATAGGTCTATCTATGGATGCTTTTGCCGTATCGGTTTGTAAAGGTCTTGCAGCTCCTAAGCTGAGCTTTAGGCATATGGCAGCAGTAGGAGCCTGGTTCGGCGGATTCCAGGCGCTGATGCCGATGATCGGCTATTTTTTAGGCTCTGCGTTTGCTAAATATATAACCTCAATCGACCACTGGATTGCATTTGTTCTTCTCGGAATAATCGGAATCAATATGATAAAGGAGTCTATTTCAGGCGATGAGGAAACGGCGGATGCGTCACTTGGCTTTAAAACAATGCTTATTATGGCGGTTGCTACAAGCATTGATGCTCTTGCCGTCGGTATCACCTTTGCATTTCTCATTAACACTATCGGCTATCTGATATTTGCCGTACTTTTAATAGGCTGCACAACCTTCCTGCTTTCTGCCGCCGGCGTTAAGGTCGGAAATATATTCGGATCAAAGTACAAAGCAAAGGCAGAGTTTATAGGCGGCAGCATTCTTATCCTCTTAGGCATAAAGATACTTCTTGAAGGGCTGAATATATTATAAAAAGCTTCAGTTTATCAGATTTTCATTTATGACATCCCAAGCATGGTCTGCAAACATCATTTGCAGACCCTTGTACTCTCCGAGTCCCTTTTTAATTCCCGTAACCTTATATCCTTCCCTTTTCAGCTCCGCATCCCATGAGCCGTCCTCATCACCGAAAATATCATTTACCGCATGGTCACCCGCCACAATCATAAACGGCAGAAGATGCACTCTTGACAGACCGGATTGCGCCAGTTGTGATTTTATATCCGCAATATCGGGATAAGCTTCTACAGTACCTACAAACGTATTTTTATACCCCTCCGCACGGAAGCGGTATGCAAGAGCAGAGTATGCTGCATTTGCAAAATGCTCCGTGCCGTGTCCGACAAAAACAACTGCCGTATCATCAGCCGTCATTTCAGGAGTTTCTGCCGCAACGGCATGAACAACTGCACGGTAATCATCTGCCGACGTGAGCATCGGCCTGCCGTATCGTATTATTTCAAACCTGTCCTTATACGGGGCGCACAGTCTTATCATTTCATCATACTCAATTCCGTTAATTATGTGCGTTGGCTGAACTATTACCCTATTATATTCTTCAGATACAAGTCTTTCCAGCGCGCTTGTAACATTGTCCGTTTCTATTCCATCCCGCTCTTTCAGCTTTTTTATAACAGTACGGCTCGTGAACGCTCTTATCACATCATAATCAGGAAATTCTGTCGCAATTTTCCTCTCTATTGCTCCTATTGTTGCTTCTCTCGTATCGTTATAGCTTGTACCGAAGCTTACCACAAGAATGGCTTGTTTTGAATTACCGTGCTTCATTATATACACTCCTCTCTGTTCCTCAATATTATCGCCGTATTTTATACAGCAAGGCATTGCATATCGCTGCGGCAACATTGCTGCCTCCCTTATTTCCCTTTGCAACAATATATGGTATACCGCTCTGCATAATGATTTCCTTTGCCTCCACCACATTAACAAAGCCCACCGGAACACCTATAATAAGCTTTGGCTTCACCTTATGCTGCTTTATCATCTCATCAAGCTTAATAAGCGCAGTCGGCGCATTGCCCACGGCAAATATCAGCTCATTTTTTAATTCACACGCCTTCTCAACCGCCACGGCAGCACGGGTTATCCCCTGTGCCTTGGCTTTCTCTGCAACCTCCGCATCTGCCATAAAGCAATGAACATCCCCACCCAGCTGTTTCACAAGCTTTTTATTAATACCTGCAAAAGCCATGTTGGTATCCGTTACAATATGCGCGCCGCTCTTAAGCGCATCTATCCCCGCAGACACAGCTCCCGCGGAAAATTTCAGGTTTTCAACATAATCAAAATCAGCAGTCGTATGGATTACCCGCATAAGTACATCGCGGTTTTCCGCATCAATCACCGCATCACCTAAATGCTCTGCTATGATTTCCATACTGCGCTTTTCTATATCCATAGGTTTTATATATTCTGTATTCATATTCTTTCCTCAATCGCTTTCACAAGGCTGTCAAGCTCTGCCCTTTCTGATATAATGTATTTTATCCCATACAATTCCGCTTCGGCTGCTGTGCTGTTTCCTATGCACACACCACAGAATTTGTCCGTATCTGTATTTTTATGTCCCTTCATAAATCCGCGTACCGTTGATGCACTTGTAAAGGTTACATAATCTATTTTTCCGCTGTTGATTTCCTCAGTGAAATCAACAGTGCTGTTTTCCTTTGTCCTGTACACTGCAAGCTCTCTACAGTGCAGACCTGCGGCTTCAATTATCCTGTTAAGTCCTCTGTTGCTCTCCTCCGCACGGAGCAGAAGAAGTCTTTCGTTTTGGGTACAGCTTTTCACAAGCAGCTTGCCGAGGTCCTCTCCGCTGTAATTTTCGGGAACATAATCGGCGCAAAGTCCATATTTGGACAGTTCTCCTGCTGTTGCGCTCCCGATTGCCGCAAGCTTTGTACCGCCGAACGTTCTTGCATCCGCCCCTATTGACATCAGTCCCTGCATAACCGCTCTGACGCCGGACGGGCTTGTGAATACCACGATATTGCTTTGTTTTATTTCGCTCCGTACTTCCTCGGCAAGCTGCTTATTCATAAGGCTTTCAAGGCTTATGCACGGACATTCAATCACATGCGCGCCCTTCTTCCTCAGCTTATCCGAAAGTGAGCCTATTCTCTCCTTTGGACGTGTAACAATAATGTTTTTTCCGAAAAGCGGCTGACGGATGAACCAATCATATTTACTGTTTAGCCTGCAAACATCTCCTACAACAATTACTGATGGACTTTTTGCCTCACCGGCGGTTTGGGCTATATCCTCAAGCTTACCTATATATTTTTTCTGTCCCCATGTAGTTCCGCGTTCAATTACGGCACACGGTGTTTTTCTGTCCATTCCTCCGTCTATAAGTCCTCCTGCAATATATTCCATGTTTGCGACACCCATAAGAAAAACAAGCGTTCCTTTTATTTTGGCATATTTGCCGAAATCAATATCAAGCTGCTTTCCCGCCCTTGTATGCCCCGTTATAATATGAACAGATGATGCAAAATCACGGTGAGTTACAGGTATTCCGGCATACGCCGGAACAGCAAGAGCAGAGGTTATGCCCGGTATCACACAAAATTCAATATTGTTTTCACAAAGCAGCTCAAGCTCTTCTCCGCCTCGTCCGAAAAGATAGCAGTCGCCGCCCTTGAGGCGTACAACATTCTTACCCTCCCGCGCTTTTTCGAGCAGAATTTTATTTATCTCCTCCTGAGGCAGTGTATGATTTGAGCTCTCCTTTCCCGCGTCTATCCTTTCCGCCGTTTCGGGAATCATCGCGAGAACACCCTCACCTACAAGTCTGTCGAATATAACAACCTCAGCCTCAAGCAGCGCTTTTTTGCCTTTTACGGTTATGAGTCCCTCATCACCCGGTCCTGCGCCTACTAAAGTAACCTTACCCTTCAATGCATCATCGACTCCCTTCTTACACCGTCGGCAAGCTGTATACCGAGTTGTTCCGCATCTTCTGCATAGCCGCGGATGACACAGCTTACAAGCTCTCCCGATCGTGCATCCATACCGCACACTGTCATGCCGATACCGTCTGTCTGCGCGTATGCCGCAACAGGAATGCTGCACCCTCCCCCAAGCGCTCTGACAAACGACCTTTCAGCAACAGCACAGCATTGCGCGTTCTCATCATTTATTCTTTCAAGCAACTCGTTGTAATAGTCCTCTCTTGTTTCGACAGCCATAATGCCCTGTCCCGCTGCCGGAATAATTTCCTCAGCAGTAAACTCGCGGCTTATCCTGTCACACAGTCCCAGACGCACGATCCCTGCCTTTGCAAGAACAATCGCGCCGTATTCGCCGCTGTCAAGCTTATTAAGTCTTGTAATCACATTTCCGCGTATCGGTTTAATCTCAATACCCGGATACAGTCTTTTGAGCTGTTCTCCTCTTCTTAAGCTTGCGCATCCTATTGCTCCATTCAGCTCCGTTTCGCCTCTGCGTAAAATCAGCACATCATTCGCCGCCTCACGCTCCGAATATGCCGCAATTTTAAGCCCCAGCTCCGGCTCCATAGGCATATCCTTTAATGAATGCACCGTTATATCAACCTCACCGTCAAGCAGCGCGCGGTCAAGCTCCCTGACAAACAGCCCCTTTCCGCCGACCTTGTCAAGAGTGCGGTCAAGAATTTTATCACCCGTTGTTTTCATGGTTACAAGCTCCGTTTCGACTGACGGGTCGAGCATTTTTAATTTATTTATTATAATTTCACTCTGAATCACCGCAAGTCTGCTCTCACGGCTTCCTACTCTTATTTTCATATAATTCTCCTATCGGACGATTAAAAATATACCCAGCTTTGCTGAGGCCGCAGCAAACAAAGCAAGTAACGCTGTTACATACATCAGCCTGTTCGCCCTTGCAATATCCTCATTTTCCACTGAACGTATATCATCGCCTATAAAGTCCTTCTTATATATCTTACCGAAATACACCGCGTCCCCCGCAAGCCTTACATCAAGCGCTCCTGCGCACACCGCTTCTGTCTGGGCGCTGTTCGGGCTTGCGTGCTTAAAACGGTCACGTCTGAATATTTTTGCCGCGTTTCTATAGTCCAGTCTTAATATAAACGCCGCTGCTATCATAAGCAGAGCCGAAATTCTTGACGGCAGAAAATTCATAACATCATCAAACCTTGCTGCCGCTCTTCCGAAATTTATGTATTTATCGTTTTTATATCCCACCATTGAATCCATGGTATTGACGGCTTTATACAAAAAGCCCAGCGGCGCTCCTCCGATTGCCGTAAATATCAGCGGTGCTGCAACTCCGTCCGAGGTGTTTTCCGCAACCGTTTCGACCGCGGCTTTTATTATTCCCTTTTCATCAAGCCCCGTGGTATCTCTCCCTACAATCATCGAAACCGCATTCCTTGCACCCTCAATATCATTTTGCCGCAGCGCCTTATATACCTTCATACTCTCTGTTTTAAGTGATTTTGCCGCAAGCAGAAAATAACACATTACTCCCTCAACAGCAATATACAGATAAATGTTAATAACATATGCCGCGGAGGAAACAACCGTGGCTACTAAAAATGTTACCGCGCACACAAAGACCGCCATTACTGCCCCGGCAGAGCGTTCACCGTCCGCAGTCCTTGAAAACAGCTTTCTAATGAAGCCCTCTGATACGGAAATCAGCCTTCCTATGAGCCGTATAGGATGATAAAGCCATTGCGGATCACCTATGAGCATATCAAGAATGAATCCAATCACCAGCCCGCAGCACGAATATACTATCCACATAATACTACCCCTTTATCTTCTGCGCTATACCGTAATACACGCGATAAACAGTATCCGCTTTTTTCGCTGTATCACAAATCAGCCTACCTGTCATTTCGCGCCAATCACGCTCAAATTTATCAATTGGTACAATTCCGAGACCTATTTCATCACATGTTATTATCTCTATGCCATCAATTGCTTTTTTAAATTCGGCTTCGACATTTCTATGTTCCTTCATAAGCTGTTTTATCTTTTCATGCGCGTTGTACAATATCTTTGTATCGGGAACGCCGAACGACCTCGCAAACTCCGCTTTACCGTTATACGCTCCCCCTATTATCAATATCATTGCTATCACCCTGTAATTTATTTTCCAGCTCCTCTAAGGTGTATCCCTCTCTGCCTTCGCCGGGACG
The DNA here is from genome assembly GCA_029219585.1 of Clostridiales bacterium. Taxonomy (GTDB): domain Bacteria; phylum Bacillota; class Clostridia; order UBA1381; family UBA1381; genus Ornithomonoglobus. Next base: position 14,652 of record JAQXTR010000088.1, read on the forward strand.
CCTTATCATAACAATCTCCATTCCAAGCGATTTTGCAGCGCGGAGCTTTTCATCCGTTCCTCCGGCTTTGCCGCTGTCCTTTGTAACAAGATAACGGCAGCCGCTGAAATCCTTTAAATTTTCCTCATAGGAAAACGGCGGCATTTTAAATAATATGCTTCTGATTTTCAGATTACGGCATTTTTCATGCACCTCATCCGTATCAAGAACTCTTGCCCTTACTCTGCTGCCTATCAACTCAAACATCCAAAGCTCCTTGCTCCCCGTGCTGACAAATACATCGCCGTTTTTATCAAACAGATACTCTGCCGCTTCCGCAGCATCGGCGACATACACGCAATTGCGGCAATCCGTTTCCTCGCGTACAAGGCGCAGATATTTTTTACCCTCTGACTCGCATGCCTGCCTGATATTTTTGGTGGCCTGTTCGGCGTAAGGGTGAGTTGCATCTATGACGATGTCACAGTCCCGTATCACATCACACATTCCCGATACCTCCAGACGTCCGGCAAGCACCCGGATCCCGCTGACCAGCGAGGCTCCGTATTCTGTAGCAACGCATACCGTCACGTCATATCCACGCTCCGCCAGGAGCCCGCACAGTCTGCGTCCGTCACCCGTTCCCGAAAACACTACTGCCTTCATATATTTTTGTACCCCCGCGGTGTAACCAGCCTGCCGTTTATTATCCTTGATTGGCTGTTTCCGATAAATACGGTTGTAAACATATTTGTTTGCACATCAGCAAGCTCACCTAAAGTACATATTGTATATACTTCGCCCTCCCGTCCTATGTTTTCAGCATAGGCACAGGGCGTATCTGATGATTTATACTCAAGCATATATCCGCATGCCCTGTTCAGATAGTCTGAACGTTTTTTACTGGACGGGTTGTAGATACATATTGAAAAATCCGCGTCTGATGCCGCTTTTATCCGTTTTTCTATTACCTCCCACGGAGTTAACAGATCCGACAGACTGATAACGGCAAAATCATGACTGAGCGGAGCGCCTACGACCGCTGCACCGCTGCATGCCGCGGTAACTCCCGGTATAACCTCAATTTTCACCTCCGGATGCGCTGCGCATACCTCATACATAAGTCCCGCCATACCGTAAATCCCCGCATCTCCGCTTGATACCATTGCAACCATTTTGCCGCTGAGCGCATATTCAAGAGCCTTTTTGCAGCGCTCCGCTTCTTTCTTCATGGCTGACGAAAAAACCTCTTTTCCACCTATCATATCTCGAATCAGCTCTATATAATAATCATAGCCTGTAACAACATCAGCGCTTTCAATCGCATGAACCGCCCTGAGTGTCATATCCTCTTTTCCGCCCGGACCCAGACCTACAACATATATTTTCACCGTTAACCCCTCTTTTCTCTGTACCGCCGCCAGCGCATAAATTTCTCCGTTTGCTTTTTCGCCGTATCGCGTATACCCGCCAGTGTTTCCTTGTCAACCGTATCTCCGCTGCACAAGTCATCTATTGTTAATACACTTGTGTGATTTTCTGTCCCCGGTTCGACATCCCGCGGAACCGCAAGATCAAATATATAGTCAGGCTGCTTACGGCATTTCTTAACCGCATCACAATATATCGTATAATGCGGTGAGCGTGTGGCGGTTATAATAAAATCACATTCCTCATACGTCTTCATACGATCCGCAAAGTCCACTGTTTCAGCTCCGCCGGGAACAATATTGTCACCATGCTTATATCGTCTAAGCGTTATGTATACACCGCACCCTTTTTTAAGCAGAGCCTCTGCGGCAAGCAATCCCATTTTCCCGTTTCCTACAATAAGAGCTTTTTTGTCCTCAAGTGTCCCGTACAATTCCTCCGCCCTGTCAGCGGCCGCCTGCGCCGCGGACAGCGGAACAGCTCTGACACAGAAATCCGTGAGCGCACGCTTTCCGGCAGTGACCGCACAGCGGAACATTGTGTTCAAAACCGAGTCGGCGCAGCCTATTGAGCGGCTTACTTCAACCGCATCACCCAACTGTGTCACGATCTGCTCCTCACATAAAATCGCAGAATGAAGACCGCACGCAACCTCGGCAAGATAAAGCGCAGCTTCATAATCATAACTCTCACGCAGACAGCTTCTAAACTCCTCACAGTCCGCATCGCAGTATCTGAAAAGCAGCTCCGCCGCATTCACACGCTCAGTTCCCGAAATATATATTTCGGTTCTGTTGCAGGTTGAAACGATTACGCAGCCGGCTATATTTTCTTCCGCTGCAATACATGATGTTATCTTTTTCACCGCATCCGTATCAAACGCTATTTTTTCTCTTAAGCTTAACGGGGCGCTTTTATAGTCAACACCCGCCATTGAAATATTCAAAAGCTTACACTCCAATCAATAACCGAAGCCGCCGCGGTTACTCCGCTTCCCTTCGTTTTTTTTACAATCAGTCTGTCCCCCGACAAAGCGGCGGCGCGTTCACAGACATTATCTGTCCCCGTAATACTCTTCACAAATTCTGAACCCGTGAAATCACCGTTTGCCAGATTCAGCTCCTCCGATGTATACAGTTTCAGCTCAGCACCCAGATACTCCGCAAGCTTCAGAACAGATTTCTCATTTCTCTTTATATCAATAGTGGCAACAGCCGCCGTCGATTTTTTATTTATACCAAGCTTATTGAAAAGCTCTACGAGCGCATCTTCATCGGCGTCTTTTCTGCTCCCTGCTCCTATAACATATCTTTTCGGAATAAGATTTAAGGTATGCCTGAACGGTTTTTTTACGCTGTCTGAAATACATATGCCGATTTCTCCGCATTCCCCTTGAACAATACCCTCCGGCAGCTCACCGTTTATTTTAAAATCACTTGACAGATATACTGTTTTCCCGTCAAGCAGAGCCCCGGATATGCTCTTTATCTCCTCTGTATTTTCTATTGCATAGCCGTTATTTACCGCCCATGTGTCAACCGCAAAGACTCCGTTAATATCAGTTGCGGTCGTGATAACAGCTTGTGCACCGAGACGCTCCGCAAGCAATACGGCATATGCGTTCGCTCCGCCTATATGCCCTGACAATAAGGGAATAACAAACCTTCCACCCTCATCAATTACCAGCACTGCCGGATCGGTGCTTTTCTTTGACACATACGGTGCGACAGCCCGAACCGCAATGCCGGCAGCACCGACAAAAATAATCAGACCGCTTCTCCCGAACGCTGCCGCAGTCCATTCCGAAAGAGAGACGCTCTTTGGGTTAAGATATTTTCCGTTCTGCCATACGGTATCATCCGGGAAGCATTCGGAAATTCTTTGATTTAACACATCGCCGCCTGCGGTAAAGGATATAATTGATATATTCATTCCGGATAACCCCTTTGTTTTGCTTTTCTGAATTCATGCGAAAATTCAGGATCGTAAAGCCTTGACCTGTCATAGCTTTCGCCCAAAAAGCCTCCGACAGTAATCAAAGCCGTCTTTGTTATTCCGCTTTTCCTTGCAGCCTCCGCCAGATTCTTAACCGTCGTTATTACCGTCTTTTCGTCTGCCCACGTTGCCTTATACACAATTGCGGCGGGCGTGTCGGGCGTATACCCCCCTGCAATCAACCTTTCGGACAGCTCATCAAGCATCCCGGCGGAAAGGAATATAACCATCGTTGCATTGTGCGCTGCAAAGCTCTCTATGCTCTCTCTCTCCGGCACAGGAGTTCTCCCTGCCATGCGTGTTATTATAACACTCTGACTGACGTCCGGTAATGTGTATTCCGCTTTAAGCGCTGCCGCCGCACCGAACATTGAGCTTACTCCGGGACATATTTCATATTCTATTCCAAGTCTGTCCAGCTCATCAATCTGCTCTCGAATCGCACCGTATATTGACGGATCTCCTGTATGCAGTCTTACAACCGCCTTGTCCGTATTATCCCTCATCACCTCTATGACCTCTTCAAGCGTCATTTCCGCGCTGTTATATATCCTGCATTCCGCTCCCGCAAAGCTAAGCAGCTCCTTATTTACAAGCGAACCTGCATAAATAATTATATCCGCTTCTTTAAGCAGCCTCATTCCCCTGACCGTAATCAGATCCGCCGCGCCCGGTCCGGCGCCCACAAAGTTCACCATAATATCAATCCTTTACAATAAATATCGAAAAATAGCTTGACTTCTCATCCATATCATTAAGATCCGTATAGATTTTCTCATTCTCCATACCGCAGCATTCTACCATCACTGCCTTCCGTGCAAGCCCCTTCTTATTCAGAATGTCGCGCACCGCTCCCGCCTGCCGGCTCGCTTTCATAAGCACCTTTGTGCCCTTCATATCAAGCTGCTGCTCAATATCATTATAGTTTGCCGGCAAGATTATAAGCGGTTCATCGCGCTCACACAGCGCCATATTCAGTCTTGCAGCAGCCGCGCAGAAGGACGGTATTCCGGGAATAAGCTCCGTTTCATATCCGCGCTCCGATATTCTTCTGTTAATCTGCATATATGACGAATACACCGTTACATCGCCCAGAGTTATAAACGCAATATTCTTTCCGCCGCTGAGATAACGCTCAAGTGTATCCGCAATGTCAGAATAATTCTTTTCAAGCTTTTCCAGCTCCTTTGTCATAGGTATAAGGAACTCAATTATCTCCTTATCCCCGATATATTCCTCTACAATTTTATATGCGGTTCTTGCTCCGCTCCTCATAAGCGGCACTGCAACTATATCCGCCTCACGCAGTATTCTCAGCGCCTTGAGCGTCAGAAGCTCTTTATCTCCCGGACCAACGCCCACGCCGTACAGCTTGCCTTTCTTCATTCCAATTATATCCTTTCACAAAAAAAGCTATCCTTATTTTGTATACAATAACACCATTATACACTACAATTCAGAAAAAATAAAGAGATTTTCGAAAAAATCCTGTATTTCTCAAAAACATCTTTTTCTGCTTCTCAATTTATAACGGAATATGTGCTAATACAGAATATACTTTTATATCAAATTGTTCATAAAATATGGTTGCTAAATCCTTGAAAATATGCTATAATTAATGTAACATACGAAACTGCAGGGGGTGATTTTATGATGCCCGACGGCAAAAAATTTCACATAGAGACATTTTATAAAGCATATTCAAACGGTATGGAGCAGTCTCATGCTCATGATTTTTATGAAATTTATTATCTTCTTGACGGAAAAAGACGGTATTTCATAAATGATGCTATTTATGACGCTGCACCGTTTGATGTCATACTTGTAAATAAGGGCGATGTGCATTTGTCACAGAGTCCTAAGTCCTCCGAATACAGGTATTGTGTTATAACCCTCTCCGATGAATTTCTTGACGGACTGGGAGCTGAATTTGATAAAGACCTTCTGCTTAAAATATTCGGCGACAGAAAGCTTCATATCCCGACGTCTATGCAGAGCTCCTTTAATATGCTCATCCACAAAGCGGAAAGCAAAATAAACAATGATGACATCTATTCGGAATATTGCGCAAAGCTTCATATTCTTGAGCTGCTCATAATGCTTAACAAGCTTGCAGCCAATTCAACATATCCGATTATAGACAACTCGATATATGACAGCAGAATCCGCGATGTATGCCGATATATATGTCAATACTACAATGAGCCTATAACACTTAACCAGATGGCAAATATAGCATATATGAGTCCTTCGTATTTTTCCAAAAAATTCAAACGTGTAACCGGCTTCAGCTTCAAGGAATACCTTAATAACATAAGAATTAAAACAGCTATCAATATACTTACAGAAACAAAGTATTCCATAGCAGAAGTTGCATCCTACTGCGGTTATCATGACAGCAACTATTTCGGAGATGTATTTAAAAAAATAGTCGGCGTTTCTCCTAACCAATACAGAAAAGAACACTCCGTTCTTTAAAAACAGGCTGTCCGTATTAAAACAGCCTGTTTTTATCAGCCATATATACCGGAATACTATCTGCTTATATGCCCAAGCAGTTCATTCCGCGCGGCAGAGATTGTCGCCGCTCCGGAGCTCACGCTTATGCCGTCATGCTTATTGAGTATTTCAAGCAAATGTGACACACGCGGAAGTCTAAGCTTATGCGCCCGCAGTATTTCAGGAGATGCGAAGAATTTCTCCGCTTCTCCTCCTGCTGCTACCTCGCCGCGGTCGAGAAGATATACCCACTCCGCATACACCGGCGCCATGTCCATATCATGCGTGGAAATAATTATCGTTAGATTCTTTTCCTTTTTTATTTTTCTGAGCGCTGACATGATTTCTCCCGTACCCTCCGGGTCAAGTCCCGCTGTCGGCTCGTCCAGGATCATAACCTCCGGCTCCATTACAAGCACTCCGGCGATTGCGGCGCGCTTTTTCTGCCCGCAGCTCAGTGCGTGAACACTCTTATCCTTAAACGCCGTTACTCCGGTTATCTCCATTGCCTCGTCAACACGGCGGCGCACCTCTTTTTCGTCAAGCCCCATATTGACAGCGCCGAAGGAAATATCCTCGTATACCGACGCGCAGAACAACTGATCATCAGGATTCTGAAAAACCAGAGCGATCCTTTCCCGCGCTTTTCTCAATGATTGTTTATCGTATTTCAGCGGTTCTCCGTTAAACAGCACGCGTCCGCCCGACGGCTTTATTATTCCGTTCAGTGCCAGAAACAGCGTTGATTTTCCTGCCCCGTTTCCGCCGAGTACAAAGGTCATTTTTCCCTTCGGAATTGAAATGCTTACATTTTTTAATGCAGGCTCGCCGTTATAATCACAGCACAGCGATTGGGTTTCAATTATACTGTTCAAAATATCACTCCTAAAACTGTCAGCATCGCGCATATTATCACCGCTGCCGCTATATGATAGGCTTGCAGCGTATACTCTCCCGCCAGAACCTTAATGTCTCCCGTATAGCCGCGGCTCTCCATTGCAGTAAAGCTGCGCTGCGCCTGCTTCATCGCCTTTATGAACACTGCTCCGCCGATAAGCGCGGTGGAGCGGTACTTTGCCCGAAGCGTATTATATCCCAGCCTCGACTCCTGAGCGACATTTATTTTTTTATAGGAGTCAAAAAGCACGAATATATACCTATATACCAGCTCCGCTGTTTCCACAAAAAAGCCGGGCAGAGGTGTGCGCCGAAGAACCGTAAAGATTGCGGTTACAGGTGTAGTCAGTGACAGAAAATACATAGCACTGACGGAGCCCATACATCTGAAAAACATTCCAAGCGCATAAACCACGCCCGAACGTGTTATCCCTATTCCCAAAAAGGAAATGATATAATCCGTCTTTCCCGCTTCCACTGCAAGCGCAGCGGTGCCTATAACCGTGAAAAACAGCGGGATTTTCAGAAAATGAATCAGACGCTTCACCTTCAGTCCGCCTGCTCCGCATATAACAGCGGACATTATAAAAAGTGTCATAAGACTTGTTACAATGTTGTCCGCGGCTATGCAGTTTATTATACAGTAAAGCGACATCAGCATTTTAAGTCCCGGACTTACACGCGAGAGCCTTGAATTGTACGCTTCCTTATCTATCAGCATTTTTCTTTGAGGTTACTCTGCCCAGAGCAAAACCGACTGCCCCCGCGCCGATTGCTGCCTGAACACAAAACAGCAGAGATTCTATTTCGCCCGACGGCGGTTCCCAAACGCTGTCAAACCATGTTTCATAGCCGGCATTAACCTCAGACACTATGTCTGATGCGGCATCATCCGTTCCGCCAAATTCATTGCCTCCCATAAACATAAGAGGAACCGCAACAACCATGACGAGTATAACGGCAAGAATTGTATTTTTCACCCAAAGCTTCACAGCGAAACCCTCCTTTCACCTGTCACTCCGAGGATTTTAAGCTCCCTATTGCAATACTTCTCAATGATATTGAATATCATAACCGAGAGAATGCCCTCCGCAATTGCAATCGGCAGCTGAGTCGGCGCGAATACAAGCATGAATTTTCCGAGGGCAAACATAAAATTACCGTCATTGTGGCACATTGCCAGCTGAAATGAGGTCACTGTATATGTAAAAACATCTCCGAGTGTTGCGGCAAGAAATACCGACACTGCCGCCGGAGCCTTCATTTTTTTCAGAAGTGAATACAGTCCCCATGACAAAAACGGTCCGGCAATTGCCATCGAAAAAGTGTTTGCTCCAAGGGTTGTAAGACCTCCGTGTGCCAGAAGCAGCGCCTGAAATACAAGCACGATGATTCCCAGCACCGACATTATGGGTGCACCGAAAAGAATCGCTCCCAGGCCTGTGCCGGTAGGATGAGAGCAGCTGCCCGTTACCGATGGAATTTTAAGTGATGAAATGATGAATACAAACGCGCCCGAAAGAGCAAGCAGAAGCTTTACCATGTTATCTGCCTTCATCTGTCTTGACATACTCACCCCGCCCCATATAAGGAACGGAACGCACAGAGCGCCCCATAGCACGCAGTAGCCCGGAGAGAGATACCCCTCCATAATGTGCATTGCACAAGCGTATGTTGACGGCAGCAAAAGAAGCACCGAGACTGATACAACAAACGCTTTAATAAGTTTTTTTGACATAAAATATTACCTCCATTTCCCGTCGCTCGCAGGAATTTTTTTTGGATGCTAATGGCCAGCGACCCGGCTGTAAAACCATGTGCCGTATTTGTATCAGTGACAATAACCGGAGACAGCCGCATTTGCGGCTCGTCGGATCTTGTCATGCTCATACCGGCAGCATCGGTCTGTTACGGTAGCGTGACTGCGAGGGGATTACACCCTTCTTCCCTGAATACCATTGCAGAATTATTATAACACATCAAACAGAATTTTACAAGGGCTATAAATATTTTTTCCAACATTGTCACATTTGTTAGTGTAACAGAGCGGACTTTTTTCGTTTATAAGCGGCAAACTTGGGTAATATCACAAATACATCCGTATGTCAAACAAAAATTGCCGGAGCAAGTGCGTTATAACCGCATTTACTCCGGCATCTGATCCTTTAAGCTTATCCCCTTATCGCTTATACCAAATCGTCAAGCTCAAACTTGCTTGTGCGCCTTGACATATCAACATATCCGTCCTCATCATAGGAGCTTGTCGCCCTCAGAACATCCTCATAATACCACTCCTTAGGCAGGTCTCGGAAACCGTATGTCTCGGCTGTTATGGTTTCTCCCGATTTTGTTGTAAGCCATGCTTCTGCTCTGCCTAAAATTCTGTTGAACATTGTACAGAACTGAGCCCTCAGCAGCTTATCCCCCAGCCCCAGATTATAATCATCATACCCGACTATAATACTGGTGCCTTTAATCTTGGAGTCGTTAAGAATCAAGGCATATTCCTCATACGTTAAAGTTTCGTCCTCTGTAAAGCCTAAGCCAAGGCATACCAGCTTACAGGCTTCGCCTCGTGTTATGGCTTCTCTGGGATAAACATACGGCACTGATGTGTTAAAAGCTTTCTTGTGTGTCATAAACTCAATTGCGCTCCTGTCCCATCTTCCGCCTATATCTTCAAACGGCGGTTTGGCAGATTTGTCATATTGGAAATCGCCCAGCGCGTTATTCTGCTTAACCGTACGGTGCAGCATTGCCGAAACCTCACCTCTGAGCACATAGTTTTCAGGTCCCATTGTAGCGTCGTTATAGCCGTAAATATACGCATAGCTGCTTTGGTATGTAGGAGTAGTATGCTCCGGAACGGTCTTTTTAGAAAATTTGGCATATATCGTTGTATCTCCCACAACTATATATGAGTATTCACGTGCCTTACTCACGGCAGAGCCGTCCAATGTTTCAAACCAGCCGTCAAACTGATACCCTATCTTAGCCGCTGCCGATACGGTAATTATGTCACCTGCATCACCCGCAGTGCTTTTTTGAGTATCATTACCTGTAACAGCTTGCATCTGTGTGGAATTAACTATATCAATTTTTCCGCCCTGACCATCGTTGTCTATAGTATTATTCTCATCATATGTAACAGCAATAGCCTCCTGCTTATATCTGTAATTTGCAACAAGCATAATACCGCTGTCAGCTGATGCGTCAAGCGTGACGGATTCACTGTTGTTATTCCATGAAATGGTAAGCTTCGGATTTTGCTCATCAGATGTATTGTATGTAACGATATGATTTGCCGGAATTGTTATGTCAGCCGCTGTATTCTTGTTTGTGTACAGGCTCCAGCCCGTAAAATAGTCATTGGCATTTGCCGCGGTTGGGACTTCTGTTTCTGCTATTCCGCTGTTATAATAACCATACGTATGCTCGGTAACCCCGGTTGTCTCGTGATATGTACCTCCGTTCGGATCATATGAAAGAAATCCTGCTTTTGCAAACAAGAACTTTATGTATTTAGTTCCGTCTACCGTAGCGGTATATGTGTACTTAGTGTACCCCTCGTTCGCCTGAAACTCATCATGGTGTATCAGATCACCGTTTATATTAGCCCCGGCAAAAACATAGGAATGCGCGGTATCCGGTTCTGCGGTT
>JAQXTR010000089.1 GCA_029219585.1 Clostridiales bacterium
ATTGAAATAACAGAGCTTAAAGCACAGTTCCCCGAATATTTCCCCGAAAGCGGAGACAGTCTGGCAAAGCAGATATATGACGCATATGTCAAGGTCCGCGACAATGTAGTGAATGCCGGGCAAAGCAGCGCATTGAGGGCAATTACGGCAGCGGACAGAATAATAGAGGAATATGCACTCGCGGAAACTGTTAGGAATAACGCAAGGAATAACGGCACAGCCGCAAAAACAAGCAGTATACAAAAAACCAAATACAGTATCAGAACGGATAAAAACGGCAACAAATATGTGCACATAACAGAAAATCAAGGTATTTTTGATAAAGCTGATGAAAAAGATTATAAAAGAATAGCTTCTAATTTTATGAGCAAAACATATAAAAATGTAACACTGCCGTTATCTGATTATAATCTTGTCCATGTAAGCAAGACAGGAATTAATAAATATAATTATCCCGGCGTTGACTATCCATCGGATATAAAATCGGCAAAAAGCAAAGCCGCCGCAGAACTGCACAATCTGCTTGAAGCCTCCGAGTATATAGGCTCAAGCGCGGACAGTAAAAATCATCCTTTTGCTGAATACGGATTTGAATATTATAAAACACGGTTTGTGGTTGACGGACAGACTTTTGACGGGATTATCGATATAGGAGTATCGAAAAACGGAGCAACCTTCTATGGCATGAGCAATATAGAAAGGGTTCCCCTTGACAGTATGCCATCAGCTCTCTTGTCTGATGTAACATCTGCCTCAAATAGAGGAACCCTTATTGATAATAGTATACCACGCCCAGGCACGGATGTCAAGGAGAAATTTTCACTAAAGCGCAGCATAGAGGAAGTGGACAAATACAATTACGGTGAACTTCTGAAGAAAAAGGATATGCCCGTAACAATGCTGACGGAGGAGATACCGTACAAAGAAAACGGGCAGCCTGACAGAACGGCGGTGTTATCAAAAGGAATAGAAAATGCGAGGAGCAAAAATAACCCCAACAACACAGATTCTACCACATATATTTATGTAAAAGATATTGATAAAAATATTGTTGTCGGAAAGAATGGTTTAAAGCACGGTTTAACAAGAAAAGCTGATGAAACAGCAATCTCTACAATGCAAATTGGTGATATATTGCAAAATGCAATAGCGGTAAATGAGTTACAACCGAGGGATAATACTGTTGGTGGATATGTTCTTATGGGAATAGGCGCAGACGATAAAGGCAACTATTATCCTACACGAATAATAGTAAATAATTATGAAGTCAGTGACATAGAACCGCTGGGAGTTGTTTATGCAATAAACGCAAAAAAGCGAACTGTTCGGGAACTCCCGCCGAGTTTACCGCATAACAGCGTCACCTCGTACAGCTCACTTTCTACTATTAATATAGCAGATTTTCTCCGTGTTGTCAAGGATAATTTTGCAGATACGCTGTCCCAAAATTTACTTCGGTGGGGGGAGTACGCTTGAGGGAAAATTTGCTGTTGACATCTCCGCCCGATTGTGATATACTTGAATTATTAAGGTTGGTGGTTATGCGCGAGCCCCTCTCTGTAATATGAGTTGAGGGCACTTCGCCTACATCAACCTTATTTGTGTTTGAAAGCGCATACAGAATATTTCTTCCATCTCTTGTCTTTGCTATATTTAATGTTGTTTCATATATATCACCGTTTCTGTCTTGAATATATGTTTTTCTGAAATCCCAGCCGTTTTCATCAAGCCACTGATGAGAATGCTCATCAGCTTTTGCTTCAAGAACTGATGTTTTTATAAGCTCATCAATATGTACTATTGAGAGCATATTTACATTGCCTTTAGCACGTGCTAATTTATCAATGACTTTATGAGAATTTGTTGCACTGTCTTTTGTTACACGCTCTTTTGATTTGGCAAATGATATTATTTCAGGAGTTCCATATTCATCGTATGTTACAATATCTTCTCCTGCAAGATTATCATAAAAATCCTTTAAGAGGCTGGAAAACCGCCGCAAAGCGTGCGAATATGTCATATCTTGAACAGGGACTTCATGTTATGGGTGATAGTTAAAGGTCAACCAAAATAAATCAAAGTCAATGTTTGACAACTGACAACTTTTCCGGCAACTTGACAACCGGAAAAATAAGTAAAAAACAATGCACTTCGCATTATCAAATCAAACAAAAACGGCTTAGAATTCGCATACCTAAGCCGTTTTTACATGGAGCTTGTAACGGGACTCGAACCTGCGACCTGCTCATTACGAATGAGCTGCTCTACCAACTGAGCTATACAAGCGTGTGACGGAAAGAGATATTTTCTATCTCATTCCGTTAATATTCAATTTTACCGGGATACAGTCAGTCTAACATTTCTCTGGCAATCCTATTGATTTCCTTACCGTCTGCTCTGCCCTTTGTTTGGGGCATAACAGCTGCCATTATCTTACCCATATCCTTAACGGTTGAAGCGCCGGTATCCTTTATAGCATTTGCTACTATCTCAATAAGCTCCTCACGGGAAAGCTGTGCCGGCAGATATTCCATCAGAAGTTCCATTTCTCGTTTAAGCTGGACGATGAGATCCTCACGCCCGCTCCTTTCGTAATCCGGAAGCGAGTCTCTGCGCTGCTTCAACTGCTTTGCAATTACGTCTGTAACACCGGCATCATCCAGTGTTACCTTATTATCCTTTTCAACCTGTAAAACTCCTGCTTTTATAAGCTGAACAACATTCTTCCGAACGGTGTCCTTTTCTTTCATTGCAGTTTTAAGATCTTCTTTAAGCTTTTCTTTGATAGTCATTACTATGCGCCTCTAAAGAGATTAATACTTTCTTTTTCTGGCTGCTTCTGACTTCTTCTTACGCTTAACGCTCGGCTTTTCATAATGCTCACGCTTTCTTACTTCAGCCATGACACCTGACTTTGCACACTGACGCTTAAATCTTCTCAATGCACTGTCAAGTGATTCATTCTCTTTAATTCTAATTTCAGACATCCTATATTCCCTCCTCCCGGCAAGTCAATTACTAAACGGACTCGATGGAAATAATATGTGCTATAAGAATATAACTCGTACAACACGATAGTTATTATACTACAAAACAAGGTGGTTTGTCAAGCTTTTCAGTAAAATTTTTGAGATTTTTTTCTTTTTTTGTTACTATGCATCTATCAGCACCCCAATAAGGCCTGTTACGCCGCAACAGATTGAGTTGTTATAATTGATTTTGTCTTTATGAAACATATTATCAGCTCTCCGCTTACAGGTCTATATATTTCTAACACCGGAATTATGGACAATATACATATTCACCAAAAGCATAATCATATTTTTGTTTGTTTTACTACTGATAAATTGAACGAATTTATGTTATAATTTATAAAGTATTATAATGTTTTCATAAAAAACAAATTTTTTCAAAATGAAGATATTGACTAATTTTAAATTTGTGATATTATTATATATATAGGTTATTTATACCTGTAAGCACATTTAAGGAGTTGAAATTAATGGCAAATATTAAGCCGTTCAGGGGATACAGATATAATATCGGGAAGGTCGGTGATTTGGGCAATGTTGTTGCACCGATGCGATATAATATGACCGACGAAGAAAAATCACAGCTTTACGGAATGAGTGAATATAACGTGATAAGGGCGTTTGACGGTAAAATTGAAGAAACGGATACCGAAGAGGATAACAAATACACAAGAGCAAAGAAATATCTGCGGGATTGGATTGCAAACGATATTCTCGTCCGTGACACGGAGGATGCTATATATCTCCAAGAGGAAACAAGTGTTGTCAACGGCAATATCTATTCAAATCTGACTTTTGTTGCTCTTCTGGAGCTTGAGGAGCTGGGAAAGGACAATATCCGTACATGCGAGGAGATTCGTGACATATCAAAAAAAGATCGATATGACCTTCTTGAGGCTACCAATGCGGACATGAGTATAATTTCCTGTCTGTATGTTGAAAGAGGAAAGCATTTGCTGAATCTTATGAATGACCTGAAGGAAAATACACCTGACATGGAGTTTGTAACGACAGAGGGCATGAGCGAACGTTTATGGAGAATAACGGATAAGGATATTATCGGAGATATTGTAGATAGCTTCAAGGAGCTGCCGCTTTATATAACGGATGGGCAGACCAGATATTCAACATGTGTCGAGTACCGCAACTATATGCGTGCAAATAATCCGCTTAACACAGGTAAGGAGCCGTATAATTATACAATGGTGGCACTGTACAACTCCAATTCGGACGGTTTCGTTATAATGCCGTCGCACAGAAAGATAAAGCTTCCGCAGGGCTTCTCGGAGGAATTTTTTGTGGCAATGGTTCAGGATCATTTTAAGATTGAAAAGATTATTGTGGATACTCAGGATGACAGTATCACTCAGACTATGAAGAATCAGATCAAAACAAAGCGGAACGAAACTAAGCTCGGCATTTATCACGACGGAAATTATTTCTACCGTCTGACTCTGAAGGATCCTGATTATATCAAAAAGGAGCTTTTGCCGGAAATGTCAAAGGCATACTGCAGCCTTGATACGGTTGTACTTAGAAAACTTATCATCAATGATATTTTTAATATCAAAGATGACTATGCGGATCTTGTTTCTTCAACAAACAGCTCTACGGAATGCTATAACGCCATAAAGAACGGCAAGGCGGATGTTATGGTCGTTATGAATCCGGTTAAGGTAGAACAGATTGAAAATGTAACTGCGGCGGGCGAGAAGATGCCATTCGGAACGATCAGCGCATATCCGAAGCCGACGGTTGGTACTATTATAAACGTAAAAGAGGATTAACCCCGAATAGAAGGGAGTTTGTGCAATGAATAAAAAATTGACGGCCTTTGTAACAGCGCTCACTGCGGCAGTGAGTAGTGCAGTTGTATATTCTGCGGAAAATAAACAGGAAGATATAGTAATGCCGACCGGTGCGGCGCAGCTTGAAGTAAGGGAGATTATAAGCAGTCAAGGCGGACCGGATATTATGTCTGATGCGGATATGGGACTGATGGGGGAGGCTCTGTCATTTTACGGCTATGGCTCCGATTACGGCTATAGGGATATGGATAAGCGCAGCAGCAGTGAAGAACGTAAGAGATGCTACGATGACATGCGCGAAAGATGTGAAATGTTTAAAACAAGCGCTGAGAATATTGAGTGGTCAACAGTAAACTATAACGACGGCACAAGTGAACAAGTACATTTTTTACCTGAGGTTGCCGGAAAAGAATATGCATATAATTTAACAGCAACGGAATTGATAGAGGTTTACTATACGTTCCGTAATGATAACCCGCAATATTACTGGCTTTCGACGAAAGCGAATCGCCAAGTAATACAGTATATCAATCCTGCTACAAATGAGGTTGTTATGGAACAAATTATTCTTATGCCGCGTGTGTTTGATGATTATGCGGACGGCAGCGAAAGAGTAAGGCTCAATTTGG
>JAQXTR010000090.1 GCA_029219585.1 Clostridiales bacterium
GTTGTATTATGCAACGGAATACTTACGCTTATCATACACAAATGATAAAACAAACGAAAGCGACAGTATTGCAAATCAGAGAAAATATATCGATGAATTTGTCAAGAGAAATCCCGATATTAGGATTGTTAATGAACGAGTGGACGATGGTTACAGCGGCATCGTTTTTGACCGTCCTGCGTTTAAGGCAATGATATAAAGGTGCTTCGTGACGACTACAAGGAGGATATTCACAGGTTTTCAATGGTTCCGGATTTGTCGGATGAAAGCTTTGGAAACAATCTGTCGGGCGTCGCGATAAAATACAAGCTGCTCGGCTTTGAACAGATGATAAAAAACAAGGAAAGATATTTTACCGAGGGACTTAAGAGCAGATTTGAAATGTATAATCATTTCCTCGCAATCAGGAAGAATATGCAGAAAATTCCGATTCACAGAGTGGATATTATATTTACTCATAATCTGCCGGTGAATAACCTTGAAACAGCTCAGATGCTCTCCCAGCTTGACAACATGCTGTCGCTTGAAACCAAGCTCTCTCAGCTTGATTTTGTATCAGATGCCAAGGAGGAGGCAGAGCTTGTACGGAAGGAGAAGGAAGAGAACACAAGACTGTTTAACGAGTACAGGAATCCGATAGAGGTAAATACATACGATGAGGGAAACGAGGAGTAAGGCATATTGGGCAAGACGCGCG
This sequence comes from Clostridiales bacterium, assembly GCA_029219585.1. GTDB lineage: Bacteria > Bacillota > Clostridia > UBA1381 > UBA1381 > Ornithomonoglobus. The sequence continues at coordinate 698 of JAQXTR010000090.1, forward strand.
GCGGCTCTTGAGGCGGCGGCACAAAATGATGCAACAGAGGCAGAAAAGAAGATTATTGCACTGTACAAAAGGGCGATAAGAAATATTGATTCGGATATAACCGCGATATTCAACGAGTTTGCACGGTATCGGGGGCTTGATGCTGAGAGTGCCGGAGAGCTGATAACAGCGGCGGAAAATGAAAAACAGTACAAAGAGCTGCTGATGCTGTTTGATGAAACAACGGATGAGGAAGAACGCAAGGACATCGAGGACAGAATAAACGCTCACGCTTACGGGGCACGCATAAGCCGTCTGGAGGCGGTTAAGAAACGAATATATATCGAAATGAGAAATACAGCCGTTGCGGAAAGAGCGGCGGTTAAGACTCTTACGGGAAACATTATGCGCAAAGCCTATTATACGACCGTGCATGATACCGCTAAAGGGCTTGACTGCGGTATTGATTTTTCGCTGCTGCCGAAAAGGGCAATTGAAGTTTTGCAGACGGAAGATTGGTTCGGCGCAAATTATTCAAGCCGTATATGGAAAAATAACAGCGAGTTTATAAGGACGGTTCAGACGGTCGTTGAGGACGGAATCACGGCAGGCCACAGTATTGACAGAATGGCGAAAAGACTTGAGGATTTTACGGACGATACGGGCGGTGCAAGCCCGAGATATGTGACGGAAAGGCTTGTACGGACGGAAACAGCGCACTTTATGGCGGAGGGGCAGGCGGCGGCTTATGAGGAAATAGGCTGCGAAACGTACACCTTCATTGCGGCTCTTTCCGAACGCACGTGCGACAGGTGCGGAGCACTTGACGGTCAAACCTTCAGAGTATCGGAGCGTGCACCGGGAGTCAATTATCCTACCATACACCCCAATTGCCGATGCTCAACCATAATCGGAGATTTTGCACCCAAGAAAAGAACTGCAAGGGATCCCCTTACCGGCAAGAATTACAAGGTTGACGGCTCAATGACTTATGACGAATGGAAAAACAGCCTTAACGAGGATCAGAGGGACGCTATGGAGCTGCACGTCAGGCAGATGCGCAACAAGTCCGCCGATAAGAAGCAGTACGAGAGGTATAAGGAGGTTATCGGCACTGAAAATATGCCGAAAACCTTTGACAAATTCGTTAATTTGAAGTATAATGACAGTGAGAAGTGGGGAGAGCTGAAAAGGTTATACAAAGATAATCATAATTACTTGCGATCGCAGCTTGATTATATCTATAACGGCGAGAAGAATTTTATACCGACAGGTGCTGTTATGACATCTGTGAGAACAATTGCCGGAAAGGGAGCGAAAACAGAATTAAGGGTTGAGGAAAATCTGATAAATGTCTTTGGCGGTCAGTACGGCGAATGGCGCAAGCGTGTCGGAAAAATAGAAAGTGAAAGATATATTTTCGACATACACTGGTATGAATTAGATGGTAAACAGTATGATGCAAAAGTAAAATATAGAGGAGATAGAAGATGAAACTGAAATATATCGGCGAAAGCTTTGGAGTAGATGGTCTTACAAATGGACAAACATATATTGCAACTATAGGCGATATGGATTATTACAGGGTTTTTGATAACAGCGGCGAAGATTATTTATATCCCCGAGATAATCCAAGACCTTGTACAGGTTCATGCTCCGGCGGTCGCTGGGAAATTGTAGAGGGCATGACAGAGGAAGAAAAAGAGCTTGACAGAAACTTCAAAGAGAATAAAGATAATTTCAATGCTTTGGCAGATCAGTCTGCAGCTATTGCGGAGAGATATGCTAAACTGTACAAGAGCGAGATAGAAGCGTACAGGATTTGAGAATTTTTAGTAAGCAAATTCGTAAACGT
>JAQXTR010000091.1 GCA_029219585.1 Clostridiales bacterium
AAATTGTCTGATGCTGATTATAAGTTAATTCAAGATGAGTTGAGGAACTCGGTTGATATTCCTCCAATTGAATGGGAAAGTAAAGCTTGGATTGAAATTGCCAAAAAGAGAAGAGCAAAATAGCATATCCCAAAAATGTCCCACTGCGTATGATAAAATAAATCCATAATCAAAGCAAGGAGGTACATATATGTCAAACGAAATCAATTTATTCAAAGGTGAATATTCGTTTTTATCGAATTTCAAAAAGTGCGAGGTTGAATTTGAGGGGATAACATATCCCAGTGTTGAACACGCATTTCAGGCGGCAAAGACCTTGAATTGTGAAGAACGCCTTAAATTTACAAAAGGCTCTCCTGTTACCGTAAAGGGAATGGGCAGACGATTAAAACTACGTTCCGATTGGGAGGAAGTGAAAGACTCTGTTATGTATACATGTCTTAAAAGCAAATTCCAAAATCCCGAGTTGAGAGAAAAACTTCTTGCTACGGGTGATGCAGTTTTAATTGAGGGCAACAATCACGGCGACCGCTATTGGGGAATGGTAAACGGCGAGGGAAAAAACAGACTCGGTATGCTTTTAATGAAAGTGAGAGATGAAATAAAAGGTAATGCGGACAATAAAAGCGAAGCGGTGAGAGCGGATGCGGATTAAAAAAGAAAACATCGAAATTCTCAGTCGAAATCAAATAGAAGAACTTGCCTTATCTCCGTTCCCTCCCAATACCGCACTAATCAGCGTTCGGGATACCGACAAAGCGGCGCCTAAACTAAAAAATAAGCCAATGTGGCATTTACAGCTTGTGTTTGATGATATATCTTCGGATGAGACGGAGGATTACAAAGAACAGGAATACACTCTGTTTAGTGAGCAAACAGCGCAGCAAATTGCGTATTTTGTTATATGTCATAAAGATACAACGGAAAGGATAATATGTCAGTGTGAGTACGGACAATCGAGAAGTGCGGCAATAGCTGCCGCACTTCTTGAGTTCTTTTACAAAAGTGGTATCGAAATTTTTGCGGATGACCGATATTTCCCCAATAAGCTTGTTTTCAGATTGACGCTGCAGGCTTTAATAAAGCGAGGATAGGGCTATGGATAACAAAGAATGTTCGCTGATTTTTTGTTATATTTCACCTCTTGTGTGCTATTTTTTGTACATACAGCAATGTTATAATATGATTATCAAAAGTGAGCAAAAACTTTCGTGGAGGCACTGAAATGAAAACCTGCTGTTTTACAGGGCACAGACCGCAGTTTTTTCCTTGGAAGGATAATTTGTCGGATACAAGAGCAAAAAAACTTATAGTAGCATTAAATAATGAAATTCGGCTTGCAATAAACGCAGGATATACCCGGTTTCTTTGGGGAGGTGCTTTGGGGGTTGATACATGGGCGGCGGAATGTGTTTTGTCTGCAAAAGAAAGCAACCTAAATATTAAACTGACGGCAGTGCTGCCGTATAAAGAATACAATAATTTTGTAACTGATTTAAGATATCTTAATGCAATTAACAATTCCGATGAAATAATTACTGTCGGCGAGATTAAAAGTATGAGAATGCTTAAAATGCGTGATAGATATATGATAGATAACAGCGGCAGAATTATCGCTGTTTATGATGAACGTTCAAAAATAAAGAGCGGAACATACCATGCTCTTTGTTATGCGAAAGAAAGAAACATTGAAATAAAACAAATACGGTGGATGGATTTTTGATGTACTATTTTTTGTACACCCTGTTTGATATAATATGATTATCAAACAGGGTGTAACTTTTTTAGGAGGGATTTTAATGGAATATGAAGCTGTAGAAATCAGTGGTGCTATCGTGCCGAAAAAGGATGTGTTGCTATTTGAAATAAACGGCATTGATGTTGAAAAATATTCTGTATCAGAAATACGAAAGCTGTATTATGAGCCGAATATCAGGCTGAAATTCAAAAATAACAATAAATTGTACTGCGAAAGTGCAGATATGCTCTTTATCTTTGCACATGATGATGTTAAAAAATATATGCTGGAGTTTGAACTTCCGTATAAAGCGGATAAGAATGGTATGAACAGGTGTGAGGTATAATGTAATTTTAAAAGAAGATGATTTGAAAAAAACAAGGCAGC
>JAQXTR010000092.1 GCA_029219585.1 Clostridiales bacterium
ATTTAACACAAATTTTACCAAAAAACCACTTTGCGTTGTAGCACAAACAACAATCAAAAAAAATAATTTTGTGCAAATCGTACAAATTTTAAAAAACACTTGCAAAAGTACCATAGAATTTGATACAATATGTAGTGCAACAAAGAATAGGCAGGAGGAAGCGGCGGCTTTGGCGGCGGAATCTGACTGTATGATTATAGTCGGAGGACGCAAGAGCTCCAACACACGAAAGCTCTTTGAAATATCGGAGCGGCTGTGTCCGCAGACCTATCATGTTGAGACTGCGGATGAACTTCCGCACAAACAATATAATAAAATAGGAATTACGGCGGGAGCCTCAACGCCCGCGCGTATTATCCAGGAGGTAGTAAAGGCTATGAGTGAGAATTTAAAAAATGAAGAGAGCTTTGCTGAGCTTTTTGAGAACTATGAGCAGAGGACTCTCAACAATGGGGACATTGTGGATGGTGTTATTGTCGAAGTCCGCAAGACAGAAGTAATCGTTGATCTGGACGGTTTCAAGTACAACGGTGTGCTTGCGATGGACCAGATAACGGATGACCCGTCACTTGAGCCGTCTGATGTTGTAAAGAAAGGCGAAACAATCAGAGTTTATGTTGTTGGCGTAAACGATGCTGAAGGAAAGGTAGTTTTATCAAGAAAGAAATTGGTAGCTATGGAGAGCTGGAACAAAATCAAAGCGGCTTACGAATCGGGAGAAATTATTGAAGGCAAGATCATTAAGGCTGTTAAGGGTGGTGTGATCGCATTGGCTGACGGTTCGCAGGTATTCATTCCGGCGCGTCAGGCATCTGAGAGATATGTTTCAGACCTTCAGAGTCTTGTAGGAACGACTGTTAATTTCAAGCTTATCGAGCTTGATGAGAGAAGAAAGAGAGTTGTAGGTTCGGTACGTGTTATTCTCGAGGCTGAGCGCAAGGCTAAGGAAGAGGCGTTCTGGGCAGCTGCGGAAGTAGGCAAGCACTACAGCGGCACTGTTAAGTCGCTTACATCATTCGGTGCATTTGTTGATATCGGCGGCGTGGACGGACTCGTTCACATCAGCGAGCTTTCGTGGAACAAGATCAAGCATCCGTCAGAGGTATGCGCAGTCGGTGATACAATGGATGTATATATCAAGGACATCAACGCAGAAACAAAGAAGATTTCATTGGGCTTCAAGAAGCTTGAGGACAATCCGTGGGTAATCGCGCAGAATAAGGTAAATGTCGGTGATGTAATCACGGTTAAGATCGTAAGAATGATGCCGTTCGGCGCATTTGCGGAGATTATTCCGTCGGTTGACGGTCTTATCCATATCTCCCAGATTGCAGACAGACGTATCGGCAAGCCCGAGGACGTGCTCACAATCGGTCAGGAGGTACAGGTTAAGGTTACCGACGCTGACTGGGAGGAGAAGAAGATAAGCCTTTCTATCAGAGCGCTTATCGAGAAGGAGGAGCCGCAGGAGGCTGAGGAGCCGGAAGCGGAAGAGGAAGATGAGGACGATGTACAGCCCGAATCAACACTCGTATACTCAACCGATCCTGAGGTTCAGGCAGAGCTTCCCGACGAGGAATCCGCTGACGCCGAATAATAAAGCAATACGGTATATAACAGGCTGCGTCAAAGCTCATCCGGGCTTTGGTGCAGCCTTTGTGTTTATATAAAAAATATTTGAATATATTGTATTGACAGTAAAATCCTGATGTGATAAAATAAGAATGTGAATAAATTTACAGGAGGGTAACTAAATGTCAATAACAAAAAAGCTGTACGGCACAATGCCGGACGGTACGGAGATTTTTGCATATACTCTTGACAACGGCAAGGGTGTGGCAGCGGAGATTATAAACTACGGCGGAATAGTAACAAAGCTTCTTGTAGCTGACAAGAACGGAAAGACGCAGGATGTCGTTCTGGGCAGGGCGAGCCTTGAGGAGTATCTGGATAATGACGGATATATCGGAGCGGCAATAGGCAGACATGCCAACAGGATTGCAAAGGGTGAATTTGAGCTGAGGGGCAGACGCTTTTGCGTCGGCACAAACGAGGGCGCAAACAGCCTTCACGGCGGCTTTGAGGGCTTTGACAAGAAGGTGTGGAGCGTCACTGAGATTCCCGGAGAAACTGCGATTATTTTAAGCTATATTTCCCTTGACGGCGAGGAGGGCTTCCCGGGCACTTTAAGCGTGGCAATGCGCTACAGCGTAACGGATGAAAATGCGTTTAAGATTGAATACAGGGCGACTGCGGACAGCGACACCGTATGTAATCTCACAAACCACAGCTATTTTAACCTCGGCGGTCATGAGAGCGGTTCGGTAAAGGATCAGATACTTCAGATCAATGCAGACTTTTACACTCCCAATGACAGCGAGTGTATGCCTACGGGCGAGGTGCTTTCCGTAGAGGGCACACCGTTTGATTTCAGAGAGCCGAAGCCGATAGGCCGGGACATAGCTGCTGATTTTCCGCAGATTAAGGCATTCGGAGGCTATGACCACAACTTTGTAATAAGCGGAAAGGGCTACAGAACAGCCGCTGTGGCAAAGAGCCTGGAAACGGGGATAACAATGCAGGTGCTTACAAATCAGCCCGGAATGCAGCTTTATACTGCCAATATGCTCGGCGGAGGCGTGCATAAGGGCGATGTGGAATATAAGGTGCACGGGGCGTTCTGTCTTGAAACGCAGGCATTCCCGAATGCGATGAAATTCAGTCATTTTCCGGGTCCGCTGTTGAGAAAAGGACATACATATAACCATATAACGGAGTACAGATTTGTATAAACATATTAAATGCAATGGTGCACTATTTACGAATGAATAGTGCACCGTATTTTTGTATAAAAATATTCTTGCTAAAACAATGATAATATAGTATAATATTTAACGAAGTTATACACAGTTACCGTTAAGGGATGTATGTATCAGGTAAGGAGGACAAAGATTATGTCATACAATCAGATGACTAAGGAAGAACTTATGAAGCTCCGTGAGGAGCTGCTGACAGCTTATGAGGAAAAGAAGGGCTTGGGGCTCAATCTCAGCATGGCACGCGGCAAGCCGGAGCGAGGCCAGCTTGAGCTTTCGATGCCGATGCTCAGCATCATTAATGAGGACACGCAGTTTGTCGGCGAGGACGGTCTGGATTTTAGGAATTACGGTATTCTTTCGGGAACAATGGAGGCAAAGAGATTCTTTGCCGATATTCTTGATGTTGAAACCGAAAACATAGTTATCTACGGAAGCGCATCGCTCTCACTTATGTATGACACAATCGCAAGAGCGTATATAAAGGGTATTATGGGCTCGGAGCCGTGGAGCAGACTGGATAAGGTTAAGTTCCTCTGTCCTGTGCCGGGCTACGACAGACATTTTACCATCTGTGAATTTTTCGGAATAGAAATGATTAATGTGCCGATGCTTGAGGACGGTCCTGATATGGACATGGTGGAAAAGCTTGTGTCGGAGGATCCGGCGGTTAAGGGTATATGGAATGTGCCGAAGTATTCAAATCCGGGCGGCGTTGTATACAGTGATGAGGTTGTAAGACGGTTTGCAAATCTCAAGCCTGCTGCGGCGGATTTCAGAATTTACTGGGATAACGCATACTGCATACATCACCTTTACAGGGACAACCAGCCCGAGATTCTCAATATCATCAAGGAATGTGAAAAGGCGGGCAATCCCGATATGGTTTATGAGTTCTGCTCAACCTCAAAGGTAACCTTCCCGGGAGCGGGAATTTCGGCAATGGCGGCGTCAAAGGCAAATATTGACGAGACGGTTAAGTATATGAACGCTCAGACAATCAGCCACGACAAGCTGAACCAGTTAAGACACGTGTTGTTCTTCCCGACGCAGGATGCGCTGAAGGAACACATGATGAAGCATGCCGATATTATGAGACCTAAGTTTGAAAAGGTTACCGAAATGCTTGAAGAGGAGCTGGGCGATGCGGGAATCGCAAGCTGGACAAAGCCGCTCGGAGGATATTTTATCAGCTTTGACGGTATGGAAGGCACGGCAAAGAAGATAGTTTCAATGTGCGCGGATGCCGGCATAGTTATGACAGGCGCGGGAGCGACATATCCATACGGAAACGATCCGCACGATTCAAACATCAGAATTGCGCCGTCATTCCCGCCGATGGATGAGCTTGTTGAGGCGTGCAGGGTATTTATAATCTGCGTAAAGCTTGCAAGCATAGACAAAATTCTTGAAACAAAATAAATACAAAAAAATTTGGCAAATTTATAAAAAAAGCTTGACAAGCGCAGATGAATCTGTTAAAATACTAAGCGTGACCGCATAGAAACGGTTCTGTTAAAATGCGTTTTGAGGCGCATTACCGTAATTAGCGTGTCTCCAAATAAAATATTATTTTATACAGGAGGTGTATACAGATGTACGCAATAATCGAAACAGGCGGTAAGCAGTATAAGGTTGCTCAGGGTGACGTTGTTTTCGTTGAGAAGCTTGACGTTGAAGAGGGCGCAGAGGTAACCTTTGACAAGGTTCTTCTGGCTGCAGACGGTGATGATGTTAAGGTTGGTACTCCGGTAGTTGAGGGTGCAACGGTAACAGCGAAGGTTCTTAAGAACGGCAAGGCTAAGAAGGTCATTGTTTTCAAGATGAAGAGCAAGAAGAACGAGCGCAAGAAGAAGGGCCACAGACAGCCTTTCACAAAGGTAGAGATTACAGCTGTTAATGCTTAATCGCAGTTCGTTTAAACAGAAATCTAAGTAATACACATTCACGGGAGGTGTAACACAGCATGGCACATAAAAAAGGTGTTGGTAGTACAAAAAACGGTCGTGATTCAGAGTCGAAGAGACTGGGTGTCAAGAGAGCTGACGGTCAGTTCGTTCTCGCGGGCAACATTCTCGTAAGACAGAGAGGAACAAAGATTCATCCGGGCAACAATGTTGGCAGAGGTAAGGATGATACATTGTTTGCTTTGATCGACGGCAAGGTTAAATTTGAAAGACTTGGCAGAGACAAGAAGCAGTGCAGCGTATATGCTGACTAATTCCTGTTTATCGGTCGGTACTGACAGATGACTATCAATCCCGGAAGCAGGAATGTTTCCGGGATTTTCTTTTTGTTAAGGAAAGGAGGATATAGCCGGATGTTTACAGATAAGGCAAAAATATATATAAAGGCAGGCAACGGCGGTAACGGCGCAATCTCATGGAGGCGCGAGAAGTATGTTCCCGCAGGCGGACCTAACGGAGGCGACGGAGGCAACGGCGGCAGTGTAATATTCAGGGTGGATACCGGAATGACGACGCTTATGGATTTCCGCTATAAGCGCAAGTATACTGCGGGCACCGGAATGGACGGCGAGGGCAATCACCGGAAGGGAAAAAGCGGCGCGGATATAATTCTTGATGTTCCGCAGGGTACGCTTGTAAGAGATGCGCAGTCAAATCTTATAATTGCTGATATGTCAGACCCGGACAAGACTGCGGTCATCGCGCGCGGCGGCAGCGGCGGCTGGGGCAATTCCAGATTTGCCACCTCGACAAGGCGCGCGCCGAACTTTGCAAGAAACGGTCAGCCGGGCGAGGAAAGAGAGGTAATCCTTGAGCTGAAGCTGCTTGCTGATGTGGGGCTTGTCGGTTTTCCGAATGTGGGAAAGTCAACCCTGCTTTCAATGACAACGAAGGCGCAGCCGAAAATCGCAAATTATCATTTCACAACACTTGAGCCTAATCTCGGCGTTGTCGATCTGGGCGATCACAGGAGCTTTGTAATGGCGGATATTCCCGGTATTATAGAGGGCGCAAGTGAGGGAGTAGGCCTGGGGCATGAATTTCTCCGCCACATTGAGCGGACAAGACTTCTGCTTCACGTTGTCGATGTTTCTTCAATAGAGTACAGAGATCCGATTGAGGATTTTGATATAATCAACAAAGAGCTTGCCGAATACGACATGGAGCTTGAGGAGCGGCCGCAGATTGTTGTGGCGAATAAGACGGATATAATCCGTGACGAAGCGGTATATCAGGCATTCCTTGACGAGATGGAAAGACGGGGGCTTGAGGTGTTCACGATTTCGGCGGCAACCGGACAGGGCGTTAATGAGCTTATGAAGAAGACCTATGAGGAGCTGCAGAAGCTTCCTCCGATAATAACCTATGAGCCGCAGGTTGACCTTGAAGCAGAGCGCGTGCCGGACAAGAGCGGCAAGGGCTATGAGATCACAAGAGAGGGCGGTAAATATGTCATAACAGGCTCATGGATTGAGGCTGTGGGCGGTTCGGTCACATTTGACGACAACGAATCACTGGCATATTTCCAGAGAGCGCTTCTCAACCGCGGTGTCATAGAGGAGCTTATGAATATGGGTATAAACGAGGGGGACATCGTTGCAATCGGTGACCTGGAGTTTGAATTTTTATATTAAGGAGTAGATTATAATGGCAATAAGAATAGGAATTATGGGCTACGGCAATCTCGGCCGCGGCATTGAGTGTGCAGTAAAGCAGAATGATGATATGGAGCTTGCGGCAGTATTTACGCGCCGTGATCCTTCAACGGTAAAAATACAGACAGAGGGAGTAGCTGTATATCCCGCAGCCGATGCGGCCGCGCATAAGGACGAGATAGATGTTCTCATTCTCTGCGGAGGCTCTGCCACAGATCTTCCGGAGCAGACTCCGGAATACGTGAAGTATTTTAACGTCGTAGACAGCTTTGATACCCATGCAAACATCCCCTCGCACTTTGCGAATGTGGACGCTGCTGCAAAGGCGGCAGGCAATGTGGGAATAATCTCCGTAGGCTGGGATCCGGGAATGTTCTCGCTCAACAGATTATATGCCAACTGCATCCTCGTAGACGGCGCAGACTATACCTTCTGGGGAAAGGGTGTAAGCCAGGGTCATTCGGACGCAATAAGAAGAGTAAAGGGAGTAAAGAATGCAAAGCAGTATACCGTACCTGTGCCTAAGGCTCTTGAGGCGGTAAGAAACGGTGAGAATCCGGAGCTGTCAACACGGCAGAAGCACACAAGAGAATGCTATGTGGCAGCCGAAGAGGGCGCGGATAAGGAGCAGATTGTAAATGACATTGTAACAATGCCGAACTATTTTGCGGATTATGATACCACGGTCAATTTCGTATCCGAGGAGGAGCTTATAAAGAACCACAGCGGAATACCGCACGGCGGCTTTGTTATCCGCAGCGGAAGAACGGGACAGAACGGTGAGAACAAGCACATAATCGAATACAGCCTGAAGCTTGATTCAAATCCGGAGTTTACAAGCTGTGTGCTTGTGGCATATGCAAGAGCTGCATACAGGCTTAACAAGGAGGGCGCAAGCGGCGCAAAGACGGTATTTGATATTGCTCCGGCATATCTTTCGTCAAAATCGGGAGAGGAATTAAGAGCGCATCTTCTGTAATTGCGGAGCAGAGGCAGATGGACTATTTATCATACAATATATCGGTAAATCTCAGACGTATAAGAAAAAATCGAGGTATGAGTCTTGACGAGACTTCGGAGCAGACCGGAGTAAGCAAGAGTATGCTGCACCGCATAGAGCACGGCAACGGCAGCGTGTCGATAAACGTGGTGGGAAGGATTGCGAGCGGATTGAGGGTGGATCTCAATTCGCTTCTCGGCCCTCCGCCGGAGGAATCGCTTCTCATAAGGGCGGAGGAGCTGTATCCCATAAAAGAGGCTGAGGGGCAGTATGCGGTGCGTACCTGCTTCCCGTATGAGGACAGCCATAAGCTGGAGATTTACCGCATAGACGTGGAGCCGGGCGGAAGATATGTAAGCGGCGGCCACGGAGACGGAACAAAGGAATATCTTGTAATGCTGGAGGGTGAGATCACAATAGATACCGGACATGAAATAAAGTCGGTTAAAAAAGATGATTTGCTTCGTTTTAACAGTGAGAATACCCACATATACAGCAATGAAGGCACGGAGCGCGCAGTGGTGTTCTGTTTCTTTGTCGTGTAAAAATAAAAATTTAAGAAATAACAGTTGAATTATCAGTAAAAACATGATATAATTAGATAATAATGTGCTTTTAATCAGAAGGAATGATTTGATATGTTAAAGAGTATGACCGGATATGGCAGGGCTGAAGCTGTCACCGGGACAAAAAAGATAACCGTGGAGATTAAATCCGTAAACCACCGGTTTTCGGACTACAGCATCAAGGTTCCGCGTCAATACGGCTTTCTTGAGGAGAAGGTAAGGCTTGCGGTAAGCAGCGCAGTGGCGCGAGGCAAGATTGATGTGTATGTAAGTGTTGAGTCGGTAGGCGAGGCGGATAAGGTCATAACGGTAAACAAGGAGCTTGCGGGAGGTTATCTTGCAGCATTAAAGGAGCTGTGCGACGGGTTCGGGATCGAGAACGATGTAACCGTGTCCGTGCTTGCACAGTTTAGCGATATTTTCCGGGCTGAGCCTAAGCGTGACGATGAGGAGGAGCTGTGGCAGTCGGTTAAGACTGTCCTTGATGAGGCTCTGACCGCGTTTATTGCAATGCGTGAGCGTGAGGGCGGCAGAATTGAGGCGGATCTCAGAGCGAGAATCAGCTATATGCGTCTGCTTGCAAAGCGTGTGGACGAGCGTTCGCCGCAGATTGTTGCCGCATATAAGGAAAAGCTTTACGCAAAGATAAACGAGCTGCTTGAGGGACGCGAGGTTGATGATGCAAGAGTTCTTACGGAGGTCGCTCTGTTTGCCGACAAGATTGCGGTAAACGAGGAAACCGTGCGTCTTGCGAGTCACTATGACGAGTTTGAAGGTATAATAAGCAGCGGTGAGCCTGCGGGAAGAAGACTTGATTTTCTCATACAGGAGATAAACCGTGAATGCAACACGATCGGCTCAAAGGCGTCAGACATTGAAACGGCAAAGATAGTTGTAGAGCTGAAGGGCGAAATAGAGAAGCTCAGAGAGCAGATTCAGAACATAGAATAAGGGTGTAAGATGAAACTAATAAATATCGGCTTCGGAAACATGGTCTCTGCCAACCGTGTTATCTCGGTGATAAGCCCGGACAGCGCTCCGATAAAGAGGCTTATCAGAGAGGCGGAGGACAGAGGAATACTGGTCAATGCTACCTACGGAAGGAAAACACGCTCTGTTGTGGTTATGGATTCCGGACACATAATTCTGTCGGCAATAATTCCCGACAAGCTTGCCCAAAGGCTTGACGGTGAATATGAGCTGTCGGAGTATACTGACGATGAAGGAGGAAACGACTGATGCAGAAGAAGGGGATTCTCTTTGTACTTTCCGGCCCGTCGGGCACGGGTAAGGGTACGGTGTGCAAGGCGCTGCTTGAAAAAGAGCGGGAGCTGTACCTTTCGGTTTCGGCTACAACACGTGAATGCCGCATCGGTGAGATTCCGGGCGAGACCTATCACTATGTTACCTTTGACCGCTTTGAAAGCATGATTGCAAACGGAGAAATGCTTGAATATGCAAAATACAACGGCAATTACTACGGCACTCCGGGAGAGTCGGTGAGGAAGCTGCTTAACGAAGGAAAGGATGTCATGCTTGAAATTGAGCCGCAGGGCGCGCTTCAGGTAAAGAAGATATTTCCGGAAGCGGTTTTGATTTTCCTTGTGCCGCCGTCCATGAGAGTGCTTAAGGAGCGTCTTGTAAACAGAGGGCGCGAAACGGCGGAGGAGATTGCCCAAAGACTCGAAACAACGCGGTGGGAGCTTACACAGGCAGATAAATACACAACGCAGATTGTAAACGATAATCTGGAGGTTTGTGTGCATGAGGTCATGGCGTACCTCAATAAAAAGCGCGCTGAACAGGAAATGATCGCTGCGCTCATTAATGAAAAGTTGGACTAATATATCAGGAGGAAGAATATTATGATGATAAAACCGGGAATTACAGAGTTGGATCGCTGTGTTGACAGCCGTTATACATTGGTGTCAATGGTGGCGAAAAGGGCAAGAATGATCGGTCTTGAGAGAAAGGCGGCGGAGGAGGCTGCCGGGGAAGGCAACGGATATAATCCGTTGCTTGACAAGCCGGTAACTCAGGCTGTAAATGAGATTGCGGACGGCGTAGTGGGTTATGTCCGTTCGGAGGCGATTGAGAAGGCAAAGGAATATGAGGAAGAAAAGTTTGAAGCTATAATGCAGCTTGAAAAGAATGCTGCGGACTCCCAGACTGAGGAAGCTGATACAGAGCCGGAACAGGTGACAGAAGATGCGCCTAAGGCAGAGGAGGAGCCGAAGGAGGAAATGAATCTTCTTGACGCTGCGCTTGCCGCTGCTGCTGCAAGACTGAGTGAAGCGGATAATGAGGACAATGAGCTCTGATGTATGCCGGGGTCGTAGTTAATCAGCCCGCAAGGGCTGTGGACCGCATATTTGATTACAGTATACCCAAGGAGCTGGAGGACAGCGTCCGTCCGGGCTCAAGGGTTCTTGTGCCGTTTACGAACGGGAATATTGAGATGGAGGCGTTTGTCCTTTATGTCACTGAAACAACCGATGTAAAAAGCGGCATAAAGAGTATAATCAGACTTTCGGCGGAGGATGCTGCATTCAGAGAAAGTATGGTTCCGCTCATTGAATTTATGCATGAGCGCTATCTTGCCACATATCTTGAGATTATTCATACCATTATACCGTCGGGTACGTCGGTAAAATCTATTGAATGGATAATACTCAGGGACAAGGATAAGTACAAGGGCAAAAGCGAAACCTATAAAAGAATCATGGAGCTTCTGGAGGACAACGGCGGAGGAATGGACATATATTCTCTTTCCACATATTTTGAAAGGGATATAAAGGCTGCTGTTTCAAAGCTGCGTGAGGTCGGAGCGGTTGAGCACGAATACAGACAGACAAGAGACATAAATAAAAAGAAGCTCAGGGGTGTGCGGCTTGCCGCAGAGCCGGACGCGGTGCAGACGTTCTATGACAATTCAAAATCCAAAATCCAGAAGCGTATGCTGTCTATTCTTATGAATAACGAATTTCTTACGGCAGCCGATCTTGTACGGTTCTCAATGGGAAGCTACGGTGCGCTTGCAGTCCTTGTTAAAAAGGGGCTGGCGGAATTTTTTGATTTGTATATTGACAGACCGGTCTATGATACGGAGGGAAATCTCAGTATACCGCCCGAGCCTACGCCGGAGCAGGCGGAGGCAATATCGGTCATAAATGCGGCAATAGATAATGCAGACGGAGAGACAATACTTCTCCACGGTGTAACCGGAAGCGGAAAGACCGAGGTTTTCATGCGTTCCATTGCCCATGCTGCCGAGCGTGGGAAAACGGCGCTGCTGCTAGTGCCGGAGATTTCGCTCACACCTCAGATGCTATCCCGTTTTGTGGCGAGGTTCGGCAAGAGAATAGCAATACTGCACAGCGGGTTGTCTCTGGGAGAGAGGTATGACCAGTGGAGCCGTATTATGGACGGCGATGCGGATATAGTAATAGGGGCGAGAAGCGCGGTTTTCGCGCCTCTTGATAACCTTGGGATTATAATCATAGACGAGGAGCATTCCGATACCTACAAATCCGAAATGAGCCCCAGATACCATGCGCGGGAGGCTGCAATTTACCGCGCGCAGATGAACGGAGCGGTAACGCTTCTTGCAAGCGCCACACCGTCGATGGAAAGCTATAATAAGGCGAGGAACAAGGAATACAGGCTGCTTGAAATGAAGCGGCGATACAATGAGAACCGCATGCCCGATATTGAAATTGTCGATATGCGCGCCGAGCTTGAGCGCGGCAACAAGACCATGTTTTCAAAACGACTTTACGAGGCGGTAAGGAGAAATATTGACCGTAAGGAGCAGACGATACTTTTTATGAACAGGCGCGGGTATTCCACCTTTGTTTCGTGCAGAAAATGCGGCTTTGTACCGCAGTGCCCCAACTGTAATATTTCACTTACCTATCACAGCTATGATAATACATTAAAGTGCCATTACTGCGGACACAGACAGCCGAATTATATCAAGTGTCCCGCCTGCTCAAGCAAGTATATACGCTACTTCGGAGGCGGAACACAGAGAGTTGAGGAGGAGGTCAGACGGCTTTTTCCCGACGCGCGCACTATAAGGCTTGACGCTGACGTAACAGGAAGAAAAAATGCGCATAAGGAAATCCTTGACCGGTTTGACCGGGAGAAAATTGATATTCTCATAGGCACACAGATGGTTGCAAAAGGACTTGATTTTGCCAATGTAACGCTGGTAGGCGTCATATCTGCGGATACGATGCTGCATATAAACGATTTCAGAAGCGGAGAGCGCACCTTTGATACGCTTGAGCAGGTTTCGGGACGTGCCGGACGCGGACAAAAGGGCGGACGCGCGATAATACAGACATATGACCCGGACAATTTTGCAATCAGGCTTGTTAAGGAGCATGATTATCTAACCTTCTATAACAAAACCTGTGCGGAGCGCAGAGCGATGTGGTATCCTCCGTTTTCGGAAATGATTTGTATACGCTTTACCGATACGGATAACGAAAGAACACGCCGTGCCGCCTTCCGTTTCAGGGAGCTGTTCGGCGATATAACAAAGATAGAACAGCGTGTGGCGATTCTGGGACCGATACCGTCACAGATTGCAAAAATAAAGAACCAATACCGCTGGCAGATCATAATCAAGTGTGATTCTATGGATGCGCTCAACGACAGACTCTGCGCCGCTCAGCGCAGCTTAAAGCAAGACAGGCGCTATGAAAGTACAGCGGTTTCAATCGATAAAAACCCGATAACGATATATTGAGAAAGGAAGATTCATATGGCAATTCGTCAGCTGCGTATGCGTGAGGATGAAATACTCAGAAAGCAGTGCAAGGAAGTAAAAAAATTTGATGAAAAGCTTGGGATTCTGCTTGACGATATGTATGATACAATGACAAAGGCAGAGGGCGTAGGTCTTGCCGCACCGCAGGTAGGAATACTCAAGCGTGTTGTTGTAATAGACATAGGCGAGGGGAAAATAGAGCTTATTAATCCGGAGATTATCGAGACTTCGGGAACACAGAAAGGCGCGGAGGGCTGCTTAAGCTTTCCGGGACTTTTCGGCGAGGTGGAAAGACCGAATTATGTCAAGGTAAAGGCACAGGACAGAACGGGACGTTGGTTTATTGCCGAGGGCGAGGAGCTTCTTGCGCGCGCGATATGCCACGAATGCGATCATCTCAACGGACATGTTTTCACCGAAAAGGTCACAAAATATCTGGATAACTAATCACATAACGGAAAAATCAACCTCAAAGGAGGTAATGCATCATGAAGATACTTTTTATGGGAACGCCCGATTTTGCCGCGGCGATACTGGAGCGCCTGTGCAAAACGGAGCATGAGATAATAGGAGCTGTTTCTCAGCCGGATAAGCCTAAGGGCAGGGGGCATAAGCTTATGCCCACGGATGTCAGGCTTAAGGCTGAGGAGCTGGGAATACCCGTTTATCAGCCGGAGACGCTTAAGGGTGAGGCATTTTTGCCGCAGCTCAAAGTGCTGAAGCCGGATATGATTATTGTTGCGGCATACGGAAAAATACTGCCGAGATATATAATAGATTTCCCGAAATACGGCTGTATCAACGTCCATGCGTCACTTCTGCCCAAATACCGCGGCGCAGCGCCGATACAGTGGGCGATTATAAACGGAGACGAAACTACGGGTGTGTCAATAATGCGTATGGATTACGGGCTTGATACGGGGGATGTTATAGCTGCTGCGGAAACGACCATCGGCAAATATGAAACCTCCGCGCAGCTTTTTGACCGTCTTGCAGTTATCGGCGGAGAGCTGCTTGCCTGTACTATAGAGCAGATTTCCGACGGTACAGCGCAGTACAAGCGTCAGAAGGACAGCGAGCATACCTATGCGCCTATGATAAGTAAAAAGGATGCGGTAATAGACTGGTACAGAAGCGCGGAGGAGATTTCAAAGCTGATATGCGGAATGAATTCGTATCCGCTTGCGCAGACTACCTATAAGGGAAAGAGCTTAAAAATAGTTGACGCCGAAATTACGGATGCGGTAAACGGACGCCCGGGCGAAATAATAGGACTCGTTAAAAGAAAAGGTCTGCTTGTCGGCTGCGGCAAGGGCGCGCTGTATCTTAAAAATGTTCAGTTTGAAGGCTCAAAGCGTATGTATGTTGAGGACTACGCAAGGGGACACAATATTGATGACGGGGTAATTCTGGGCGAAACTATTGTTTAAAAATCTGAAAGGAGCTGAAATTTTATGCTTACAGCATTGGCATATTCCGCTGACAGCGGCTTCTACGGCGGCTATTACGGCGGTATGGGTTTCGGCTGGTTTGACCCGACATATATACTTGTTATTATCGGGCTTGTAATAACCATGCTGGCATCGGCAAACGTAAAGGGTACGTTTAATAAATACGATAAGGTCAGATCGCGCCGCGGCATTACCGGCGCGGAGGTTGCAAGAAAAATACTTGACGCAAACGGACTTTACAATATACGTGTCGAGCGCGTATCGGGAAGTCTGACGGATCATTTCAGTCCGAAGGAAAATGTGATAAGGCTTTCGGATTCAACCTTTAACTCGGCGTCGATTGCGGCGCTGGGCGTTGCGGCGCATGAGTGCGGTCACGCAGTGCAGCATCAGGTGGGATATGTGCCTATCAGACTCAGAAACGGCATGGTTCCGATAGTGAATATCTGTAATACTCTCTCGCTGCCGATTATTATAATAGGTATTATTCTGGGCGCGACAAATCTGGCAATGGCAGGTGTGATCCTGTTCTGTGCGGTATTCGCATTCCAGCTTGTCACGCTGCCGACAGAGACGAACGCAAGCTCAAGAGCGCTTGCGACCTTAAGAGATATGGCGATACTTGACGAGGAGGAGCTCAAGGGCACGAGAAAGGTTCTGTCCGCAGCGGCAATGACCTATTTTGCCTCCGCTGCCTCAACGCTGCTGCAGGTTATAAGACTGCTGCTCATAGTACAGAACAGCAACAGCAGGAGAAGAGACTGATGAACGCAAGAGAGGCGGCATTTAAAACGCTCTGTGAGATTTTATATAATGACGCGTTTTCAAATCTTGCTCTTAAGGAGACCTTGGGCAGGGAAAGGGATATGTCCCGCGAAGACAGAGCGCTTGTAACAAATCTTGTATACGGCGTTGTATCGCATCACTATACACTTGAATATATAATCGGTCAGTATTCCGCAATAAAGCTGAAAAAGCTTGCAAGGAACATAAAGGTGATACTGGAGCTTGGTATATACCAGCTTGTATACGCCGATAAAATCCCTGAAAGCGCCGCTGTGAACGAAAGCGTGAGGCTGGCGAAAAAACACGGAAGAAAAGGCGCGGACAGGTTTGTGAACGCAGTTCTGCGTTCCTTCTGCCGTGACGGCTGCGAGGTGCGGTTTCCGGAGGATAAGGCGGAGTATCTGGCGGTTAAATATTCATATACAACAGATATGGCGCAGCAGTGGATAAATGATTTCGGCTTTGATGAGGCGGAGGAGCTTATGGCGTCGCTTAACGAGCCGCCGGCACTGATGCTGCGCGCAAACACATTGAGAATAAGCGCGCAGGAGCTTATAAAGCGTCTGTGCGATGCGGGAATAAAAGCGGAGCAGGAGCAGGGAGCGCTTATAAGAACATCAGGCTTTGACGTGGGAGGAAGCCGGCTTTATCTTGACGGTTATTTCAGCGTCCAGGATAAGGGAGCGTATAACGCAGCAATCGCGCTTGACCCGCAGGAGGGCGAAACCGTAATAGATATGTGCGCCGCGCCGGGCGGAAAGACAACGCATATTGCCGAGCTTCAGAAGGACCGCGGCAGAATAACGGCGTTTGATATATATGCTCACAAAATACGGCTTATAGAGGAAAGCGCGCACCGTCTGGGAATAAAATCGGTTGAAGCACGGCTTGCGGACGCGTCTGTAAGAGATGAAACGCTTTTAAATTCCGCTGACCGCGTATTATGCGACGTGCCGTGCTCAGGCTGGGGAATAATACGCAGAAAGCCTGATATTAAGCTTGGCAGAAACGATGTGAGCGGTTTGCCGGGCCTGCAGGGGAGGATGCTTGAAAATGCTTCGGTGTATGTAAAGCCGGGCGGCGTGATAGTTTATTCAACCTGCACGATAAATAAGAGAGAAAACGAAAACGTGACCGACGCGTTTTTAAAGAACAACGATAATTTTGAAAAGGTATATGAAAAGACGTTCCTTCCGGATACGGACGGCTCGGATGGCTTTTATATATGTAAATTGATAAGAAATGCTTGATTTAAAGGATATGGAATACAAGGAGCTGGAGGAATATCTGATCTCTGTAGGGGAAAAGAGGTTCCGCGCGGCTCAGATATATAAATGGCTGCATATGGGTGTAACAAGCTATGACGAAATGACCGATATTTCAAAGGCATTGCGTGAGAAGCTTGGAGCACAAACATATGTATCCACGCTTGAGATTGAGGAAAAGTATGTTTCGAAACTGGACGGTACGGTAAAGTATCTGTTCAGACTGCCGGACGGCAACTGTATAGAAAGCGTTGTAATGCGCTACCGTCACGGTCTTACGATATGTATTTCATCACAGGTCGGCTGCCGTATGGGCTGCCGCTTCTGCGCCTCGACAATAGGCGGACTGTTCAGGTCACTGACGGCGGGGGAAATACTCAACCAGGTGATCTTTGCCGAAAAGGACATGGGTGAAAGAATCTCAAACATTGTTCTTATGGGCATAGGAGAACCGCTGGATAATTATGACAATGTGATTAAATTTCTTCACAATGTACATAATGAAAAGGGGAAGAACATAGGCTACAGGCACATTACCCTTTCCACCTGCGGCGTTGTGCCGGGAATATATAAGCTGGCTGAGGAAAACATACCCATAACGCTTACTATATCGCTTCACGCGCCGAATAATGAAATACGCGACAGCATAATGCCCGTAAACCACGCGTACAAAATAGAGGAGCTGTTTAAGGCGTGCAGATATTATCTTGAAAAAACAGGACGGCGGCTTAGCTTTGAATATTCGCTGATACACGGAGTGAACGACAGTGTCCGAAACGCTGAAGAGCTTGCCGCTCTCATAAAGCCGCTGCACGCGCACGTGAACCTGATTCCGGTAAACCGGGTTGAGGAGCGTGACTTTAAAAAAGGCTCAAGGAATGAGATAAACGCATTCTGTCAGAGACTGACAATGCGCGGCGTAAACGCCACAATCCGCCGTGAGCTAGGCGCGGATATTTCCGCCTCATGCGGACAGCTGAGAAAAAGAGCGGGAAACATAAAGGATGAATAAGTAAATTATATTTGCACGAAAGGAGTGTGTGTACTATTGAAAACAGCAGCATTGACTGATGTGGGAAAAATAAGAAAAATCAATGAAGACAGTATGAAGGTCTTTACATCAGATGAATACAGCTACGCAATAGTTGCCGACGGAATGGGAGGTCATCAGGCGGGTGAGATCGCAAGCGCGATGGCTGTTGATGTAATAACAGACTATGTAGCAGAGTATATGACTCCCAAGCTTGACAGATTCCAGAGCATGGAGGTTATGCGGCAGGCGTTTCTTGCTGCCAATTGTGCCATATATGAATATTCCTGTGAAAATGAAAGTGTGATGGGCATGGGTACTACAACCACAATGTGTATGGTGCGCGGCGGTTTTGTTATTTATGCTCATGTGGGCGATTCAAGGGCGTATATGATAGGCGACGGCATAGTTCAGATAACACGGGATCATTCCTTTGTGCAGGAGCTTGTAAAGCTTGGACAGATTACGCCTGAGGAGGCAAAGCACCACCCCAGACGTAATTACATAACGCGCGCAATGGGGGTTGAAGCATTTGTGCGCATAGATACGGGAGTAAAACCGTATAACGGTGAAAAGCTCCTTCTCTGTTCCGACGGTTTGTTCGGAGAAATTGAGGATGGCGAGCTTTTTAACGCGGTTAAGAATAATTCAGCCGAAACGGCAGTAAATACACTTATTGAACTCGCGAATGAGCGCGGGGGCAGTGACAATATCACTGCGATTGTTATGGAAGGAGATAATAACTGATGCTTAACACTGAAAATCTGATCGGCACAGTGCTCAGCGACCGCTATGAGGTTCTTGATAAAATCGGCACGGGCGGCATGGCTACAGTATATAAGGCGCACGATAAGGTTCTTGACCGTGATGTCGCAATAAAAATCCTCAGAGAAAATTTTGAGGGCAATAGTGAAATTGTAGAAAACTTTATAAGAGAAGCGCGTTCATCGGCAAGCCTTGTGCATCCGAATGTCGTTTCGGTTTATGACGTATGCACATACGGCGAAATCAACTACATGGTTATGGAGCTTGTAGACGGAATTACGCTTAAGAAATATATAAAAAAGAATCCCCGTCTGCCGTGGCAGGAGGCGTGTGATTACGCTATTCAGATTGCCCAGGGCATACAGGCGGCGCATGAGAGAAATATAATTCACCGCGATATTAAGCCGCAGAATATAATAATGGCGCCGGGCGGAGTCCTGAAGGTTACGGACTTCGGCATTGCAAAGGCGATGGAAAGCGATACATCAATGGCGGGAGGCACCGCGACGGGAAGTGTGCATTACATATCACCTGAGCAGGCGCGCGGCGGCTTTACAGATTTCCGTTCGGATATATATTCGCTTGGTATATGTCTGTACGAAATGCTTGCCGGGAGAGTTCCGTTTGACGGTGATTCGCCGGTATCGGTTGCGCTGATGCATATCGAGGAAGAGCCGGTAAATGTAAAATGCGTAAATATAGATGTTCCGGCAGATCTGGCATATGTTACAATGAAGGCAATGAGCCGCGATCCTGCCAAGAGGTATCAGAATATGAACGAGCTGCTTGAGGATCTCAGGGCTGTTCTTGCGGATGAAGATCTTCCTTCACGGGAAGCGGAAAAGCCTGTTATTGCATCGGGAAAGAGCCCTGTAACGGACAATGAGGCAGAGCATGATGTCCGCGAAAAGAAGCCTGTAGGCAGGGAGGATCTTTCAAACCGCGGCAGAAATAACACAAGAGTAAAAAACAAGAAGAAAAAGAGCGCGAAAAAGAAGCGTGAGGACAGAAATTCCGTTATACTGGCGCTTTCGACCGTGGCGGTGATAGTGCTTGTGGCAGCGGGGATATTGCTTATGCTTATTAATCCGTTCTCGAATAGTTCCGTTCCGAATCTTGCCGGGCTGTCCCTTGAGGAAGCGGCAGAGACGGCAAAGCGTGCAGGCTACAGAATTAACGATGAGATAGAGTATTCGTTATCGGATAATGTGGCTGAAAATCTGGTAATATCGCAGCTGCCCGAGGCGGGGACGGAAGCGGACAGATCAGAGCCGATTTCGCTCGTTATTTCGCTGGGCGCGTCAAACGGAGGTATTCCGGTACCGGATGTTGTAAATATGGATATTGATGAGGCGGGACAGCTTATAGAGGCTCAGACGCTGCTTTATAAAATTGTTCTTGAGCCGAGCAGTAAGATAGCTGAAAACCTGGTAATCCGGCAGATACCGGCTCCGGGTACACACCTTAATTCCGGCGATTACGTCACGCTTCACATGAGTACGGGCGCAGATACCGATAATTTCCAAAGAGGTGTTGTTACTGTTCCGAGCATCATAGGGATGTACCGCGATAATGCCGAGAGCACGCTTGGTATGTACAATCTTCTGATCGGTACGGTAACAAGAAAGGCATCCAATAATCCGGCGGGAACAATAATAATGCAGAGTCCCGCGGCGGGAGCGACAGTCAATGAGAACACAACTGTGACAATTGTCATTTCAAGCGGAAAGGAAGACTCCACTCTGGCTTCCGAGTATGAGGATGTAGTTCCGCCCGCAGAGCCAAGCGGCGTCAATACGGCGGAGCAGACGTATACAGAGCCGGATGTCACGGTACCGAACAATCCCGCTGCCGAACCGGCGGCTGAGCCTGCGGCAGAGGAAGTACCGCCCGGTCCGGGCTCAACCCTTTACACTGTGAAGATTCCCGATGCGGCAAACGATACCGTAATGGTTGAAATAATTCAGGACGGTGTTATTGTGCATAATCAGCTGCACCAGAAAACGGAGGGCGCTGTGACAATAGAGCTGCAGGGTGCAGGCTCATCAAGCGTTCAGGCGTATATTGACGGTGCAAAGGTAAGTGACAAGACGGTGACGTTTTAAATGAAGGGGACAATATATAAGGGCGTCGGAGGATTTTATTATGTAATGACCGGGAGCGGCATCGTCGAGTGCAAGGCGCGCGGACGCTTCCGCAGGGAGCATATTACCCCGATGATAGGCGACAATGTGGAAATTGACGTCAGAAACGGCAAAGGCTCAATAACGGATATATATCCTCGCCGCAGCAGGCTGATACGTCCGGCAGTTGCAAATATTGATACGATAGTTGTGGTTGCGGCGGCAAAAAGCCCTGATCCCAATACTGCCGTTATTGATAAAATGCTTGTAAATGCCGAGATCAACGGTATAGAGCCGATAGTATGTATAAACAAATCGGAGCTTGCAGACTGTGACGATTTGATAAGTCTGTATGAGCATGCAGGCTACAAGACAATTAAAACGAGTGCGGAGACCGGATTCGGTATAGACGTGCTCAGACAGCAAATACAGGGAAAGACTGCTGCGTTTGCAGGCGTAAGCGGCGTCGGCAAGTCAAGCCTTTTAACTATTATAACAGGCAGCTCGCTTGAAACAGGGACAGTATCTGACAAAATAAGCCGCGGACGGCATACTACCCGTCATGTGGAGCTTTTCCCCGTCGAGGGCGGGGGATATGTTCTTGACACCCCCGGATTTTCATCAATTGAGCCGGAGAATATTACGCCTCAGGAGCTGGCAGACTGCTTCCCCGAAATGCGGGAGGCAAAGGGAGGATGCCGATTCAGAGGGTGTGCGCATATAAATGAGCCCGACTGCGCGGTCAAGGCGCTGGTGCACAAGGGTGAGATAGCAGAGTCGAGATATGAATCCTACAAAGAGCTGTATGAATTACAAAGGAGCAGAAACACATGGAAATAATATTATCGCCGTCTATATTGTCGGCGGATTTCTCAGAGCTTGGAGAACAGGTTAAGGAAGTGGCTGCGGCAGGCGCGCCGTGGCTGCACATAGATGTAATGGACGGAGTTTTTGTGCCGAACATCAGCTTCGGCTTTCCGATAATAAGTTCGATACGCACACTGACCGATATTGTTTTTGATGTTCATCTTATGATAACGGAGCCGGAAAGATATATCGAACGGTTTCTTGATGCCGGCGCAGACGTGCTGACCTTCCATGCAGAGGCAACGGATAAGGCGGAGGAATGTATAGAAATGATAAAGAGCCGCGGCAAAAAGGCGGGGCTGGCAATAAGCCCGAATACTCCCATAGACGCGGTAGTGCCGTATCTTGACAGGCTTGATATGGTTCTGTGCATGACGGTGGAGCCGGGCTACGGCGGTCAGGTATATATTAAGGCGGTGGAAGAAAAGATAACTGCGCTCAGAAAGCTTACGGGCAAGGACTTTAACATTCAGATAGACGGCGGAGTAAACGCGGATAACATAACGGAGCCGGTAAAGGCGGGAGCAAATATAATTGTTGCCGGAAGCTCAGTGTTTAAGGGTTCGATTATCGATAATATTAAGGGGCTGACGGCAGCATGCGCGCAGTTGTAATCGGAAACGGAACAATAAAAAGCTACAGCAGGATAAAAAAACGTATCCGACCGGATGACTTTATAATATGCGCCGACGGGGGTCTGCGTCATGCAAGGATGCTTGGCGTTACACCGGACATAGCTATAGGTGATTTTGACTCGTCCGAAAAGGATGAGAATATAAAAAGCTGTGTCTACCCCGTAAGAAAGGATTTTACCGACGGGGAGCTTGCGGTAAATTATGCAATAGATAACGGCTATGACGAAATAATGCTTTTGGGAATGACCGGTGACAGGCTTGACCACACTCTGACGGATATATTGCTGCTTTCAAAGCATGAGGGCGCGTATCTTGTTGACGATAAAAATGAAATTCATATTGTCCGAAGTGAGCTCAGGCTCACGGGCTGCAGGGGAAAAACGCTGTCGATAATACCGATATACGGTGATATGACCGGAGTCAGCACAACCGGACTTGAATGGCAGCTTAATAACGAAACTCTGTTTTTTGCACAGAGCAGAGGTAACAGTAATGTTGTGACAGAGGATGTATGCACTGTTTCGGTCAGAAGCGGTATGGGAGTTGTGGCTGTAAATGACGGAGAATAGAATAACAGCATAAGGAATTTGAAATGAACAGACTACGAACAAAGCTTATAGGCGACAAAGCTTTTTACAGAATGGTGCTGGTAGTAGCAGTGCCAAGAATGATACAAAACGGTATAACAAATTTTGTCAGTCTGCTTGATAACATCATGGTCGGGCAGATAGGCACCGAACAGATGTCCGGTGTCGCAATTGTCAATCAGCTGGTAATGATATACTATCTCTGTATATTCGGCGGCCTGGCCGGAGCAGGGATATTTACGGCGCAGTATTACGGTGAAGGAAACTCGGAGGGAATACGCCACACCTTCAGATATAAGCTGTGGATGGCTCTCATACTTACTGCGGCGGCGGTATTGATTTTTCTCGCGTTCGGAGACAGGCTTATCAGAATGTACCTCATGGGCAGCAGTGACGGCGGAGATTTAGACGCAGCGCTGCGGTACGCTCTGTTGTATATGAGGATAATGCTTCTTGGCCTGCCGCCGTTTATGATGCTTCAGGTGTACACGAGTACATTAAGAGAATGCGGCGAAACGGTAATCCCGATGAAGGCGGGCATAGCGGCAGTTATTGTAAATCTTTTATTTAACTATCTGCTTATATACGGTAAAATCGGATTCCCGAAAATGGGTGTTGCGGGTGCGGCAGCGGCAACAGCTATGTCGAGATATGTTGAGGCGGTGTATGTAATGATATGGACGCACCGGAACAAGAAACAAAACGGGTATATAGAGGGTATCTACCGCACACTGAAGCTTCCGGCAAGGCTTGCAAAGAATTATTTTGCAAAGGGCGCTCCGCTGCTCCTTAACGAAGCGCTGTGGGCGTCGGGAATGGCAATGCTTGTACAGTGCTATTCGATACGCGGTCTGAGCGTGATTGCCGGGATAAATATATCAAATACGATAGGTAATGTTTTTAATGTCGTGTTTGTCGCGATGGGAGATGCTGTCGCAATCATTGTAGGGCAGCTGCTTGGCGCGGGTAAAATGGAAAAAGCGAAGGATACCGACAGAAAGCTGATATTCTTTGCTGTAGCAAGCAGCGTATTAATAGCATTTCTTATGCTTGCCGCAGCACCGGTATTCCCGAAGCTGTACAATACAACGGAGCAGGCGAGGGAGCTTGCCGTAAGATTTATAATGGTTCAGGCTGTATTCATGCCGCAGATTGCTTTTATGCACACAACGTACTTTACACTGCGTTCCGGAGGAAAGACCGTAATAACCTTCCTTTTTGACAGTGTGTATATATGGTGTGTGAGCATACCGGTGGCATATATTCTCAGCCGGTTTACCGGACTTTATGTTGTATATATACTTGTATTTGTACAGATGGCTGACTGGATAAAATGCATCATAGGCTTCATCTTAGTGAAGAAAGGAGTCTGGATGCAGAATATAACAAAAAATAATTAAAGACCGGAAAGGAGAGAAAATTATTATGGCAATTTACAGATGTTCTATTTGCGGAATGGTGTATGATGAGGCGAAGGAGGGAAAGCCGATTTCCGAGCTTGACGCGTGCCCTGTATGCAAGCAGCCTGTTTCAAGATTTGAACTGGTTGAGGCTGATCCGAAGCCGGAGAGCACAAAGAAGTTTGAAGGTGATCTCGCGTATGATGAGAGGTATTCAAGAACCGATTCATCATGCCGCTACATGGCTCAGATACATGAAATGGCGGTTACGGGAAAAACTATAGGCGGAGCAATGTCTACAAGCATGCCGATGCCGGGGTGGGATGATATTCTGCTTCTGGGAGCGCAGCTTAATCCGCCGCCGCTTGATGACGGTGCAGAGGTTGACACCCGTACCGTTATCGGCAAAAGGGCGAGAAAGCCGATGGTGCTCAACAGCCCTGTGTACATATCACATATGTCCTTCGGCGCTCTGTCAAAGGAGGTCAAGGTCGCTCTTGCAAAGGGCTCTGCAATGGCAGGGACTGCAATGTGCAGCGGAGAGGGAGGCATTCTTCCCGAGGAGAGGGAAGCGGCGTACAAGTATATTTTTGAGTATATACCCAATAAATACAGCGTAACAGATGAAAACCTTCAGGCTGCCGACGCGATTGAGATCAAAATAGGGCAGGGCACAAAGCCCGGAATGGGCGGACATCTGCCCGGAGAAAAGGTCACGGCGGAAATCGCTGCAATACGCGGAAAGAAGCAGGGAGAGGATGTGCAGAGTCCGAGCAAATTCCCGGAGCTTAATTCCAAGGAAGACTTAAAGGACATGGTCGATATGCTCCGCAGACGCTCTCTCGGCAGACCGATAGGAATAAAAATTGCGGCAGGCAGGATAGAGGCTGATCTGGAATACTGCGTTGCGGCGAAGCCCGATTTTATAACAATAGACGGCAGAGGCGGCGCAACAGGCTCAAGCCCGTTGTTCCTGCGCGAGTCTACGACAGTGCCGACGGTGTTTGCACTTTACAGGGCAAGAAAATATCTTGACTCGGTAAATTCGGATATTTCTCTTGTAATCACGGGCGGACTGCGTGTATCGTCGGATTTTGCAAAGGCACTGGCAATGGGTGCGGATGCGGTCGCTGTTGCAAGCTCAGCGCTTATAGCGGCAGCGTGTCAGCAGTATAAAATCTGCGGAACGGGCAACTGCCCGGTAGGTGTTGCGACGCAGGATCCGCAGCTCAGAGCGCGGCTCAAGACGGATGCCGCGGCGCAGCGCGTAGCTAATTTCCTCAATGTTTCGCTTGAGGAGCTTAAAACCTTTGCCCGCATAACGGGACACAGCTCGGTGCATGAGCTGTGCAAAGATGATCTTATAACGCTTGATGAGGATATTGCGAAATACACCGATATCCCTCATGCGGGAGAGATATATAAAAGTCATACAAAAAAAACAAATAATAAGGAGGAAAACAAAATGAATAAGTATGCAGGAACACAGACGGAAAAGAATCTTGAGGCGGCATTCGCCGGAGAATCGGAGGCAAGAAACAAGTACACATATTTTGCATCAAAGGCAAAGAAGGAGGGCTATGAGCAGATAGCGGCGCTTTTCCTTAAAACAGCCGATAACGAAAAGGAACACGCAAAGATGTGGTTCAAGGAGCTTAACGGATTAGGCGACACAGCGGAAAACCTTAAGTCTGCCGCTGAGGGCGAGAACTATGAATGGACGGATATGTATGCAGGCTTCGCAAAGACTGCCGAGGAGGAGGGCTTCCCCGAGCTTGCGGCAAAGTTCCGTATGGTAGGCGAAATCGAAAAGCATCATGAGGAGCGTTACCGCGCACTTCTTCACAATGTCGAAATGGCAGAGGTATTCAAGAGGAGCGAGGTTAAGGTATGGGAGTGCCGTAACTGCGGACACATTATCGTGGGTACGGAAGCACCCGAGATATGCCCGGTATGCGCTCATCCGCAGAGCTATTTTGAAATCAGCAGCAAGAACTATTAATAATTATACAACCAAAAAAAAGGGGTGTGTCAAAACAAAATTATTGTTTTGACACACCCCTTTTCTGCTTTTAGATAATATCGGTTGACTCCTGGGGTACGCCGAAGTCATAGTAAAAATCCGAATCCGGAATGCTGTAATATCTCACTCTTGTTTTAACGGGATGGAACAGCAGACCGAGTAAGATCAAAAGTGCCAGGATTCCGGCTGCGGAAATGACTATACTGCGTTTATCATCGTCGGAAAGACTGCTTTTTTTGTTTCGCAGCTTTACATGGCAGCTTGTTCCGCAATACGGACAGCAAATCGTGTAGTCCGATGCGCCCATAGGCGCTGCCGCCCTGAACACCTGACCGCAGCGGCAGCCTATATCAATAGTTCTGGGTGTACTGCGGTCTGTTTGCCTCTGCATAAGCTTTCTGCGTACCAGAGCGACAAGGGTATATATACCGTATGCCGCCATAGCCGCAAGGCAGAGATATAGGATAATATGGGATGCAACATTGAGAAAGAACATCAACATTGCTCCGACAATAAGAATAATTACTACAAGACATATCAAAAGCATAATGTCACCCCTGTCAGTCTGCAAGCTTCTTTGCTGCCTCAATTGCTATCGCGCATTCGACACGCTTTTTCTCAAGCTCGCACGCAAGCTCGTATGGCTTATTAATATCACCGTTAAAGTTGAACGCGTTGGCACTGCAGCCGCCGCTGCAATAAAATTTTGCAAAGCAGCTTCGGCATTTATCCTTTGTATATATATTAGACCGCTCAAAATAGCTGCTTATTTCTTTGTTTACATTACCGTCATGCACATTGCCCATAAGGAAGTCCTTGTTTCCCACAAACTGATGGCACGGATATAAATCACCGTCAGCGGCAACGGCAAGGTATTCATGCCCCGCTCCGCATCCGGAAAGACGCTTTATCGCGCACGGTCCCTGGTCAAGATCAATCATAAAATGGAAGAAGTTGAACCAATTCCCGTTTTTCCAACGCTTTAAATATTCTTCCGCAAGCATTTCATACTGCTCAAACAGCTCCGGTATATCCGATTCCTTAAGCGCATAATCCTCCTCATCCGGCGCAACAACCGGCTCAACGCTTGTCTGCTTGAAGCCGAGGTCGGCAAGATGAATAACGTCCTGAGCAAAGTCCTTGTTAAAGGCGGTGAAGGTTCCGCGCACATAATAATTATCCTGATTGCGGCTCTGCGCCATATCCAGGAATTTCGGAAGAATCGTATCATATGTGCCCTCGCCGTTAACCTTGGGGCGCATACGGTCATTTACATCCTTTCTGCCGTCAATGCTGAGAACAACATTTGACATATTCTCGTTGATGTACTTCTTTTTGTCCTCGTCAAGCAGTATGCCGTTTGTTGTTACGGTAAATCTGAAATTCTTGCCGTGCTTTTCACCCTCCGCCTTGGCGTATTCGGTAATTTCCTTAACTGTCTCAAAATTCATAAGCGGCTCGCCGCCGAAGTAATCTATTTCTATATTTTTTCTGTTTCCGCTGTTTGCAATAACAAAATCTATAGCCTTTTTGCCTGTTTCGGCACTCATCATACCGCGCGCGCCGTGATATTCGCCCGTGCCGGCAAAGCAGTATTTGCAGCGCAGATTGCAGTCGTGGGCAATGTGAAGACAGAGCGCCTTTACAACGCTTTTCTTATCCCAGTTCTTAGCAAATTCTTCGTAGCAGTCATCTGTGAACAGCTGACCGTTTTTAACAAGCTCGCATATTTCCAAATAGCTTTCCTTAATATCCTCAAGCGGATATTTTCCCGAAAGCTCGTCTGTGATAAGCTGTGGGCATTCCCGCTCCGGGGTAAACGGCTCAAGCAGATAGTCAAGCATATCGTACAGGCAGTCGTCAACAACATGCACAGCACCGGAATATACGTCAAGAACTATGTTCATATCAAACAGTTTGTATTTATGTATCAATTAAATCTTATCCTTTCAAATATATATTAGCTGCGGCTTGATAAAACCGCAGTCAAAACAATGCGCCCGGCGCCTGAAGATACGGCGCCCGGCGCGATCGCTGCCGTCATGGGAGGATTATCCCAAAAACTGATTATTCAGCGTGCTCACACTTCTGATTGGCAACTGTGCATGAGGTCTTGCAGGCTGACTGACATGATGTCTGACACTCGCCGCAGCCGCCTACAGCAGCAGTTTCCTTAAGGTTAGCCTTGTTCAAGGTCTTAACGTGCTTCATAATGCTACCTCCTCTGAATATTAAACATAATGCAGAAAAGCCGCGGGCTTCATCCGCATATACTTTTTTCTATTATAACATATATTTGTGAAAAAAGAAACCCCCTTTTAAAAATTTTTTTATGTTTATCGGCTGATTTTTAGTTTTTCATCAAAAAAAGTGCTGCACAAAAAACTGCACATATTGCAATACGGTTTATTCTATGGTAAAATAATCAATATAAGCAAATTAAAGGAGGATTGAAATGTCGGAATTTTCACAAAAGCTTTCGGAATTGATGGCTGAAAAGCAGGTGACGGCATATCAGCTTGAATCCATGGGGGCGTTAAAGAGAACGACAATCTCAAAGTATGCAAGCGGTAAGAGCAAGCCGCCTGATATAAAGTCTCTTGAAGAGCTGATACGAATGCTGGCACTGGGAGCGGAAGAAGCGGAGGAGCTGCGCAAAGCCTATGCAATAACAAAAACAGGCGAGCCGATTTACTACAGGCGCAAGCATGTAGAGGAACTGCTGAAAGCGATTAACAATACAAATACGGTATATCCGTTTGACTTGCACAGGCACAGCTCATTGGTGCTCAAGCACGACATGGAATGTCTCAGCGGCAGGGTCAGTGTAGTTAATGTTATGGGAATTATCCTTGCAATGGAGGCAGAAAAGGACAACCCCGTTATCCGGATAATCGCACAGCCGGAGGGGAACGGGGAGCTTATGTCGTATCTGACAACGATTGCGGGCACAGAGGAGAATATAAGAGTGGAGCATATTATCTGCATAGATAATAAAAGCTCCTGCAGCGACAATGCCTACAACATTAATGTATTAAAGGAAATAATGCCCCTGATTGTGTCGGGAACAGCGTATACGCCGTATTACCATTATGACGATGTAAAGGCGCACATCAACTCCTTCAGCAGCTTTCCCACTATCATCATCACAAGCAGCTATGTGATGCATATTTCATATAATATGAACAGGGCTGTTGTTTCGGGATTTGATAATTTTATATCAATGCAGAAGGAAATGTTTTCAGAACTGAAAAATAATTGTGATACATATGTTCAGGCATTGCCCGGACCGCTTGATATTCTGAGCTATTATGAAAAGGTCGTTGAAGGCTCGGATAATATTATTCCGGACTTTTCCGTCATGCCGGATCCGTGTCTTTTCCCGTTTCTTGACGAGAAGATAATGCGTGAGCACGCAAGATTTGATCTGCCCAATATCGATACGGCGGTGGAGCTTCTGCTTGACCGGGTAAGGCGCTACCGGGAGGGTATGGAAAGAAAAACGGAAACAAGCTTCTGCACCAAGGAGGGCTTCAGAAGATTTATGGAAACGGGAATCATCACGGAAATACCGGCGGCATATTACAATCCGTTTGATCCTGATGACAGGCTGCTGATGATAAAGAGGATGTACAGGGCTATGAAAAAAGGAATTTATAAATTAAAGATATTGGATGATAAATTTAATATTAAAAACATCAGCTTTGCCTGCTACAATGAATACAGTATGACATACTGCTATAATCATCCCGCAAAGGGAATGCTTGCGTTCGGCTTCAGGGAGCGCAGCACGGTCAATTCGATTTATGACTATTTCACAACTCTTGAGGAGCAAAAGCTTCTGCTCAGCGATGAGGAAACGGAAAGCTTTGTTTGTGAGATATTGGGTGAGGGTATATGATTAAGGATGAATGCGCATATCCGGCTGATGCCGGATATGCGCATTTTTTTCAGAATTTTTTTAAAAAACTTAAAAAGTACTGCACAAAAAACTGCACATATTGTAATTGCATTTTATTTATGGTAAAATTATAATATGCAGGCGGGTAAGAAATAACGAAT
>JAQXTR010000093.1 GCA_029219585.1 Clostridiales bacterium
GGTGCTGAAAACAGCGGCAAAGCTCAGCGTAATTTTAAGCTACGGCACTACGCTTAATACTGAATTTGTCGATGCGTCAAATGTGTTTAATCAGGAATTTTTGGGGATTTCGGGAACATATTCCGATGAGGAGCGTGCGGCAATTACAGTTTCAAGCGTTATGCCTGATTATATCGGCGAAATATATGCTGAAAAGTATTTCACCGAGGAGGCAAAGCAGGATGTATCGAAAATGGTTCAGGATATTATATCTGTATATAAAAAGCATATCGGTAATTTAGCATGGATGAGCGATGAAACAAAGGAAAAAGCTGTACGCAAGCTGGACGCAATGAAAATTAAAATCGGTTACCCCGACAATGGGGACACATATATTGACGATGTTCGGATAAAGTCTGCGTCAGAGGGCGGCAGCTATTTTGAGAATATGCTCTCCATTGCTAAAGGCTACAAAAAGGAATTATCAAGATTACAGGGGAAGCTTGTTGACAAAACAAAATGGGCAATGTATCCATATACGGTAAACGCCTGCTACAGTGCTACCTCAAACGACATCACGTTCCCTGCTGCGATACTTCAGCCGCCGATGTACGATGTGAATGCGTCCTATGAGGAAAATCTCGGCAGTATAGGATATATTATTGCGCATGAGATTACACACGCATTCGATAATAACGGAGCAAAATTTGACGAAAACGGCAACGCTGCCGATTGGTGGACTGCGGAGGATTATGCCGCATTTGAAAAGCTGTGCGAAAAGATGACAGCTTTTTATGACGGCTGTGAAAGCGTACCGGGTATTCCGATGAACGGAAAGTTGACATTGAGCGAAAATGTGGCTGATCAAGGTGCCGTACAGTGTATTACCGAGGTCGCAGCAGGTCTTGAAAATCCTGATTACAAGGCACTTTACCGCTCGATGGCAAAAGCTTGGGCAAGCACAAGGACACGCGAATATGCTCAGTATGCGGCAAGCGTAGACTTACATTCCGATGAAAAGCTGCGTGTAAACCGCGTGGTTGTAAACTGCGAGGAATTTTATAATGCCTTTGATATAAAAGAGGGCGACGGTATGTATGTACCGGAGAATGAACGCGTGAAAATCTGGTAAAATGAGGTTTGTAAATTAAAAGTGAAATAATGCTTGACTCGTCCCTTAGGGGAGGTTGTATAATAGCCTTACTAACAGAAAGGAGGCTATGTATGAGTACATGCATTGAAGTAAAAGACTTAACAAAATCATTTAACGGGAGGACAGTTGTAGATAAAATTACCTTCCACATAGAGAAAGGAGAGGTTTTTGGACTTTTAGGTCATAACGGAGCAGGAAAAAGTACAATCATTGATTTACTTCTTGGACTTAAGAAGCCGGATGACGGCAGCGGAACAATATTCGGATTGGAACCGGCTGCGAATCGTAAGGCAGTATTCGAACGGGTTGGCGTGCAGCTGCAATCCTCTAACTATCAAAACAATATCCGAGTGGATGAGCTTTGTGAAGAAATGTCGGCTTTGTATGAGAAACCTGAGAATTACCATAGGCTGCTGCGGTTTTTCTCATTGGAAAAATTTGAAAAGTCACAGGTGAACAAGCTGTCCGGAGGGGAAAGACAAAGATTATCTGTTGCATTGGCACTTATCAACAATCCGGAAATCGTGTTTTTGGATGAGCTCACAACAGGTCTGGATACGGCGGCGAGAAGAGAAGTATGGGGACACTTAAAGGAGTTAAATATGAAAAGGAAATATAGAAAGACACAGAGATAAAAAGAGAAAATACACATAAAATAAGGCGGTTTGCGTTTTGCAAATCGCCTTATTTTAGCACTTGCTAAATTTAATGTTGCTTTTTCTAAATGAATTTCATAGAAACTCTTGTAAAATATTCCGGAAAGTACTATAATATATGGTGGTGTAAGTTGCTATCATATATGAAAAGGAAGTGAACGCATATGATGAGAATGGAAATAGCCTTGATTTTAGTTTTGGTTTTCGTCGCATTTATATATTTTAGCGCCGGCAGAAGAAATACGCCTCTGCACAAAACCTTTTCTGCACTGCTGATTATAACTCCGCTGCATCTTGCATTTGACGCTGCAACAGTTTATACGGTAAATCACTTAGAAACCGTACCGCCGTTTTTAAATGAAATTCTGCACAGGCTGTTTATCGGAACAATGCCGCTGGTTGTTTATCTTTTCTACAGATACATCTCTATTTTGGTTGAGGAGGAAACAAAAAAGCCGGTACACTTTCATCTTGCGGCAAGGATTTATTTGATTTTGGCGGAGCTTGGGGCATTGCTTTTGCCCGTTCATTACGCGGTCACGGAAAAGGGAAATTATTCGGACGGTATTCATGTATCTGTCTGCTACATAAGCACTGCGTTTTATTTGCTTCTGTGCCTGTGTCTGCTGCTTAAAAACCGCAGACAAATGGACAGGAAAAAGAAAGCGACAATCGGTGTGGCGCTTGTTATTGAGGGTATCGTTTCGGCTTTGCAGGCAATAAATCCCACCTGGCTGATTTCCGGTATGGGAATTAGCCTGATGACGCTTGCCTTTTATTTGACGCTGGAAAATCCGGACATACTGCGCGCGGAGCTTACGGAACAGAAAATGTCTATGCTGTATCTGAAAAGTCAGGTAAATCCTCACTTTCTGTACAATACTCTTGATACAATCCGTATTCAGGCGCAGCTTAACGGTGATAAAACAACAGCCGACTTGCTGATGAGGTTATCGGACTTTTTTAGGCTGAGCATCAAGACGGACAAACAGATGACAGCGTTGG
The DNA here is from genome assembly GCA_029219585.1 of Clostridiales bacterium. Lineage (GTDB taxonomy): Bacteria > Bacillota > Clostridia > UBA1381 > UBA1381 > Ornithomonoglobus. Next base: position 2,794 of record JAQXTR010000093.1, read on the forward strand.
AGAATGAAACGGAGCTTTCGGATGCATATATGGAGCTGATGTGCTGTCGCTATCCGGAGCTTGAATATAACTGTGACATAGATCCCGATCTGGGCGACGCATTGGTACCGAATTTTATTCTTCAGCCGATTATCGAAAACAGCCTCCTTCACGGGCTTAAAAATAAAGGTTATCGTGGAATTGTTACAGTATCGGCTAAAAAGTCACATCAAAACTGTATTGAAATTGAGGTAGCAGATACCGGCAGCGGATTTGGCGAAGGTGTGAAAAATAAAATTGATGAAATGCTCACACATTACGACAAGGAGAAACCGAAGACAGAAAGCATAGGCATATTAAATGTTCAAAAGCGTATAAAGCTTTTGTGCGGTAAGGAGTTCGGATTAAGCTACACTGAGAATACAGACGGCGGCGTAACCGCACATATACTGTTGCCGCTGATTCAGGAGAAATATAAATGAAAAAACTCAAGGTATTATTGGTTGATGATGAAATAATGATAAGAGAGGGCTTTAAGCGCCTGTTTGACTGGGAAGCTCATGGCTGCGAGGTAGTAGGCGAGGCTGCGGATGGAATGGAGGCGTTGGGACAAATTGACGCACTCCTCCCGGATATTGTGATTATGGACATTAACATTCCGGTTATGAACGGGCTAAAGGTTATTGAAGTAAGCCGCGTCAAGCATCCCCAAATAGCCTATATAATTGTATCGGGATATGACGACTTTGCATATTGCCGTCAGGCTCTGCGGCTTCAAATCACGGATTATATCCTAAAGCCCGTAAACTATGAGGAATTTGGCAGCTGCATCGACAATCTGAAAATATCTATGTATGAGAACAAGACAAGCGAGCAGAAGAATTCCGAAAACCGTGAGGACCGTGTTATTTCCTCAATCACACGGTATATGCAGGAGCATTTGTCGGGGGAGATCAGCCTATCCGTTTTGGCGGATGAGTTTCACTTAAATCCGCAGTATATCAGTCAGCTGTTTAAAAACGAAATCGGCGTGGGATTTCTTGCTTATCTGACAAATATACGCATAGAAAAGGCAAAGAAGCTTCTGCTCTCAACCGCGCTTTCTGTAACCGAAATATCGTCATACGCAGGATATAGCGATTACAGAGTTTTTACAAAGGTGTTTAAAAAGGCAGAGGGTGTTACGCCTTCGCAGTTTCGGAGGGAGTTCTTGGATAGAAAGAAATCGGAAATATAAAATGTCGGCTATAATTCTGACACATTTTTCTGCAAAATATATCTATAAATTCTATGCTGTATGTAATAAAATATCAGTACAGAGAGAAAAAGGAGGAAAACAGTATGGGGACGCTCGCAATAATCATTGTGTATGCGGCAATAATCGGTGTAAACGGCAAAAATACATATCCCAAAATCGTTATTGACAGCGCGGATATGCCCGAGCACAAAGAGGCATTCGAAAAAAATGATTACGATATGATATGTAACCTGCTGCTCAAAACCCTTGCCGACTTAAAGGCTGCCGGGGCAGAGCTGGCGGCAATAACCGCCAACACGGAGCATATTGTCTGGAATATTTTGTATCACATCTCTGATTTCCGAAAGCACGTTTATTGCCGCTGTATTGGCGATCCTATAAGCATCAATATCAAGCTGATCTAAACTGCTTGCGATAAGCTGGGCTATTTCGCTTTTAAAAAAATCACGTCACTCTGCTGTTTTACAGCGAAGTGACGTGAAATCGAATGGTGGAGCTGAGGCGCACTCACGTCCGTACTCATAAATACTCTCCGTTATACTTCCTCTAACAATATTTTTCTAATATTATACGCCAAATCGGGTATATCTATTTTAACAGAATTATATACAAGCTTC
>JAQXTR010000094.1 GCA_029219585.1 Clostridiales bacterium
CAAGTGTCATGTGTTTGTTTTTTCGCTCATTATTCATTTTAGTCTGAGCCTCCTTTCTCAGACTAAATGCTATCATAAAATGCTTCTTAATGTAAATGCAATTTTAAATTGCACTGTTGCATTTACTTTGCAAATTTACTATGAATACTATTTCGCACAATTTTAAAAAAAATCCAAATTTACTATTGACAAACCCCAAAGATTGTGGTATTATATTTGTTGTGTTCGGAAGAACATATGCGTTCTTAGCTCAGCTGGATAGAGTGACTGGCTACGAACCAGTAGGTCGGGGGTTCGAGTCCCTTAGGACGCGCCAAAATAAACGGCTTAACCATGCGGTTTCTAAGCCGTTTATTTTTTTGCTGTAATCACATATAAAAATAAGCCGCCCTGTTTGGAAGCGGCTTATTAAAATAAACTTATTTAATCTGCTGTCTCAAAATAATATCTCTCATACTCCGCTGTACGCCGAAAATCCGCCGTCAACAGGCAATACAACACCTGTTATAAATCCCGCCGCTTCATTATTGAGCAGAAACAGCGCACTGCCCTCCAGCTCCTCAGCCGTTCCGAATCTGCCCATAGGCGTTGCCGCTAAAATCTTTCCGGTTCTTGCCGTGGGTGTACCGTCCTCATTAAACAGCAGACTTGCATTCTGCTTCGTTGAGAAAAAGCCCGGAGCTATGGCATTTACCCGTATACCAACCTTGCTGAAATGCACTGCAAGCCACTGCGTGAAATTTGATACCGCCGCCTTTGCTCCCGAATATGCCGGGATTTTTGTAAGGGGCGTAAACGCATTCATGCTTGAAATATTTAAAATACTGCAGCCCTCTTTGCCTATCATCTGACACGCAAAAACCTGCGTTGGGATAAGAACGCCGAGGAAGTTCAGATTAAACACAAACTCTACTCCCGCTGCATCCAGATCAAAAAAGCTTTTAGTTTCTCCTTTTATGTCCTGCGGCTCAAAATATTCCTTGTCCGTTGTCGCCCTCGGATTGTTTCCGCCGGCTCCGTTTATAAGTATATCGCAGCTGCCGAGGTCTTTTTCCACCTCATCGGCAACCCTGCCGCATGATTCCTTATCCAACACATTACATTTATACGCCTTCGCAATTCCGCCCTCAGACACAATCTCATCGGCATACATCTGAGCTGCTTCAAGATTTAAGTCCAAAAGAGCAACTCTTGCCCCCGCTCTTGCCAGAGTTTTTGCAAACGCAGAGCAGAGAACGCCTCCGGCTCCCGTTACAACCGCGGTCTTTCCGCTCAAATCCGTATTAAGTACATTCTTTTCCATATTATTATACCTCCTTTGCCGCTTTTTCGCAAGCCTCAAACAATCCGTTTATATATGTTGCTCCCAAAGCCCTGTCGTAAAGTCCGTATCCCGGCTTTCCGGTCTCTCCCCATATCATACGTCCGTGGTCGGGACGTACATATCCGTCAAAGCCCGTATCGGTGAGAGCTTTTACAATACGATACATATCAAGAGAACCGTTATTCGACAGATGACCGCATTCCTCAAAGCTGCCGTCATCAAGCAGCTTTACCTGTCTTATATGCATAAATGCAATTCTGTCCATCTCACTGTATTTCCTGACAAGCTTGGGAACATCGTTAAAGGCACCGCTGCCCAAAGACCCGGTACACAGACACAGACTGTTAGCAGGACTGTCGACAATACCTAGAAGCCTGTCTATATTTTCCTCGTTTGTTATAATTCTGGGCAGTCCGAATATCGGATACGGCGGATCATCGGGGTGGATTGCCATTCTTACGCCGCATTTTTCCGCTGTCGGGATAATCTTTTTCAAAAATCTCTCAAGATTCCTCCAAAGCCCTTCCTCACCCAATTCGGAATATGCCTCTATCAGCTCCCTTACCTCTTCCTGTGTGTAGCTTGCATCCCAGCCCGGCAGTTTAATATCCTCCTTGAGAGGATCCAGGTTTTTCAGCTGATCCATATACATAACAAGAGAGGTAGAACCATCCGGCGCCTCCTTGTCAAGCTGAGTGCGTGTCCAGTCAAATACGGGCATAAAATTATATGTAATGCACTTTATACCGTATTCTGCGCACCGCTCTATGTTTTGGCAGTAAATATCCGTCAGCTCATCCGCGTTATCCGCGCCAAGCTTTATATTCTCATGCACCGGTATTGACTCCACAACATCAAATATCAGTCCGTTTTCCTCCGACTGCTTTTTTATTTTCTCAATGCTCTCTCCGGGCCACAGCTCACCCGGCTTTACATCATAAACCGCGCTTACCACCGAACGCATATTCGGTATCTGGCTTATATACTGCAGCGATACGGGATCGCTTTGTCCGTACCACCTAAATGACATCTTCATTCCAATCACCTCATTCTTTAAAATTTAAAATATTCCTTTGCATTATAACAGCAAATGCCTTCTATAATTTGCTTAAGCGCCTTTTCATCCTTTGGATACTCTCCTTTTTCCACCCATTCGCCTATGAGATTGCAGAGGATACGTCTGAAATACTCATGTCGCGGATATGACACAAAGCTTCTTGAATCAGTCAGCATTCCAACAAACCGACCCAATATACCAAGGTTTGCCAAAGCCGTAAGCTGCGCCGTCATGCCGTCGCGGTTATCGTTAAACCACCATCCGGAGCCGAACTGAATTTTGCCCGGAACCGGCGCACTCTGAAAGTTCCCTATCATGGTGCCGAGAACATAATTATCCTTTGGGTTCAAGGTATAGAGTATTGTTTTGGGCAGCACACCGTCCGTTTCCAGATTATCCATAAACGCCGACAGCTTTTGTGCGATAGCCAAGTCATTTATCGAGTCAAAGCCCGTATCCGCTCCGATGCTCCTGAACATTCTTGTATTATTGTTTCGCAGCGCGCCTATATGGATCTGCATTGCCCAGCCGCGCTTTGAATACTCTTTGGCGCAATGAGTCAGTATATCAGTCTTATATATCTCCGTTTCATCCGCTGTTATCTCTCCGCCGTTCATCTTCTTTTCAAACACCGCTGCCGCATTGCCCTCAGCAAACGGCACAAGACTTAAGGAATGATCGGACAGACGGCATCCGTTTTCATGGAAAAACTCAACTCTTTCACTCAGCCTGTCAAGCAGCTCGCGATAGCCTCCTACTCCTATGCCTTCAATGTATTCCTTAAATGCCGGCTTTTCTATGTCAACCGCCTTGTCCGGTCTGAACGTCGGCAGCACCCTTGCGGAAAATCTGTCCTCTCTGAGCCTTCTGTGATGCTCTAAGCTGTCAAAGGGATCGTCGGTTGTACAAATAACTTCTACATTTGAGCGTTCTATCAGCCGCCTAGCAGAAAAATCCTCGGTGTTAAGCAATTCGCCGCATATGTTCCATATCTTCTCCGCACTGTCCCCGGTAAGCGGCTCGTCTATATCAAAATACCGCTTAAGCTCAAGATGAGTCCAGTGATAGAGCGGATTTCCAATCAACAGCGGCATGGTTTTTGCAAAAGCCATCCACTTTTCAAAGCCGTCCGCATCGCCGGTTATCAGCCTTTCATCTATTCCGTTTGACCTCATCTGCCGCCATTTATAATGATCTCCGCCTAAAAACAACTCATATGCGTCATTGAATTTATGATTTTCCGCAATCATACGCGGATCTAAGTGACAATGATAGTCTATTATCGGCAGATTTTTTGCATATGTATTGTATAAATGCCTGCCGGTATCATTGTAAAGCATAAAATTATCATTTATTATTCCCATTTAAAACCTCTCTCACATAATAAAATTTTTCACTTATTTTAAATCATATTACCAATAAAGCTCCCACTTGTTTTCTGTTACAAACCTTATAAGCGCTTCCATAAAGAAATAATCGCCCCAGATATTACATTCATCCACGCCTGCGTTCTGAGGTACGGCATAGCTTGCATGGAGCAACAAGCCGTTGCACTTATCATTTCCCCAACAAAGATAATCATTAATCAAAGATGCCATCATCTTATTTGCATAAGCGAGATACTTTTCTTTTTCCTCACCTTGCATATACTTTACAGCCTCCAAAATGCCGCAGACCGCAATTGCAGCCGCAGAGCTGTCTCTCGGCTCTCCCGAACCATCACCAAATATCATATCCCAAAACGGTACATAATCCTGCGGCAGCAGGCTGATATAGTAATCGGTTATTTTTTTGAACCGTTCCATTGCTATATCACTTTTATGATACTTGTATGTGAGCATCATACCGTATATTCCCCATGCCTGACCTCTTGCCCAGCAGGAATCGTCTGATGCACCCTGAGCTGT
>JAQXTR010000095.1 GCA_029219585.1 Clostridiales bacterium
GCGGAACTTCGGGAGTAATTATTTCCTCGTTCAATTTCGGCAAATTCTCGTCTGCTCTATTTAAATATGATTGCTTCACAGGCATGGTTGTTCACTCCTTTTTGAAAATCAAGTTTTTAATCATCATCCCCCATGGGGGCATTTGACAATTATATCACTAATATCTTTTTAAAAATTCAGATATTCATCTTATGATTATTTAGTTATCTCCCTCCATAGCCGATTTCTTTAAAATTACACATCCATAAGGAGTAATAATATTTTCCTCAAATATCCCGCTAAGTATTTCGTATTCAAAAGTCAGCTCTACCTGTTTCGGCTCATTATTGAAATTCATTATGAACATATAGCAAGTATCATTGGTATATCTCTGTGTCCCACGCCGGGCCGTTGCCCCATTCAAAGCCCCACGGTATTATCACACTCCGAGAGAATATCCGATATATCGTAATTATCATAGTAACACACATCGTCCATATTGCTTATATACGGTGCATTTACATGATTATCAAAATCGCATAATTCATCTCCTGCTTTAATAAATTGCTTTGAAAATTTCATGGTTCATCGCATATTCCTTTTCATTTTATTTTTATTAGGCAACGTTATGTTTATGAACCTCCGACACCTATTTGTTTTCACATTTACGGAAATACTATTTGCTGCTTTGATTTAAATATTACGTCTTCGGGGACTTTATAATATTTTACTATCGGACACAGTTTAATTCCGTCCACTTCTGTAAATTTCTCCGCATAAGCCTCCGCGCCGCCCGTTACATGGGCGTAAATTATATCGCCGTCTGCATAAACACCGTTGTTCTTTTTAACCTCTCCTTCAAGAGTCGCATATAACAGCTCTGCATTGCTGCCGATATACCAAAGTCCTTCCGCCAAACGCATGGTACAGCAGAAATATGCGTCATACATTTTTGCATAGAGCATATGCTCACCGCTTCTTGTTACGCATGAATCCGTTCCCGCACCGCCCTCAATACGCTGCAGCGTCGCAAAGCCGTTATGATATATTCTTGCGGCATATACACGGTATTTTTCATCATTCGTTGCCTTGTACAGCTCCGCCGCAAGCATCAGTGAATCCACTACGGCACACGGCTCTGTCCATGTATCGGCGCGTCCCCACCAATTTACGTTTTGATATGTCAGAGTCATACCTCCGCAGTCTGTATAAAGTCTGAAAATCTCCTTTGCGCCGTCAAGATAAAACGCATCTCCCGTTTCTTTATACATCCTCATAAGACCTCTGGCGCACGTCAGCGTGCAGTGCGTCTGAGCTTTTAATTTGACTTTATCGATAGAAACATAAACTTCTGCCATCTCATGCACAAGCTCACGCACGTCATCTCTTCTTGTAATCTTAAATACGTGTGAAAGTCCGTCAACGCTCATAAATGCACAGCCTATATCTGTAGACAATATCCATTCGGATAATTTGCCGCTGACGCTGCCGCTTACATCACCCTCACAGATACCGCTCCTATCAATCGGATAACCCTTGAATTTGCCCGCATTTTTTATAAACAAATTATCAGTTATATCATTTATATACTTAAGAACCGCCGAATCGTTAAACTGCTCATAATACTCGCACAGTCCTCGCAAAAGCCATGAATGACCCGAAAGCTGCTGCTCATGTATTTCCTTTTGGTATATCGGTCCGAGATAACCTGATTCGTTCACTCTGTCCGCCAAAGCAGAAATCAAATAATCCATAGCCGGAATTTTTGTCTTGCTTATTTTGTAATGGCAAACAAATGACAAAAGTGCTCTGCCCTCCTTATCGCCGTACCAATCGTAATCAGACGGTGCAAATATCTGTTCTTTCTGATAATAAGGATATTCACACAACCTTTTCAGATTGAGCCTGATGCGCTCATCAAGCTCTGAGTGATCTATTGCTTGTATCATCTAAACACCTCCTATTATAAAACTGCTTTATAATATAATGTTGAGCACATCCATGAGATTATCAATTTTGTAATCACACATATCCGATACTCCTGCCTGTTCAATATTGCCTCCCGATATTCCCACGCATGAAAATCCCGCAAGCTTAATCGAAACAACTCCGGCACTGCTGTCCTCTATTCCCAGCACCTTGTGACGTCTTTCAAACGGGATTCCCAGTCCTACTCTTGCAGTTTCTGCATAAAGCCACGGATGCGGCTTCGGTGATAATTCTCCGAGTGTTCCCGTCTGTCCCTTTCTTAAAGCTTGTCCTGCGGTTATGATGCAATCGTAAAAATCAACAGGATTGCCCATATCAAGCTGACGGAATGCAGATATTATTTCAGGCATTGCCTTTTCATAAAGCCCCGATGTTACAAGACCTATCTTGATACCCTCACCTTTAACTGTTGTTAAAAACTCCTTTAAATGCGGTGCAGGCGTAAAAGCGTCTTGCTTTCCTCTGCCGTGCATTATCTCGTCCATCTCATGATTTACTATTTCAAAATAATACTGTCTTGCAAGCTCCAGACTTTCGCCCTTTGCGTATTTGTCTATCATATACTGCAAATGCTCCGACACACTGTGACCGGATATAAACGGCTCATCCTCGCTCTCACGCTTAAAATCGCTCTTTTCCAAAAGCCTTGCGGTCGTCTGCTCGATTACCCACATCCAGAAGCTTTCGCTGTGTACCGATGTTCCGTCAAGATCCATCAAAATCGCTTCCGCCTTAGGTTCAAAATGCGTTTCATGCATAGGATATATTGCCGGGTATCCCATACCGCTTTTCACATAACAAAGCTTTTTATCTTCAAACTCTATTATATCAATCTTCTTATCGTCCGGAGTGAGAATTTTTCTCGCTCCGTCCTTTCCTGTTTCAAAAAAATCACTTCTTGTTATTTCGTTCATACCAACCTCTCCGTTCAAAAGTGGGACAAAATCCCCGGGGACGTTTGCCCCAATATTCTTTATCCTTTCTGTTACATCAACAGTATGTCTTTAATCTATAACTCTGTTACAGATGCATTTCCACCGATTATCTGTACCGCATAAAGCTTATTTTGACACATTATCTTAAAGTTCATGCCGTTCCATTTTTCAGGAAGATTCGGCTTGCATATGAGTTTTCCGTCATCTTCCGTAATACCTGCAAAGCCTTTAGCGGCAACTATCCATGCGCCGCCCGCCGCAGCCGGATGCGTTCCGCCGATATAGACCAATCCTGCCCATTCCTTTCCGCCCTTTACCAAATCCGCCTTTGCCGATTTCATAAACATTGGGTATGCAATTTCAGTATTTTTTGTATAACACGAAAGAAGCGAGTACATACACGCCGATAATGACGAACCGTGTTCCGTTCTCGGCTCATAGTATTCTAAATTCTTTGCCATTATCTCGCTTGTATAATCATCCTTAAACATAGAGAGCATTGCTACAACATCAGCCTGCTTTATAACCTGTGTATCTGCCGCAACGCCGTATGCACCTCCCCAATATTCCTTTGGATCTATCAGTCTTGAACGCACCTCATCTACCGATACGTCCTCAAGCTTGAAATAGCCGTCAAACTGTTCTATTATACCGCTGTCGTTTGGTTTACGGATAAATATGTTTTCAGATGAATCCTTAAGCATAGTCTTTAAGCCGTCATATTGATCGGACGGGTATTTTTCTATGAGTTCAAGTGCAGTATCAAACACAAATTTTGCCATTCTGTTTGTATACGCATTGTTATTAACTCTCTCATGATATTCATCGGGACCTACAACATCGTGAATTTCATAATACGGCTTATCTGCCTTTTTAATGAGAAGTGAGCGGTAAAACTCCGAACATTCAATTACCATCTCAATTGCGCCCTCATTTAAAATATCATAGTCGCCCGTTGCGTTGATATATTTCATAAGACCATACACTATCGCCGCAGAAACGTGATACTGCTTATCACGGAAATGTGTGCGCATCGGACGCTTTGTAAACACATCCGTTACATTGTAATCCGAACAGCCTTCATATCCGCCCTCCTGGCTCTCCCATGCGTAATATGCGCCTTTGAGTCCGTATTCCTTTGCTTTTTTCCTCGCACCGTTTAATGTGTCGATTCTGTACTGCAAAAGTGTTTTTGCAATCTCCGGCTCGGTATGTATATAATAGTCTATCATAAACATTTCCGTATCCCAGAACACCGCACCCTTATACACCTGCCCCGACAAACCTCTTGCGGCAATGGATTTGCTTTTCATCTCTCTCGGTGCAATACAGTTCAGGTGATAAATCGAATAATTGAGCGCATACATCGCCTCATCGTCGCCGTCAATCGTAATCTTGGAAATATCCCATATCCTTGCCCATTCGGCAATATGTTCCGCTTTAAGCTCTTGATATGTAATTTCCGTTATATCACCCTTCGGCTCAAAATCATCCTCCGAAGTAGTTATCTCAGCAATTTTCTCTATGCTGTATTCTTTCTGCGGTTCTGCCTTAAACACAATATGTCTGCATACAGTCTTTTCACCTATATCGACCGAACACTCCGCATCAAAATTAAGCTTTACACTGTCGCGCGCCGTTACGGAAATATTTTTTTCGCCGGTAATTCCCGTAATATAGTTTACAGCGTAATCGCTGCCCGAGTTTAACTTCACAAAATGCGGTCCGTTGATGTCCCAAACATCGCCGTCAATTCCCGTTATGATTTCCGCATCACATTCAAAGTCTGACGAAAATGTATATCGCATTGCAATCAAATGTCTGCGGCTCATGCTTGCAAAGCGTTCACATTTAACCGTTATTTTTCCGTTTTCGGTCTGCCACACGGTTTTTCGGCTGTGCAAGCCGTTTTCAAAGTCAAGCGTCTGTTCATGAGAAACAGGCTCGTTTTCGGGAAGTGCATATTTCTTTCCGTTTACCTTAACATATGTATACAGCGGATTCGGCGCGTTTACCGTTTCACGCCACGCATCTCCGGCACGGTCGTATATGCCCGCCATATTTACCGCGCACATATTCTCTTTTGTGTATTCCTCAAGCGTTCCGCGTATTCCGAAATAGCCGTTGCCGATAAGGAAACGATTGCCGTTCCACGGTATGTTATCTTTATTAAACACATTTTCGGATAAAATAAAATCAATCATTGTGTTTTTCTCCCGTCATGCTAAAATAGTTAATGCTCTGTACAGGCTGTCCAAATCCTTTACGGAAATATCAGTTTTCGGATTATACTCTGCCGCACCGACGGCTATTGCATACATACCGCCCGCCTTTGCAGCTTCAATGCCTGCGTCCGAATCCTCAACAACAGCGCAGTCACAAGGAGCAATGCCAAGCTTATGCGCAGCTATTAAGAACACCTCGGGATCCGGCTTTGAGCGTGTTGTGTCAAGTCCGCAGCTTATAGCGTCAAACTTATCCGCAAGTTCTGTTTTTTCAAGTATCAGCGACGTATTTTTGCTTGCAGAGCCTACCGCCGCTCTTATTCCCTTTGATTTTATATATTCTATAAATTCAAACACGCCGGGCAGAACGTCCGCTCTTGAAAGTCCCGAAAGGGATTTTACATACATATCGTTTTTCTTTTCCGCTAGAGCCGTTTTTTCATCATCTGAAAATTTCCTGTCGGTCTTTTCGAGAACAACCTCAAGTGACGCCATTCGGCTTACACCTCTCTGTCTTGCGTTGTCCGCCTTTGTAAAGCCCATTATTCCCAACTCCTCCGCAAGCGACTTCCATGCCGCAAAGTGCAGTTCGTCGGTTGTTACGAGCACACCGTCAAGGTCAAATATTACTGCTTTAATCATCATTAATCTCCTAATTTATACTGTTATCTCCGTCATATTTTGCATTTTAATCTTTGGGACAGTTTCCCCCGGTACTTTTGTCCCACTTTTATTTTACGATGCGTATCGTTTCTTTTTTCTTTGCTCCGACCGTATGAGTTTTTTCAAGCTCTCCGATAATTTCTTCGGTCATTTTGCATTTGTAAAGTCCTGCATCCGTATTCACGGTTACCGTCTGCTCCTCGTCTGTACAGTTATAGTATCTTACGATAACTCCGTTGCCGTCCTCGGCACGCTTTACAGCTGTTACATGAATATTTTTGTTGTCGATTGAGAACAGGCTGTTTTCTCTCGGCAGAGTTCCCTTTCCTCGTCCTGCTGCGGCGCATTTTACGCTCGTAAATATCTCTGCCGCTTTGTTTGCAAGCTCAGTATAATTTGTACTGTCAAAGTGCATTGCGTATTCATAGATATGCTTTCCGGGACACTGTACTCCCTCATCGTCAAGCTCCGTCTGCTTTTCCTCAGACACCGCAAGCTTTATCCTACACGCCCTTATAAGGGTAAGCGCCATTGTTGAATCGTCAAATACCTCATATTCGTACAATCCCTTGGGCATAACCGCAAAACCGTTTTCACCGTCCGTAACGGCTGCAAATGTTCTTAACGGCTGCGTTCCGAACGCCTGCTCTACCCAGCCTGTTGAATCGGGTATTTCTATATCATGCTTTACAGTGTCAAAGTGGCTGTCACACACGGAGAAATCCGTTTTTATCTCTGTCGGGAAGTTCGCTCTTAACCAATGGTCTTTTGCGTTGTTGGTAAGCTCAACCTTTACCTTTATGTAATCGGCATCATCATCACGCGTATATGTCACCTTAACCGGTATCTTTGTATAAATCTCACTCGGATTAACCGCGCAGCTTTCGGGTACTTCAAAATCATATTCAGCCGCAACACTTCCCGTAAGCTCTCCGCTCTCGGTTGTATAAACCTTTGCGTTTACTCCGATTGACATATGCTTTTTATCAAACTCAGGTGAAACGTGTTTCCACGCATTGCCCACCTCGCCCTGTGATGTGAGATAATTAAGGTTCTTGTATTCCTTGCCTGTTTTCTTGTACAACACATCTATAGTACCGTTTCCGTTGACGGTTGCTCTTATCTTGCTGTTTTCAAGCACATTGCCTTTTGCGATTCCCGGCTTTTTAAGCATTGCGTTCTTTGCGGGCTTTATCTCGTATGTACGATAACCCATGGCAGGCACATTTTTAAGCTTTGCGTAAAAACGATGGTTTACACTGTCAAGTATAGTCGGTACTTCCCAGATGTTATCCACAAACACGCTTGATTTTTCTGTTTTTATCAGCTGCATCTTAACACCGTCTATTTCTATACCCTTGCCGAAAAAGTCCGGTACGTCAATATCAAGCGGTACTATTACATCTCTTTCAAACGGCAGCGGATTGTATACGATAAGCTGTACAACATTTTTGTCCTGTCCGTCCGGTGAAAGATTCTTTGCAATCTCAATCATTGCATCATCCGTTACTATATCGGCAATATCCCTCGCCTTTCTGTATCGGTATTCCATATCCCTGCACACCTCATCCGGCGCACAACCGCCGTTTGCGTCATGGCTGTGGCATGAAAGCAAGTATCTCCAGCCTCTTTCGAGGTAGTTTTTACTGTCGTTTCCGGCAAGAGCATTCAGCGGTTCCGCCGTATATGTAAGTGAAGTATATGCGTCAAAATCAGCCTGCTTTAAATACGTTCTCGCGCTGATTGTTCCGGGGAAAAGATATGTCCATTTTCCCTCTTTTAAATATGCGCGTCTTTCGCCCTTTAAAACGGTCATATTATCCTTGTCAAGATACTTTTCGGCATCTCTCCAAAAGCCTTCAAGGTCTGTATGCTCAATTTCAATCTCGCCCTTGAAAAGCTCCTTTGCGTCCTTTATTACCTCGCTCTCTCTCGGAAAACCTACCGAAATATCGTGTCCGTTCATTCCCAAGAATACCGGGGTTGTAAAGTGTCCCTTTTCCTCCTCAAGCATATCAAGAATTGCTTGTTTTAGGTTTGTCTTATCATAATTTGCAACAGGCATCTTTAAATCATAGTTTACGCCCGCGCCAACATATCCGTCGGCAGGTCTGAACGGCACTTCGTCAAACTCGCCCCACTTATAGTCCTTTGACCATACTCTGTTACGGGATACCGCTCTGTGTACCTGATAATACCAGTTATAGCGGCAGTAGAGAGCGAAACGGCTTGCAAGCATCTGTGTGCCGTCCGGAGCCTCCCATATGTATTCGGCAGGCGCCTCATGATGTGAGATACCTCTGTAGAACATCATGTGAGTAAGCCCGAAATCGGCAAACACCTGCGGCAGCTGTCCCGTCTGTCCCCATGAGGACGGAGTGTATGCAACAGTACCCGTCTTGCCGCCGTACTTTTCAACGGTCTTTCTGCCGAACATCAGGTTTCTCACAATCGCCTCATGGGAAATTGTAAATTCCTCGGGCAGAGTGAAATACGGTCCGATTATGAGCCTGCCCTCTTTAACGAATTTTTCAACCTGTTCACGTCTTTCGGGACGCATTTCAAGATAATCGTCTATCATGATTGAATGACCGTCCATCGTAAACGAATGATATTCGGGATCGCTCTCCAATATATCCAATGTCGTATCGAGCATTATCAAGAGATTTCTGCGTGTCTTTTCAAAGCTCCGCCGAAATTCTCTGTCCCAATGTGTATTAGATACAACGTCAATTTTTTTAACATCCATTATAAATACCTCGTTCTTTTATTATTGTATCGAATAATATATTATTTGTATATTATACCATATTTTTTTTGAATATTAAATGAATAATATTGCTTTTTCTTTAAAAATCCTGTCATCTTTTGATAATAATATTGCATCTTGTATTGAAA
>JAQXTR010000096.1 GCA_029219585.1 Clostridiales bacterium
TTTCCGGGAGTAATATTCAATGCAAATCAAATGAAAGCTGCAAATGTTCATCACGACTACGATAAAAACGGAGATCCGTATATTTCAATTAAAGACGGTGTAAGACTTTCGCAATTGCTGGCAGGATATCAGTTTGAAACATCATCAGCCATAAGTTTAATGTCAATGGAAAACATAAATATATCGGTTGAAAACAGTGAAGCATATCCGGGTGAATACATCAGTATTCCTGTTCGAATATCAAATAATACGGGAATATCGGGATTTAAGTTTGGTTTAAGTTATGATTCGGAATATCTTACACCAATATCAATATCAAACGGAGAAATCATTGAGGACGGATTGTTTGCATCAAACCTCTATGAAGATACGGATGTTTCAACGCTTGATGAAATAACGGTTTATTGGAATACAGCAGACAGTATGTGTGAAGATGGAATTTTATTTACAGTAGATTTTCTGGTTGGAGACAATGTTTCCGTTGGACAGAATATATCTGTTGGTTTAACGTATGAGACAAATGATATATGTAATTGTAATCTTGAGACCGTAGGAGCAAATGTGACAGACGGATATGTTACAGTAGTGACTTATACAGACGAAGCAGATGATGTTTTGTATGACTATTACATTAACGATGCATATGTTGACACAGAAGATGAAGAAGTAAGTTCCTTCCCTGTTAAAGGCAATTTTGATTTAACAGTTGCTGTTCAGGGCGAATATGATGCAGAAGTTGAAGCGAGTATGTTTGTAGCTTGTTATGATGAAACAGGTAAAATGCTTTCGATAAAAGATATTGCATTGACAGAAGACATATTAACAGCAGGAAGTGGAGTTGTTCATATTGATGAGAGTAAGACCGATATATCAGATATTAAGATATTTATATGGAAGGCAAATACCTTGATACCTTTAGCTGAAAGCTTTGCTCTCTAACAAAAAGGAAGTGAAAGCTAAATGAAGAAAATAATATCTTTATTACTAATTATAGAAATTTTATGTGGATCTATCATGCCAATAGAAGCAGCAACAGGGGTTAGCTTTTATAATAAGCTATGCCCGATTATCGGATATGGTTGGGAAAATGAAGATTTCCCAACCTATAAAACAGTCGAATGTGAAACAAAATCAGGAGAAATTTATGCTTCTGATAAATGTACAATTACAAATGTGTATATAAATAGTAGTGGAAAATGGGTATGTAAAGTGAAGTATCCCCTTGATTCCGGAGGAACAAAAACTGCTTACGCAAAATTTGGACGGTTTATAAAAGATCCCACATATAATTATCAAACAATAGTTGCAAATAAAACCGTGAAGACTGCTACAATAAGCACAAAATCTGCATCAAGCAGCAATACTATTGCAGAAAATTCAACCTTTTATGTTGTACGTATAGATGGTTCCAAAGCACAAGTATTATATAAATCGTCTGAAGGTTATAAAATTGGTTGGATAAATAATTATACTGTAAAATTTGATGCTAATGGTGGAAGTGGTGGACCTTCCTCTATCACAAAAGTAGAGGGAGAAACGAAACAATTACCGACTACAATACCAACGAAAAAAGGATACACGTTTAAAGGATGGAACCTTGAAAAGGATGGCTCTAGCTCATCGTATAAAGCCGGAGGTAATATAGGAAAGAATAGTTCTGTAACCTTGTATGCTCAGTGGGAGGCAACAAAATATTCTATTGATTATACATACAACGGAGGTTTTGCAAACAATCCTAATCCTACATCGTATTACATTACGACATCTAATTTCACGTTAAACAATCCATCAAAAACAGGTTACACATTTACGGGATGGACTGGCTCAAATGGAAGCACACCATCAAAAAGTGTAACAATAAGCAAAGGAAGTACAGGGAATAAAACATACACGGCAAATTATACAATAAATTCATATAACGTTAATACTAATGTACTGATAAATGATAGCACCTATAATGGTACAGGTTCTGTGACGGGCGGAGGAAAATACAATTATAACTCAAATGTTTCATTAAAAGCGATCCCCGATACTGAATGCCATTTTGTTGAGTGGAGTGATGGAAACACATCAAATCCAAGAACAATTAATGTCAAAGGTAACTGTAACTATACTGCTAAATTCAAAAAAAATCAATATACAATAACAGTTAAGGCGAATGATTCCTCAATGGGTACTACCACTGGAACTGGAACATATGACTATGGCTCAAAAGTAACTATAGCAGCTGACGAAGGGGCATTGTATGAATTTGTTAATTGGGATGACGGAACATTAGGGCGTTTTAGAGATATTACAGTGACGGGAAATAAGACATACATTGCTAATTTTCAAATATCTAAAGATAAATGCAGACATCAGTATGGTGAATGGATAACTGAAAAGGAGGCTACTTGTACAGATGCTGGAAGTCATTATAAAATTTGTTCTTTATGCAACAAAAGAGTTGATGAAGAAATTCAGCCAACAGGACATTCTTTAGGAGAATATATTATAGATAAAAATGCGGCATGTACTGAAAAAGGCGAAAAACATCGCGAATGTGAAAATTGCGATTATATAGAAGGTCCCATTGAAGTCCCCGCTTTAGATCATTCGTATGAATGGCAAATTACAACTGCGCCCACTTGTACTGAAAAAGGCATAAAAAAAATGATTTGTGTAGCATGCGGAAAAACACTTGAAATTAGTGCTACAGAGGTAGATGAAGTTGAACATTCTTATGAATGGGTAATAGATAAAGAAGCCACATGTTTGCGTGAAGGTCATCAGTATAAACAATGTAGAGTTTGTAATGCTAAATCTACCGAGGATGAAAACGAAGATAATATTATACCGGCAACAGGACACAGCTTTGTTGAAATATCAGATACTCCCCCACAGAATGGGGCAAACGGAGAAAAGAAATTTGAATGTTCAAGATGTTCATACAGCTATACAGAGTATTATCATAACACTATTCAAGAAGGGGTTATAAAGGTTGAGGACACACAAGCAGACATAGGCGGAACTGTTTCTGTACCTATAAGAATAGAATCTAATCCTGGGTTTTGTGCGTTTAATATCTGTATTAATTATGATAGGGATATTCTCAAGCCTAAGCTAGTAGAGAAGGGAGAATTAATAAACGATACAAAAGGAACTTTATCAAGCAATGAGACTGAAATAGCAATTCATCAGAATTTAGATTTTCATGTGGAATATGCTCGTGTAGGAAAAAACATAACAGACGATGGAACATTGTTTGTTATAACTTTTGATGTTATTGGTAGCAGCAAACCGGGTGATTATGAAATAGAAGTTATTTGTTCGGGAAAAGCACCTGATAAAACAAATTATAATGATGAAACAGGTGAAATCGAAACAATATCTGAAATTTATTATAATATTACAAATAACAATAATGACTGGATTGAACCGGCATGTGAAACCGGTACTGTTACAACTTCAATCAAATTTCTTATAGGAGATGCTAATTGTGATTTACAGGTCAATAGCATGGATGTCATTTACATTATGAAGCATCGTCTTGAATGGAAAGACTTGTATTGGACGGAGATACATGAGCAAGCGGCTGATGTACATCATGACAATGTAATCAATGTGAAGGATTCCAATCGCTTAATGATGTTACTGGCAAACAAAGATGTTGTTAATGAAGTTTCTCAGCTTGATAATATAAGCTTAATGTCCGATGAGAATAGCATCATTAATATTAACATTGGCACAACATCGGCAGCCGCAGGAGATTATGTTTATATTCCTGTATATGCAACGCATAACGAAGGTATTTCTTCATTTGAATTTCAGCTTAGCTTTGATAAAAACAAGTTGCTGCCTGTTGAGGTGTCAAGTAATAGTTTGTCAGGTGTATTATCTAATTTGGAACAGTATGATAATCCTAGTGATGAAATTCCTGATGATGAAAACTTTACAACATTAAACATATGTTGGAGCAATAGTGAAAATATCACGGGCGATTTAACTTTATTTACAATTAAATGCCTAGTGAATGAGAATGCTCAAAATGGTGATAGTATTACGATAGCAGCAACAAGAAGTGATGTTTTTACGATTACAGAGGATAATTCTATTGCTGATGTAAGCCCTACAGTTACTAATGGCAAAGTAACAGTTTTCGAGAATACATTCCCATATGCTTTTGAAAATGTTGTAATTAAAAACGAAACCGGAGAAATATTAACAGATATTCCACATGAAAAGTTTGATCTTTGTGTGAAGTTGAAATGTTCATCTGATGTATTTTATACGTGTTGTTTGATTGTTGCAGCATATGATAAAGATGATAAAGTAATAGGACTGTCATCTACGGAAATAACTTCAGATATCATAAAAGATACTATTGATGTAAATGAAGATAATACAGTTAATAATATATCCTATATGAAGTTGTTCTTGTGGGATTCGCTAAATACTATGAAACCATTATCAAATTCTTACCAAGTTGGGAATAATTATATATATAATATAACAAGTGTGAAATTTAAGGATAAAAACGGTGTTAATTATGATTCACTTCCAACAGATAAAGCGGTTGATGCGGTTGTTGAAATTGTTGGTGATAGCGATACTTCCCCTACAATTATAGTTGCAGCATATGGAGCAGAAGGTAATTTAATTAAATTAAACAGTACAAACATTATTGAATGGAAATCAAATATAGGAACTGTAAATCTAACATTAGATAAAATGAACGGTGTGTCTGAAACAAAAGTATTTCTATGGGATTCATTAAATGCTTTAAAACCGTTATCTAAAGTTTATATTACAAGATAAGGAGAGATCAAATATGAAAAGAATAATATCAGTATTAATGAGTATGATTGTTTTTATATCAATGATAGCTGTCCCCTCTGTAACAGCAGAAGCAGCATCTAATATAAAAATAAATGGTGTTGACATAGGTTATGCTGCAAAGGACTATTTTAGCAAAAATGGTAAGCAATGTACTTGTCACAACCAAGGGATTTGCGTACCTGAAACCAGTAAATGTAATTGTAAACATGTTCAAGGAACAGCACAATGTTATGGTTTTGCATTATATTGTCAAAATAAATTATTTGGTTATAATGATGTTTCAAAACCAAAGGAATTTAAAAATATTGGAAGTATAGCAAGCGGTAAACTTACCACATCGAATTTAAAAGAACTAATATCTGAGGCACCTATAGGTTCACATATCAGAACATATTATGTAGATAAAAGTCATTGTGCGCATTCAATGATTTTAATAGATAAAAATGATAAAGGATTTACAGTTGCTCAAGCTAATGGTAGCAATAACGAAGAATATAGTGGACATTATAAGTGCAGAATTGGTACCGCCAAATATACTTGGAAAGAGTATGTAGATTCTGGTTATGGATGTCGAGGCATAAATTTTGTCAAAATCCCTAAAAATCAGATTTCTAAGCCTGCACAGCCAACAATAAAGAGTGCCGAGCCACAGAGTAGCAGTTCCATAAAAGTAAAGTGGGATGCTGTAAGTGGCGCAACATCATATAAAGTCGGAATACGAAAGAGCGGATTAAAAGAGGAATATGTTGATAAAACAACATCGGGAACATCTTATGTTTTTAACGGTTTGCAAGCAAATACAACATACTACTTCAGA
>JAQXTR010000097.1 GCA_029219585.1 Clostridiales bacterium
CAGCCGTCAATACTGCCGTCAAGGATGTCTGTTTTTGAGGTTCCGTCAGAAGTGAACAGCGGTACATCAATACCCCTGCTGCGGTAAAAATCATATAAATGCTTCAGATACTTTTTATCATCACCGTAATACCCATATTCATTTTCACATTGAAGCATTATCACAGGACCGCCGTTTGTACACAATAGAGGGCGTACTTCTTCAAATAATCTGTCAAGATAACATTCAAAATATTTTAAGGCTCAGTATACGAAAACTTGACACCGTTAATCCATATCGTGGCTGCTGAGTTCTCCGTATCCCATACACATTCAAGATGATATTCAGCACCTGCTTCCACAGCCGTTACCGGTATTTGAGTAATTGCTGTTTTCTTATTTCCCTTATCATCTGTTTCAATATTACCGTTAGCATCTTTTACATAATCAATACTGTTAAAATAAAGCTTGCCGTTGTATACGCTGCACAGATTAACGAGATTATCTCCGATTCGCAGCTGCATAAGACGTGTAGCATCGCTTGTATTGTTAATGGTTGTGGCATTAAATGTATATGTACCCTCTGCGCCTACCGTACCGGAATAGTTATCAAGATGCTGGATTCCGATTATCGGATCCTGTCCGTCCCTTGTAGTATAAATCTTCGCTCTGTAACCGCCCTTGCCGTCGCTTTCCGATGTAATGTATCCCTCATCATTCTCATAGTTAAAGCAGGCATTAAAGCCCGGTGGAGTAGCTTCTGCACTTGTATAATTATTGAAATCAAAAGAGCATATATTTCTGTAACCGATTCCGGCATCCATTGCAGACGCAGGTACAATGCCTGTCAGCGCTGCAACAGCTACGGCACAAACAAGTACGGCTGAGCCATACCTCCTTATTCCTTTTAAGCTTTTCATATTCATATCACTCCTAAATTCTTTTCAATGGGTTCTGATTCGCTTAACATTATTCTATCATTTTATATGATAAAGAAGCTTGATAGGTATCTCCGCAAACAGAGCATATAAAGGTGCTGAATCCGAGTGCAAGACAAGTCGGCTCTGCAACGGTTTCCTCATAACTGTGTGCCGCTTTGTCCGTGTAATTATCCGTATAGCTTGCTCCGCAGTCAGGGCAAGTGTGAGTAGTAAAAGCCGATTGATGTGCAAGTCGGCTCTATTACCTCGCTGTCATAGTGATGTCCTGTCGGAAGTTCTAAAACTGTATCGCATACAGTACATCTTTGAGGTTCTGTGCAAGTTGCAGCAGTTCCGGAAGTGTGTCTGTTTGCGTTTGTTGCTTTAATCATTTTTTCGGTACAGCCGTTATTTAAGCAGTGATACTCAATAACGCCCTCTGCATCGCAAGTGGAGTTGGTAACGGTATGTCCTTCGTCCCACTTATGACCGGTCGGTTCTGTATAGTCGCTTACATACGGCATGCTTGTAAATTTCAGGGTGGAAAAAGAATTGAAATATAACAAGATAAGTTCAAGAACCCTTGATTTTATGGAGTTTTCAGCACTTGTCTTTATTATACCATAGGGGCATTCTCATGTTTCGATTCCGACGAACAACGGAATTAACATACAAGAAATTGCACGACGTCTCGGGCACACAGATGTTCAAGTGACGTGGAATGTTTACTCTCATCTATATCCTAAAGAGGAAGAACGGGCAGTATCAATATTAAACAATATATAAAATCGTGTAAAAAACGTGTAAGAACAAAAGAAAAGGCTTGAAACCCGCATAATACAGGGCTTCAAGCCTTTTATGGTGGACCATCTAGGACTCGAACCTAGGGCCGTCCGGTTATGAGCCGGGAGCTCTAACCAACTGAGCTAATGGTCCATATAAACAGCCTAAACTGTTTATATGGTGACTCCAGCGGGAATCGAACCCGCGATACCGCCGTGAAAGGGCGGTGTCTTAACCGCTTGACCATGGAGCCATATCCAATGCGGCAACGTTCTACTCTCCCGGACAGTCGCCCATCAAGTACCATCGACGCTATTGAGCTTAACTTCTGTGTTCGGAATGGGAACAGGTGGATCCTCAATGCTATCGTCACCGCATATTTTTTGAAAGTGTCTGTTTG
>JAQXTR010000098.1 GCA_029219585.1 Clostridiales bacterium
ATTTTTCAACATTTCTTTATAATATGTCGGTATTATTGCTGTAAATGATAATTTTGATACAGAATATTAAGCTTATATCTGTAATTTTCGCCTTGTCGAGTTTTGTCAGATATTGCTTACACTACTTTTTCCGCAGACCCTTTTGTCCCCACTCACTTTTATTCTGCTGTCCTATACTCCTCCTTTAAAAGACCGCTGAGCTCCGTAAGCCTTATAGGGAACTCAATAAATCCTTTTGCATAGTATGACAGTTCATACGGCGGAAACCAGATAACAAGCTCCTCATCTGTGAGATAATACTCATACTTTGTTTTTTCCGTTATATGAGGCTCCGCCCACAGTTCACTGTATTTGTCGGGATTCTCCTTTACCATCACATCAATCAGGTTATTGATTTTTTCTATATAAGCTTCATCCTTAAAAAGCTCCGAAAGCTCCATATTATGCGGGGCTTCCTGACGGATGTCAATTGTCTGCGGATACCATACTGTATTTCCGTGCGCACCGCCGAAATATGTGTAATTCTCTGTAACAAACGAGATTATGCCGCCGCTGTTTCGTTTTACGCTCTGCGTTATGTGCAGATCGGATTTTATCCCGGGCGGCATAGACTGTGCATTCTCCTGCGCCAGCTGATCAAATTCTCCTATTGCAGCTGAAATATTGTTTTCAATCTCCGCATTCAGTGTTTCCTCATATTCCTTATTGGCAAATCCTCCGAAAGCTATCACCTCCGCATATACAGTCGAATAATCAGTTTCCTGCTCCTCCTTTGTTATTAAAACATTATACTCCCCGTCAGCGCTGCAGCCGCAGAACAGACCCATAACAGTTAAAACCAACACCAACCACCTTTTCATACCGTTCCTCCGTTAACAGCTGCCTCACAGAATCAGGCAGAGCAGTCCTCCCCCGCCTTCATTAATAATTCTCTCAAGGGTTTCCCTGAGCTTGCCTCGCGCCTCCTCCGGCATTCTCTCCAGCTTACCTCGCAGCCCGTCATTTACCAGTTCGTTTAGAGTCTTCCCGAATATATTAGACTGCCATAGCTCTGCGGGATCATCCTTATATGTTGACAGAAGATGCTCCACAAGCTCCTCGGACTGCTTCGCCGTACCGACAATCGGACTGACCTCCGTTTCAATATCAGCGCGCATCATATGTATTGACGGAGCGCATGCCTTCAGCTTGATTCCGTACCGTCCTCCCTGCTTAATAATCTTCGGCTCTTCCAGAATCATTTCATCGCTTGTAGGTGATACTATTCCGTAGCCTGTTTCCCTTACCGATTCCAATGCGTTTCTTATATGCTCGTAATCCCGTTTCATTTCCGAAAGCTCGATAAGACAGTTTACAAGCTCCTCATCATCCTTTATGTTAAGATGCGCTGTATCACTGAGAATCTTATAGAACATACTATCTACAAGCTCCAGCTCTATCCGGGCGCATCCGGTTCCCAGATCTGTCTTTCCGGCTTCGGCCTTTTTTACATAATCCGGTCTGAGAAGCTTTTCGCATACAGCATCAATATCCCGTATATTATCAGCCCCATCCACTGCATCTCCGATAAGCTCATAAACACCCTTAACAAGCTCATGCTCCTCATCAAGTCTGTTCATCCATTTAGGTATATGTATCTCAATTTCGCTTAGCGGAAATTCAAGCAAGATCTTATTGATTATCGTATTTATATCCGATCCTGAAAGCTCCGCGCAGTTTACCGTCATAACCGTTACATCATATGCCTGAGAAATTGATTGTGCAAGCGCTTTTGTTTCCGCCGCCTCCGGCTTTGACGAGTTAAGCAAAACAATAAACGGCTTATGTATTGCTTTCAGCTCCGCAATAACCCTTGCCTCAGCCGCGGCATACCCATCCCGTGGGATCTCCGAAAAAGAGCCGTCAGTTGTCACCACCAGACCTATCGTTGAGTGATCGGTTATTACCTTTTTTGTGCCTATCTCCGCAGCGTCATTGAACGGTATGGGGTGATCAAACCACGGTGTTGTAACCATTCTCGGCTCTCCGTCCTCCTGATAACCCAGTGATTCGTCAACTATATATCCCACACAGTCTATCATCCTGACACGCATTCTCGCGTTATCACCCGGCTCGATTTCAACCGCCTCATTCGGAATAAATTTTGGCTCGGTTGTCATAATTGTCCGTCCTGCCGCAGACTGAGGCAATTCATCGCGAGTACGCTCTGCCTGATACATATCCGTCATGTTTGGTATTACCAGAGTGTCCATAAATTTCTTTATAAAGGTCGATTTACCCGTTCGTACAGGCCCGACCACACCAATATACACATCGCCGTTGTTGCGTCTGGCGATGTCATTGTATATATTTGTTCCTTCCATCTATACTTCCTCCTTGAACGCTTTTTACACTTCTATTTATATTCGTTATAAGAGAAAATATGTACTGAATTTTGTTATAATGAAAATATCCTGACAAAAAAATAGAGAATCAGACGTAAAAAAACACTGATAATCATTTTGATTGTCAGTGCTTTTCTCTTATTTGGTGACTCCTGCGGGAATCGAACCCGCGTTGTCGGCGTGAGAGGCCGAAGTCTTAACCGCTTGACCAAGGAGCCATATTGAATGCGGCAACGTTCTACTCTCCCGGACAGTCGCCCATCAAGTACCATCGACGCTATTGAGCTTAACTTCTGTGTTCGGAATGGGAACAGGTGGATCCTCAATGCTATCGTCACCGCATATTTTTTGAAAGTGTCTGTTTG
>JAQXTR010000099.1 GCA_029219585.1 Clostridiales bacterium
AGCACCCATACAATAGCTATATTCATATACATTAATTATAAACCAAGTTGTACTAAATTGCAATGTTTTTTTTAGCAATATTATGATTTTATATAAAACTAACAAAAAAAGCCATGGTACTTTGTAAAAAAAGACTATGGCTTTAATGATTGCTTACTTTCCTATTGTGATTGTTTTGTTATCAAGATTTAGTGCCTTGCCGTCAACCTCTATATCGGGGGCCTCATTGTTAGTGCCGTCATAGAACATAATATACGAATTGTATCCGGTAACTCCCAAGAAATCATTATTCAACGAAATGGTTCCTTTTTCTCCGGTAAGCGACTTAAATGTAGCTTTATATACATGACCCGGTGTCGTTCTTGCTCCGTTCTCGTCTATGGTAACATATACCACCTTTGTTCCAAGCTCAAATTCTGTATTTTCTATGAACTCAGATGCCACATACGGAACATCATCATCACCCAGCATTGTACCGGAACCACTTACATATTCAAACTTATTCTTATCATATTCAAATGATGCTACAACACCGTTAAGATATGCTGCATTGTCGATAAAATTATCCACATCAATATATACGGTGAATTCCTCGCCAACCTCAAGAGCTCCTGTTTTATCGGTTGAGATGCTCATTGAAGGTCTTTTATCTTCTATAACGGTCTCTGTTCCAATCTCATTACCGTCATCATCATATACGGGCTTTTGTGTAACAGTCGGCTCCGGCGTTACTTTCGGAGGTGCATCCTCTGTAAGTATATCTGCACCCGTTGTAATCTCCACCGCATACTTTTCCTCATTCCAGTTCACTGTGCTTTCAAACGCTTCAGAAACAGCACGAAGCGGAATCATTGTTCTGTCGTTTATAATCTGCGCCGGAACTTCAAGCTTATAATCCACATCTACCCTGTTCATAATATCTTTATATGTACATATCTTCATTGTATCACTGTCAATTGTGATAACAACATATCGCACACCGGTTGATGATGTTACTTTAACCGTTCTTGTTTCTTCGTCCCAATCAACCTTACATCCCATTGCCGAGAACACGCCTCTTGCAGGAACAAGCGTTATTCCGTCGGTTATAACGGCATTCTGATCCTCAAATATGATCTTACTGTTGTCTACAAAAACATCCGGCTCATTCTTTAATTTATCTGCAGCTAAAGCCGATATTGTACATGCTGTAATTAGAGAAGATGCAACAAATATACTTATCAATTTTCTCATATTATATAACACTCCCTATTATTTTTCAACCTTAATATTTTCTTTTACGACTTTCTTTAGTTCCTCAAGACGTTCCTCATTCCCGGCTTGCGTAATAGCTGTACTTGTTATTCTTATATCTCCGTCAACAGTTGTAATTACATACTTAACCTTGTCCATCTCCAGTTCTTCCTTGGTTGCTGCAACATATTCATATGTAATCTTTCCACTGTCATCCTTTGAGATATCGAAGTCTGAAATATCATAATTCTTCCCTATACGCTTTTTAATGGTCGCCTCATCCTTAGGTTCATTATCCGGATTTTTAATATCTGCCTCACCGTAAGAAACAGACTCTTCACCTTTGTTTATAATAAGGTTCTTTTCATCATTTTTTTGTGCACTCCCAACCTTCCTCAGGAGCACTTATAGTTATTCCGTTTTCTTCCGACTTGAATGTTACACCATCCCAGTTATCCGGGATAGCAAACTCACCTGCCGTTTTTGGGGCTTCCGTAGTCTCAACCGGTGCTGATTTCTTTCCGCAGCCGCATGCAGCCGTCAACACAAAAGCCGCAACCGCTATTGTCGTTAATATTTTTTTCATTATAAATATACCTCTTTCATTAATAATATAATCAACTGATTTCATGATACCACAGCCGGCAGCTTTTGTCAAGCATTAGTTTCCGATTGTCACGACATACGCATGAATATTTATCCCCGTCTTTAGAGAGTAACACCATCATCTTTTGGAACACCATACCAAGAAAAATGTTGAATTTTGCCTTAAAATAGGGCTTTTTTATTGCAAAAAACACTTGACAAAAAATTTTTGTGATATAATTAATGGTGTTAGTAGTGTTGTGAAATTAGAGGTTTTATCATGGCATATTTTTTAAAGAAAACTAAGCTTAAGCAGGTTCAATCTATCTTGAATTATATTATTTAATGTACCTAAAAAGGCTGTTGCAAAGAGAGCAGCAGCCTTACATTATATGTCAAACTTGCACCATTTTTTAAAGTTGGATTCTAAAGTCATGTATTATTCAAGTTATCAGTTTATCACATTTACAGAAAAATTTCAACTGCATTTTAATATTTTTTCACGTTTCTGAAATTTTTCAGAAATTGTTCACATATTTAACGCGTAAACGCTGTTTGTATTGTATGAACATTTCTTTTTATGATTGACTTTATCGCAATTTAATGGTATAATGTTATAAGTGCATAAAAGGGAGATAACTCCGGGATGTTGCACCCGGCTTTATCCTTATTTTAGGAAAGGAACTGATAAAGTGATGAAAAAACAAACCTTATTAAAAAGAATGCTTTCTTCAGCTGCAGCGCTTGCGGTTTCAGCCTCAGCACTGCTAACATCATTCAATGTACAAGCTGCATTCAGCGATGTGCCGGATGATTACAGCTATAGAAAGGCTATAACAACTTTGAGCAAGCTGAAGGTCATAGACGGCTACGAGGACGGAACCTTCGGACCTAACAAGAATATAACCAGAGCTGAGTTCACAAAACTGCTTGTTTATATGCTTGGCTACGGCGATATTTCCACAACCACAACACAGTTTGAGGATCTTGCCGCAGACCATTGGGCGAATGCAAATATTGCAACAGCATTCAGTCTGGGAATAGTAAACGGCTACAGCGATACCGAATTTGGTCCTGACAATGCGGTCACATATGAGCAGGCTCTCAAGATGGTTGTCTGCGCGCTCGGTTATCAGAATGCGGCAGAAGCTATGGGCGGGTATCCTGACGGATATATCGCTGAGGCAGCATCTCTTAAGCTTAACGACGGCATTACCGCCGCAGTTTATACCGACAACGCTTCAAGAGGTCTGGTTGCTCAGATTATGTATAACGCGCTTGAGATTGATATGTATGAGTTGAGCGGTAATAAGTATGTTTCGACAGGTAAGAATCTTCTGAATGACTATCTTGATACCTACATAATGAAAGGTACTGTAGTAGGAGTTGAGGATTCTGTTACAATTGACTGTCAGACATCGCTCAATCCGGGCTTTATAGCAATTGATGAATCATCAACAGGTGATGAATATGTAATTGACTATACTACGTATACAAAATCGCTTGCCTCCATGAATGACTTTCTTGGCAAAACAGTGCAGGTATATTACCGCAAGGACGGCAACAGTGATGATCTCTTCCTTATAGATATCGATAATGACATCTATAAAAACAAAGAACTGTCGGTTATGTATTATAATGTTGAATCCTTTGACGGAAATACATTTAAATACTATGTGGACGGCACAAATAAAAAAGAAAGCGTACGGCTTGACACATCAAGTCTTACAATACGCTATAACGGCAAATCGATACGTAATAGTGTTACAATTGCCGGTACAAGCAAAAATGCAGAAGGAAACACAACTGCTGTCAGCAAGGAATGTACTCCCGAGGAGGCACTTACGGAATGGATCTCCCCGGACAGTGACTACTTTATTTACGGTACAATAAAGTTTATAGACACAGGCTCAACAGGCAAATACAACATAGTCGATATTTATGATTATGACAATATAGTTGCCAATTCAGTACCGTCTTCCTCGGATTACAGAATCTCCGACAAGACGATAACCGGTAATTATCTCATTCTTGACCCTGACAGTATAGATTATACGTTCTCTATTATGAAAAACAATGCCGTAATACCAACAACATCAATTGCCGCAGGAGATGTAATAAACTATGCAAAGAGTCTTGAGGACGATGACTGCTACTATACGGTATATGCTACCGCTAAGAGTATTAAGGGTACAATAACATCCCTCAATATAGATGATAAGGCGGATGACAAGACAATATCAATTGATAATGTCGAATACCGAGTAACGGATCGCTTCATTGATTATATGAAGAAAAAAGAGCAGGTGACCCTTGAAACAGGTTCTTCAATCACAGCATATCTTGATATGTTCGGCTCGCTTGAATGGGGTACAATAAATAAATCTACAACATACTATCCGTATGCGTATGTTATTGACGTTGCCCAAGACGGAGAGGATTATTTCATTAAAATGTTTGCGCCTACAAACGGCAGTATAACCTCATTATCCTCATCAACAGCATACTCCGTAAAGAGCTATAAGATAGCTGACAGTCCGAAGCTTAATTCGAAAAAATCTTCACCCGAAGGAATCGTATCACAGCTTGCTCTAAACGCAGCCGCCGCAAATTTGGATACGCAGATTTCCGGTGCGAACATAAAAACAACCGATTACAACCAGCTTGTACGCGTACAATTCTCAGGAGGCGAGATTGTAAACATTGTAACCTTCGACACAGCTAACGACGGTAACAGAAATTCCGACACAAGCAAGATTGTAAGATTCCAGGCAATGAATCCTGCAACAAAATACTACGTAAGCTCATCAAGCGTAAAGAGCACAGCGCAGAGCAGCGGTACAACAATGTACTCAATAAAAACAACAACACCGCTGTTTGTCATTCCCAAGGACAGGAATGATACTGCATCCTATGCTCTTAAGTCTGCAATAACAACAAACTCAATGACTTCAGGCGGAACTTATTATGTAGATGCATATGATGTTGATGATTCAAAATATCCGGCATGTCTTCTCATTTATAATTCTTCACTGAAGAGCGGTACCGCAATCACCCACTCAACAGCATATAGACTTATATATGACAAAATCAATCAGGAGGTTGAAGACGGAGATATCGTGAATAAGCTTTACACGTATAACTCAGCTACCACAAAGAGCTCGGCAACGATTGCCGCGTCACCGAACAATGACTTCAACCGTCTGGGCAAAGGTGATATAGTGCTTGTAGGAAGCAACGGCGATAAAGAGCTTGATACATATATGCAGGTTCAAGATTATGACGAGATTAAAACGGTTCTTGGAGGAGCAGTCGTTCCTGTCACCGGCAGCGACGGAACAGAGAAAAATGAACGCTTCAACTGGACAGCTGAGCAGGAGCAGACCGAGGAAAACAACTGGCAGAAATATAAATTTGACTTCCGTTATCCAAGAGCAGAAGTAACTGATCCTAATAACTATTGGGTAACAGGCGGTAACTATACAGGTATTTCCTCACGTGCCTTTATGTGCAACGTTCTTCAGGTGCTTGACGCGGAGAACCTTATTTATGTCACACCTAATGGTTTTGATGATAGTGGAAACCTTCCAAGTGACTATATTGAAATCAAGGTTTCAAGCTCTACGAAGATCATAAGATATGATTCGAATGAAGATGAGTTTACGCCTTACGCGGAAGGTACAACAGATACGGCTCTTGCAGTAACCGACCTCAAGGGTGCTGAAGATTACGGAGACGGATGCTCAAAGATTCTTCTTACATATGTATCAGGCTCAACATCGTCTTCATCTGCAACACCTACCGCTAAATTCATTGTCATCTATCAGTAATTACACTGTAAATTATAAAAAAGTGTCATAAGCTCAAGCTTGACACTTTTTTATTTGAATTCTATAATCAGATTATACTTATCTTAAAGAGGAGAGTTTATCAATTATGAAATCCAAAGTCTTGCTTAATATAATTGCTTCGCTTGCAATCCTGACTGTTTACACTACGTCTGCGAATC
Organism: Clostridiales bacterium; assembly: GCA_029219585.1. Classification (GTDB taxonomy): domain Bacteria; phylum Bacillota; class Clostridia; order UBA1381; family UBA1381; genus Ornithomonoglobus. Next base: position 5,828 of record JAQXTR010000099.1, read on the forward strand.
CGAAAAACGCGTGTGCGACAGTCCCCGTCATTTCAGCTATTACTGATGCAACCGTCAAGACAGAAACCAATACTTCATATATCATTTATAATCATCTCACAGCATTTCTCACATCATTTTCTGCTGATGCCAACAGCTTAAGCTATAGCTATATCCTTACAGGTGATACCACCGGAGCTGATGCCTATCTTGCCGTATATGACACGGATAATAAGTTGAAATATATTTCTAAAAATCAGCCCTGCGCATCAGAAGCGGGTAACTTCAGCGGCTGTACACCTAAGCTAATGATATGGGATTCTTCACAGCATCCTCTAACCGACGTAATTACGGAGGTTTCACAGCCCGGAGAAATATGCGTTAATGACACTATGCCCCCGGAAGATACAGATGATCTTTGGGTTAATTCCGTTACCCACCTTACGCTTAACACAATTCTTGAAGGAGATACTGTATGGTCTGTATCAGACAGTAACATCGCATCTATTACCCAAGACGGCATCCTTACGGCAACAGCCCCCGGTGCATTGACTGTTTTTGCCCAAATCAGCGGATACACATTTCAAAAAACATTTACAGTTCGACGCTGCACCTTTTCGGGCAGCGCTTCATGCGGTGATGACACAGGGCGTCCCGCAGACAGCACCGACTATTTAAAAGCAGTTGACGGTGACCTCAACACATACTTTGACGGCACCGAAAACGGCTGGATTCAATATGATTACGGTCTTCCGTTCAAGCTGCATGAAATCCGACTTGCCGCCCGAAACGGAATGTCGGAATGCACAATAGGCGGCAGAGTTCAGGCATCCAATGATGGGATAGCATGGACTGACCTGTATCAAATATCCGCAGCAATTCCGGCAGACTCATATACCATAATCACCGCATCATCGCTTTTGGATAATCATGCCTACCGCTATTACAGATATACCAATCCGAACAATATGACAAATATAGCCGAATTTATCCTTTACGGTCATATCAGCAATGATACTCCGCCTGACGCACCGGAGATTAATGATATACAGGAATTTACCGACAGCTTTGAAAGCAATTCAAACATATTCGGCGCCGAAAACGGTACTCTTGATTCGGACGGAAATAAAGTATTTGACTCCGGTCTTGACCGTTTCGGCAAAGTATTTGCTCCTGTAAAAGCCACAGCTTCATCATCACTTACCAAGCCTATAGAACTTACACACAATGAGTTGTTCAGAATAACCTTCACAATGTTTACAGGCTGGGAAAGCAACGGCAGGGATCATACCTTTGCCATCAAAGATAAAGACGGGAATGAAATAGCGGCCCTCTATATAACAAACGGAGGCTATACCTTAAGTGAAATAAGAATAGGCGGAGCTAATGTTCTTGACGCACCGACAATTGCACAAAGCCGCAGCAATCCCGGCACAATCAAAGCGGGTGCAAACGGCTGGAATGCAAACGGTCAGCCGTTTGTGAATACTGTCGGGTACAATAAGACTGTTGAGATCAGAATCGACGGCGCAGGAAATGCTTTAATTTCCGCATCAGGCGGTATGTATGATACCACCGTTACCGGAACACTGTCAGAGCCTGTGTCAATAGCTTCAATAGAGCTTACCGGCAGCTATAAAAAGGCACGCGGCAGAGTAGTTTCCTACGATAATCTTGATGCTGATGTTATCACCTACAGCACGGCATGTGATTCATCTATACCTTCTTCTGAACCGGTAACGACATCTGTACTGCCCTAATGCAGGGAGCTGCCGACTTATGGACGCATCGGCTTATAAAAAAGCAGCAAAACTCATTTGAGCTTTGCTGCAAACATTTATTTGTTAACTATACTATACAAACGGCTCAGTGTTGTTATCGCCTGCTCCACTGTTACCGGATTATACGGATAGAACTTATTGCTGTCATCAAGCGACATTATGCCGTGGTCAAGATTCCATCCAACATAGTATTTTGCCCAATCAGCAACTGCAGGCTTATCGGAGGTAACACATTTGTTGTCTGAACTTACATACATATACTTATCAGCCAGTCTTGTCATAAGAGTTGCCAGCTCCTGTCGCGTAAGCCGTCCGTCCGGGTCAAATTCCGTATCCGTTTTTCCGGTTATAATACCCAGTGCATAAAGCTGATTTATCGAATCAGCACGTCCGGAACAATCCGAGAAGAAACCGTTTATATATTCCGTACCCGTGGCAGTCATATACGACTCTATACTTGAATAGTTGCCATATACAACTATAAAATTGGCAAGAAGCTCTGTAAGCTGCTCACGAGTTATATATCTTCCGTACAGACCGGTAAATTCATACGGAAGCAGTGACCTTGAAGCTGCGGTGCGCATCTCATGCTTAGCCCATTCCGCATCGGGAAGCTTAAGAAAATCCTTTGTTGTACATACATTCCACAATACACCTCCGTATGCCGTATCCTTCTTATCTAAGAACTCCGACTGAAGATAGCTCAGATTTACGGCATCCGTTTTCGCAGGCATATAGCAGATATAATTATCAGTACCATATGTTCCTATCTGTATTCCCGATTCAAAATAATAACTTATTTTAGAACCGCTTGTTGTTGTAAAATTCACACATATGCCGCGGAACGGTGTCGGGTTTACCTTCCTCCATACCGTGACATTGCTTGAAGCATAGTAAAAATCTCTGATCTCATTTTCATCAAGATTCTTATATATATTAGCATCAAGATCACATATCGTAGCGGAGGCTATATCATTTACATCATAAATTCCGAGAGCCTCCGCAAACGGCATCGAATCCGGAAGATTTATAACATCATACGCAAATGCCTGCACCGGCAGCAGAACAAGCGCCGCAAACACTGCAAATATTTTTTTTAAAATAATAATCACCCCTTCTGTCAGGTCTGATACGGCTTAATAACCGCTTTTGCTCCGTTTGAAAGCTCTATATAAAGCTCAATATACTTCCAGTCAGAAGCATCCACATAACCGTTCAGAATCTTAAAATGGTCAATATCATCCGAACTGATTACTCCTGTATCCGTGACATCCTTATAAGCACCCGGCGTGTAGTTGTCTGTATATATTACATGATACAGCATCTTATCGTTATAAATCTTATAAAGATTTCTTTCATAAATTGATGAAATGCTTGTTATTCTGTTCAGTGTGAGTATTGAATTTTCATATGTATAAATTCCGCGCGTTACCATAATATCAACAAAACATGTGCCTGTAAGGTCTGAAAGTATATAGCCGTTCTTCTTGCCGCTGCTTCTGTCTGAGTCTGTACCCTTTCCGCTTATCAGAAGCTTTGAAGCATATGTAACGGTAGAAGGATTTGTTCCGTCTGTTATCGGAATAAGTATACCATTTTCATAGCGGTAAAAATGAGCCGTAAGTGTATCGCCGTTTTCTGAAACGATGATTTCTGTGGTATTATCCTCCTCGGCAAGGTCTACAACCGCTATCGAATATGCGCTTGTCAGTGTGCCCAGACTTGCGGTATAATCAAGATTATTTATCTTTAATACAGGCGCCGCCAATGCCGATGTGTCCTGTGTACTGTTAAACTCGACTTTCTCCGGTTTTCCGTCACTGTCAAGGTCAATTTCTGCAGAACCGTTGCTGCTGCAATAAAATTCTGCTGCATCCTCCAATGTCCTGAAACCGACCTTCAGGAATGCATAAGCTCTGTATGGCTTTCCGGTAGTAGAAACAAGAACCATCGAATGATGTCCGTCCCACGTTACCGCATAGTCCATAGCTTCCGCAATCGCGCGAACCGGAATCATTATGCGGTCATTTTCCATAATAGCAGGCGCATCCAAAATAATTTTTTCTCCGTTCTTATACATGGCATTGTCACCGTATTTGATCGTGACGGTATATCCGAGTCTTGATATTACTGCGGTCTGTGCCGCCTGATCCCAGCTTACCCCGCATCCCGCCTTTTCAAAGACGGCACGGATCGGAACCATGGTATAGCCCTCTCCGATAATCACCGGATTCTGATCAAATTCCACAGCCTGGTTGTCAACCTTAACTGTTACAATATCCGCCTCAGCATGCGCACTCACCGCACAAACTACAAATAAACCGACTGCGGCAGCCGCTGCTGCAAAAAGCTTTTTATATTTCATCTCTTACCCTTCTTTCCTGAAAAACCAAAAATCAGATAATACAATATCTATCCATGTACTCTTTCATCTTTGGGATCATGTCGTCATATTCTCCCGATGCCTTAAGATACTCATATATATCCTCAACAGTTACAATAGCATGAACATTAATGCCAAAGTCCTCTCCAACCTCCATAATGGCAGTCTTACCCGGTGTATTTCCTACCTCGCAGCGGTTAACGGAAATGAACATATCCTTAACCGTTACATCAGCCGCCCCGGTGAGAATAGGCATCGTTTCACGAATCGCAGTTCCGGCTGTTATAACATCCTCAATGATAATAACTCTATCCCCGTTCTGCGGCTTGAAACCCACAAGCGAACCGCCCTCGCCATGATCCTTCTCCTCTTTGCGGTTAAAGAAATACGGCTTATCTATTCCGTATTCGTTATAAAGCGCCGCGGCACAGCCTGCCGCCAGGGGAATACCTTTATATGCCGGTCCGAACATACAATCAAAATTATCACCTATCGTATCCTTAACCAGCGCCGCGTAGAATTTTCCTAAGGTTGCAATCTGTCTGCCTGTACGATAGTTTCCCGTATTTACAAAATACGGTGTATTGCGTCCGCTCTTTGTAACAAAATCACCGAATCGAAGTACATCTGACTCCATCATAAATTCTATAAATTCTTTTTTTGTCTCCGTTATCATCACAAAAAAGCCTCCTCACATTAGTTTATAATATTAATAATAGTATATCACATATTTTGAGATTTGTAAACAGTTTTGTTTTTAAAAAAAGGGAGGAAACAATTGAAAACAATTGGATCCGTCCCTCTGTGTTATAATTTTCCCAAATTATTCTTCAGTTTCTGCAGCAGCATTCTCAGCATCAGTTGCTTCCGTTACTTCTTCAGTATCCGCAGCACCCTCTGCCTCATCTTCCGGCTCATCTGTTTCCTTTACAGGATTCTTAGCCGCCTCATTCTGCTCCTTCATCTTCTGGTCTACCTTATTTCTTACCTCTACCCAAGGCGTATCAGCGGTTACGCTTTCATCAAGACCATACTCAGCCTTGAATGAGTCAAGCTGCTCCTCGCCTACACGTGAGCCAACCGTAGTCTTATCAAAAACATCACCGATTGTTGTCTCCTCGGTTATACTGCTGTCATCTGTCAGTCCAAGCATCTCCTTGAGCGCATTGAAATCAACACCTGACATCTCTGCGAACTTCGCGGCAGGAATATTGTAATATGCCGCATTCTCAGAGGTTGATGCCGGCATGTCCGACGGCAGATCATACATCTCAAGAAAGTCCGCAAATTCCATACCCTGCTGATCGGCGATTTCACCGACTGTCGTTCCGGTTACATCAATATAATCCTTAGTATATGGATTAAAAAGACTCTTTCCGAAGATTATAAATGCTACAACCGCCGCAATCACAACAACTGCAGCTACAGCTATAATAGCAATAAGTTTTATCTGCTTGTTGGTTTTTACTTCCGGCTCAGTTCCGACAGCCTCACCTTCAAAGCTTATCTCTTGATTTCCTTCGACAGCTTCAGCCGCTTCTGTACTCTCTGCTGTTTCCGGGGTCTGATCTTCCTGCTCTGTCTGCTCCGATACAGGTGTCTCCTCAGTTATATCCGAAGCTATTTCCTGATCCTCAGGCTTCTTATTCTCATCATTCATAATATATACTACTTCCTTTCACACTATATGTTCACAAACCGTTTTTACTCAGCCGCAGCTTCCGTATCGAGCTCTGCATTTACTGATGCACCGGCCTCTGACTCAGCATTTTTCGCTGCTTCTTCTTCAGCCTTCTTTGCACTCTGATAAGTATTGAACTTGTTTCTTACTTCCTCGTCCTTTGTGTCCTTTGTTACATCATCACCGATCTCCTGATCAGCCTTGAATGCCGCAAATTCCTCATCTGTAAGCTCTACACCCCAAGCAAACTTAGCAAAGTTTTCAAGTGTCATTTTGTTTGCAACATCCATAACGGAATCCTTCGCCTTTGCATCATCAGATGTAAGACCGTACTGAGCGAGATAGTCCTCAAGCTCCATACCTGCCTGGTCGGCAGCATAGCCAATTGAGCTGTCACCCTTTGCAGCCTTATTTACATTGATGTTTGTTGAAATCTTTCCGCTTACAGCGAAAATACCCAGCGCAAGTACCACTACTATAATTGCAACCGAGATGACAGTCATCATGCTTCCGGAAGCATTTGATGAATACCTTCTTGCCATTTTGTTCTACTCCTTTCGTAATCTGGCAGTTCAAAGAAAACTGCTGCTATTTCCGAAACAGCAGCAGCTTAAATATTGATTTCCGTTCTGCCGTATCCTATATATAATAACACGAACTGCAAAAAAAATCAATATAAATTTATGAATATTATTAAAATTTTTTACGAATTTTTTAGCCGCTTCCGAAAATCCGCGGTCTGCCCGTAGATTTTCTGCACCAAAATTATGACACGGAGTGTTTTCCAACCCCATTATATGTCATAAATACATCAGTTGCCTCTCTTGGCAACAAGATTCTGAATCTTGGTGACAGGATCAAGAAGATGCGAAATCGTATCATCATGATTAAGAGTATTAATGAGGAGTGAAACATATTTTGACATGTCCACTTCATAATACCACTCACGATCGGCAAGACCCGGATCTCTGTAGATAAGGTTTGTTGTGAATATTCTGTCTATTATGCCGTTCTCATATGCGCGGTCAAAAACCTCAAGACCGTTTACGAAAAGGCCAAAGGATGCGAATGCGAAAATCCTCTTTGCTCCTTTGTTTTTGAGCTTGGTTGCAACATCGATTATTGATTCTCCCGATGAGATCATATCGTCAACAATGATTACATCCTTGCCGTCAACCTCACGTCCGAGATACTCATGGGCAACAATCGGGTTCTTTCCGTTTTCAACTCTTGAATAGTCGCGGCGCTTGTAGAACATACCGAGATCAAGCTGCAGCACTGAGCTATAGTACATACATCTTGCCATACCGCCCTCATCCGGCGAAATTACAATAGTATCAAATTTATTAAACTTAACATCCGGCACAGACTTGGAAAGTGCCTTTATCATCTGATATGTCGGCTGAATATCGTCAAAGCCCGAAAGCGGAATTGCATTCGAAATCCTCGGATCATGTGCATCAAATGTAAGAATATTGGTTACACCCATTCCGGCAAGCTCTTGGAGCATAAGCGCAGCATCCAGCGACTCTCGGCCGCTTCTTCTGTGCTGTCTGCCTTCATAAAGCATTGTCATTACAACAGTTATGCGTCGTGCCTTGCCTCCCATAGCAGCAATAATTCTTTTAAGATCCTGATAGTGATCATCCGGACTCATGTGATTCTCATAGCCATACATTTTATATGTAACGCCGTGATTAAAGCAGTCGCAAATGATATAAACATCGTGGCCTCTGACAGTTTCCTCGATCATGCCCTTACCCTCACCCGTTCCGAATCTCGGGCAGGTTACATGGGTTACATAGGAATCAACATCCTCAATATCCTTACGCATCTCCCGAAGGTATCTGTCTATCCTTTCGGTAAACTTTTCACAGCCCTTCATGCTGATAACACTAAGCTTACCTACTGTAGGCATTGCATCGGTTGCCGTTACATCATGATATGAATTGGTCATTTTTTTCTCCTTTTGGTCGTATATTCCGAACAAGATAAATTATCAAGGATATTATATCACCTTTTATATTTTTTTGCAATTGTTATTCTAGACATTTTAGAGCTTTTTTTACAAAAAATATTGTTAAATTTAATATAATCTCCATTTATAGCAAAAACGGACGGATTTCTCCGCCCGCCATTCACTGTTGCTGCTTTGCCAAAGTCAAATCAGCCTTCCATGTGTCTGCCTAAAAATCCGGCGGCGGTTTCTGCCAGCTTGTCCTCCACCTCACTCGGCTTTTCTCCGTCCTTCATTACAAATACAACGGAGCCTATGGTATCACCCTCTGAAATTATGGGAACAACCACACCGGCGTTATACTTATCATTACCGTCTGCGATAGATACGACCCTGCCCGATTCATATGTCACCGTCACCTTATCATTCATAAGGTTATCAAGCTCATGCGAAACACGCTTTTCAATCAGCTCCTTCTTCGGAACGCCCGAAACGGCTATTACATTATCGCGGTCTGTTATGCATGCCCCGTGTCCGCTTGCCTTGGCAAGTGTTTCGACATAGTTTGCGGCAAAATCACCCAGTTCACCGATAGGTGAATACTTCTTGAAAATAACCTCCCCATCCTTTTCGGTGAAAATCTCAAGCGGATCCCCTTCGCGTATTCGCATTGTCCGTCTTATCTCCTTAGGTATAACTACTCTGCCCAGATCATCTATTCTTCTGACAATTCCGGTTGCCTTCATAAACAATTCCTCCTCAAATTTATAAGCTTTTGTTTTATAGCTTTATTATGTGAAAAGGTTTGTCTTTTATACTTTTATTTTACTATAACAAAATATTACCATTCTTTCTCCGCGAATACTTTTTCTTCCGCAAAACAGTTATTTAATTGTAATAACGGTCGGAAGTACCGTTAAGTTTATTTCTTCAGTACTCACCTCTGCAGATATATCCGGCTTAAATTCGTATATTGTATCCTTCATTTCTTGCTTGCCTTCATATGTGGCAATAAACCCCATAACCTGCTGATACATCATAACAGATTTATTAAAAATGTCATATGAAAGATCATTGCAGAAGCCGTTTGCAGTACGGCTCCGACTCCCGGAAATAACCATACTGCTGTCCATAGACTTAACATACTTAATTAGATTATTCTCATAAGTATCAAAAAATTCGCGAACCTTATTTCCGTACAGTCCGCGGTTCTGTCCGCAGAGTGCACTCAGTCCCCGGCATGCCCAGTACATTGAGTACAAATCAAACTTAGGTGCATCAAGCTTGCACATTATCGGAGTATCCGTTATTGCCGCCGCATAATAAGGAACAAATGCAGTAAATTCACTGTTCCCCATACACAGCCATTCTATACAGCTTGTTTCAATGTTCATATTCTGCCGTATCTGCAAAATGTGACACTCCTCCTGCCGTGATGTCCCTATCGCACGAACATATTTATTCTTTTCAAAATTAACATTGTACTCAGTGTCCTCATATCTGTAACGCGTTACATTCATAACCTCCTTCAAGGTTATTTTCTGCGATGGTGTAAAAAGCAGTTCATAATCCGTTTTATACGGATCAGAACCGATGCTTCCGTGAAGCAGCCTTCTGCCGCCCCATATTCTTATTGAATTTGAATCCTTGGCAGGCTCCGCATAAGTCTCACGGAGATTTATTTTCCCGTTGCTGCCTTTGATTATGTTGTTTTCCTTTGCAAAGCTCACAATATCCTTGGATACAATCACATCCTCCGAATCCAAGTCAATCTCTCCAAGCATATATGCATTTGCAATGACCGCAGCTTTGTCATCCGGCAGCTTTATTGCCGCATACTGATGCCCCGTATATATTTCCATATACCATGCCTCGTTGCGGTCTGCCGTCATAATTATGTTTCCCTCGCCTGAACCGTATTTATCCACAATATCAGCTATAATTTCTATACCCTCTCTTGCGCTTGCAGCACGCGATAAAATTATATCATTAATTGACAGCTCATACAAGCCATTCTCCGTGAACGGATCTGCAGCAATAGCTTTATCATTAGGATAAGCCGTTATTGTGGCAGTTGACGCAACACCAAGCTCATTAAAGCCTGCCTCTCCATAGGGAGCATCCCCGATTCCGCGCTCAGCTGATCCGGGTACTGCGGTATACCTGTATGTACGCTGCGGATATTCAAGCTTAAGTCCGACTGCATCCGTAAAATACTCCCCCGGCTTATGATCCTCTGCCTGATGCACAATAAACCTTTTACTCTCTCCGCTTTCCATATCCTCCGTGCGCATAAGCATAACCGAGCCGTCCGCCGATACGCCCTTTCCTACATATACTCCCGTACATGCCGCCGCAGACGCTGCTGTCAACACTACTGTAACCAGTGCCATAAACGGCACAGCTGCTATTCTAATATTCTTTCTCATATATATTCAAACCTTTCAGTATTCCTGTCTGTTTTACATATTACCTATAATACATTATATTTCAGTTTTTGTCAAGTCCGCTGTAATTTCTGTTTGTAAAAAAAATTGATATTGATTTTTTTGATTTTTCATATCAGCTATGATAGAATATTTTGTTTGACTTTTCAGGAAAAATGTGCTATAATATTGATATGGAAGTAATTGATGTGTTAGGGATTTGTTCAAGGGAGAACACAGTCCCGGTAAAGGAGCGGTAAAAGCATGTATTGCATCGGAGATAAGGTTGTACATCCCATGCACGGTGCCGGAATTATCAAGGATATGAAAAGGATTTCGATTGCCGGAATTGAAAGAGATTACTATGTGGTCTGCTTTGCTGTCGGCAGCATGATTTCCGACATCCCGGTCGAGGGATGTGAAAAAATCGGCATCAGGGGTGTTATTTCAAAGGATGAAGCTAAAAAGGTTCTTGATTTTTTTCATAATTTTAAAATAGGTAATGACATCAACTGGAACAAAAGGCAGAGAGAAAATATGGCTAAGCTCAAGTCCGGTGATATATACCAGGTTACAGGCGTTCTTAAGGAGCTTATGTGCCGCGAAAAGCGTAAAGGGCTCTCCACGAGTGAACGGAAAACACTCTGTTCGGCAAGGCAGATTGTACTCAGCGAGCTTATTCTTTCCGAGGTTGCGGGGGAAAGCGATATTCAGATGATTCTCGATGATACGGTTTCGGAAGCTATCGGATAAAATATGATGATAAATACTTCGGGCAAAACGGCTATTCCGGTTTTGCCCGTTATCATATACGGAGGAAAATATGAAGGTAACAGCAATAATAGTAGCCGGTGGACGAGGAAAACGCATGGGAGCGTCTGTGAATAAGGTATTTCTTCAGTTATGCGGCAGAGAAATTCTGGCGCACACCATGACGGCATTTGAGGAATGCGGCATGGTGGATGAAATTATCGTTGTCACCGGAACTGATGATATACCCCTTGTCCGCAGCATTGCAGAGCGTGACGGCATATCAAAGCTCACCGCTGTGACCGAAGGCGGCGCAGAGCGTCAGAACTCAGTATATAACGGACTGTGCGCCGCAGCCGGGGATGTTGCGGTAATACACGACGGCGCGCGCTGTCTGATTACCCCTGCGGAAATTGAAGCCGTAATCTGCGATGCCTTAAAATACGGTTCGGCGGCTATAGGAGTAACAGTAAAGGACACACTTAAATCAATAGACGAAAACGGGACAATAACAGGTACGATAGACCGTGAACATACGGTTCAGATACAGACACCTCAGGTATTTATACTTGAAGATATAAAAGCCTTGCACGAGCGCGCTGCAGCGGATAAAATTACGGTTACCGATGACTGCTCTGTTTTTGAACAGTATGGCAGAGAAATTCATGTTACAATCGGTACGTATGAAAACATCAAGCTTACAACACCGGAAGATATTACAATCGGTGAGGAAATACTGAAAAGGAGAAATTCACAATGAGAGTAGGATTCGGATACGATGTACACAAATTGACTGAAGGCAGAAAATGTATTATATGCGGTGTTGATATTCCGCACGACAAGGGGCTTTTGGGGCATTCGGACGCAGATGTTGCAATTCACGCGCTGTGCGATGCTCTGCTGGGAGCGGCAGCTCTGGGCGATATAGGCAGACTTTTCCCCGATACCTCTGCGGAATTTAAGGATATAGACAGCCGTATTCTGCTCCGCCGCGTAGTTAGCAAAATAAAGGATGAGGGTTATACTGTCGGCAACGCTGATATTACAATTGCCGCGCAGAAGCCCAAGCTTCTTCCGTATATTGAGAAAATGCGCGATAATATATCATCTGATTTGACAATTGACCGCGAATGTGTTAATATAAAAGGAACAACAACAGAGCATCTCGGCTTTGAGGGACGCGAAGAAGGAATAAGCGCCTACGCAGTTGTGCTGATAAATTGACAGAAAGGTATAGCATACATTGAATATTTATGATTTTGACAAGACAATATATGACGGTGATTCCACCGTTGACTTTATAAAGTACTGCGCCAAGCGGTATAAAAAGGCATATATAACAATAATACCTACACTATGGGCATTTTTTCTATATATGTTGGGGATTTACACAAAAACACAATTCAAGGAGCGTATGTACCGCTTCCTGCGCTTTATTGACGATATTGACGGCACTCTTGAGGATTTTTGGAACAGTCATGAAAAGAACATTCTTGACTACTACAAAAAACAGCAGCAGGAGGATGATATTGTAATCTCAGCCTCACCGGAATTTCTTTTAAGGCCAATCTGCAGCAGACTCGGAATAAAAAGGCTTCTCGCCTCACGCGTAGATAAGCATACGGGGAAATATGACGGAGAAAACTGCTGGGGGGCTGAAAAGGTCAGCCGTCTGAAAAATGCCTACGACATAACTCACTGTGACGCTTTTTACTCCGACAGCTTCAGTGACACTCCGCTTGCTGAAATTTCGGATAAGGCATACATAGTACGACGCAATAATCTCACGCCGTGGAATGATTATAAAGAAAGCAAAAGCGAAAAATTGAAGCATATGTTTATAAATCCGGAATTTTTCATGTTCCTGGTTGTGGGAGTGATGAACACGCTGAGCAATATAATATTCTCAACGATTTATTCTCTGTTTATTCCCAGCACCACGATTGCCTTTCTGCCGGGTTATGTTACATCCAATGTTGTGGCATATCTGCTCAACAGCAAGCTTACATTTAAGGAAAGTCTGGGCTTTGTGAAATTTATAAAATTCTTCATATCCTACATTCCCAATTTTATTATTCAGACTATTATTGTATGGCTGTTTGATACCTGCATTAACGGACCTAGCTTTATAGCTTATGCCATTGCGGCATTGATTGGTGTCCCGGTAACCTTTTTGCTTATGAAAATATTCACATTTAAAAAGAAAAAATAAATCAAATGTATAGCATGCATTAAGTACTTCGTATTTTAATAATACTTAATGCATGCGGTTAATACCTCTTTTGACTAAGTTTTCTTCATTGCATTGACTATAGAAAACTTAGTCAAAAGCATATAGGACGGAGAATATACGCTCCGTCCTTCACCTTATCTATTCGCCTTTACAAACTCAACAACCTTTGAAACTGCCTCATCAAGACTGATTTCAACCGCTTTTTCCATTGTTCTTTCCTTGTATTCAACAATGCCCTCACCGACCTTCTTGCCGACTACAACTCTTACCGGAATACCGATGAGATCAGCATCCTTGAACTTTACTCCGGCGCGCTCATTACGGTCGTCAATTATCGTTTCTATGCCCGCAGACTGAAGCGCTTCATAGAGCTTTTCAGCCTCTGACACCTGCTCGTCGTTCTTATAGTTTGCCGGAACTACAATCGCCTCATACGGAGCAATCGAAACCGGCCATATTATACCGTTATCATCATGCAGCTGTTCAACGGCCGCAGCAATGCAGCGTGTTACACCGATGCCGTAGCAGCCCATGATTACAGTATTCTGCTTACCATTCTCGTCAAGATACTTAAGCCCCAAGGCATCCGAATACTTTGTTCCGAGCTTGAATATGTGACCTACTTCAATACCCTGCTCCGACTTAATTCTTCCGCCGCACTTCGGACACGTATCTCCGGTTGTTACAACTCTTATATCAGCAACCATGTCCGGTTCAAAATCTCTGCCGATATTTACATTCTTATAGTGCATATCGCTTTCATTTGCTCCGACAACGAAATTCTGCATCATTGCAACCTCTTTGTCGGCATATACCGGAATACCGAGATTTATCGGTCCTGCAAAGCCGACCTTTGCATGGGTAATCTCCGTTACCATATGCGGCTCTGCAAGCTCAAGATCATCCTGGCAACCAATAAGGTTCTTAAGCTTAACCTCATTAACGTCACGATCGCCGCGCACCATAGCGGCAATGTACTTGTCATCGGCCTTATATATAATTGTCTTTGCAAAATTTGTTGCTTCCATACCGAGAGACTGTACAAGTTCATCTATTGTATGAGCATTAGGGGTATGGATCTTTTCCATCTCAAGATCACCGGAAATCTGAATAGCCTGTGTAGGAACACACTCACACTTCTCATAGTTGGCAGCATATCCGCAGTCGTCACAATAGGCAATACCATCCTCGCCTACAGGAGATTTAACCATAAACTCCTGTGAACCGCTGCCGCCCATAGCGCCGCTGTCGGCATCAACAATTGTGAAGTCCAGTCCGAGTCTTGTAAAGATTCTGTTATACGCATCATACATAGCCTTATACGACTTGTCAAGCCCTGCTTCGTCAAGGTCAAAGCTGTAAGCATCCTTCATAATAAACTCACGGCTTCTGATAACTCCGAAGCGCGGTCTGCCCTCATCACGGTACTTTGTCTGAATCTGATAAAGTGTCATCGGATATTCCTTGTATGAACGCACATTATCAATCACGCATTGCGTAAAAAGCTCCTCATGTGTAGGTCCAAGACAGAAATCACGGTCACTGCGATCCTTAAGCTTAAACATACTTGGGCCGAAAACCTCCCAGCGTCCCGATGCCTGGTATGCCTCTGCCGGAAGCAGCGCCGACATAAGAAGCTCCTGCGCACCGGCTCTTTCCATTTCCTCGCGGATAATATTCTGCACCTTCTGAAGACTTCTGAGTCCCAGGGGAAGATATGAATAAATTCCCGCGGCAAGCTTCCTTATAAGTCCTGCTCTGAGCATAAGCTGATGACTTGCTATTTCCGCCTCTGCCGGAACCTCACGCAGGGTCGGCATTAACAGGTTTGACATTCTCATAATTATTCTGTTCCTTTCATGTTAAATATTTATCACTCTTTATAAGCGAACCTATTCCTGTCTTTGTAAATATTTCAAGCAGCAGACAGTGCGGTATACGTCCGTCTATGATATGTACACCGGTTACACCCCTCTTTATGGCGTCCATGCAGCCCTTGACCTTAGGTATCATTCCGCCGTTAATCGTACCGTTTTCAATCATCTCATTAATGCGGTCAATCCCCGCCTCATAGACTATATCGCCGTTCTCGTCCTTTATACCCTCGACATCCGTCAAAAGAATGAGCTTTTCCGCCTGCACCGCCGCCGCAATCTCCGACGCCACTGTGTCTGCGTTTATATTGTAGCTGTGTCCTTCCTCATCAACACCGATAGGTGCGATTACCGGGATCCACTGATCATTGCAGAGAAGGTCAAGGATACAGCGCTTAATATGCTTTATTTTGCCTACATATCCTATATCTACCTCTTCTCCGTCTGCCACAGTCTTCTGCTTCTCACACTCGATAAAGGAGGCATCTATACCGCTTATTCCGACAGCACGCCCGCCGGTTTTATTCAGAAGTGAAACTATCTCCTTGTTTGTTTTACCTATAAGCACCTCCTGGGCAACCTGAACCGTCAGCTCGTCCGTAACTCTCAGACCGTTTACAAACTTACTTTTAACTCCCTTTTCGTCAAGCGCCTTTGAAATATCAGGACCGCCGCCGTGAACAACTATAGGATTTAAACCTATAAACTTAAGGATAGTGATGTCCTCCATAACCTGATTTTTCAATTCTTCGTTAATCATTGCGTTGCCGCCGTATTTTATTACAACGGTCTTACCGGCAAACTTTTGTATATAAGGTAGCGCATCAACCAATATCTGCGCTTTTTTTATTAATGCTTCCACTGTTATTTAACCCCTTGTTATAAATAAAATCCCGCGTTGGATATGCCTGTCTTTTCGTCAAGGCCAAAGATAAGATTCATATTCTGAACGGCCTGTCCCGCAGCTCCCTTAAAAATATTGTCCAGCGCGGATACAATAACCGCACGGTTAACCCTCTCGTCAACCACTATTCCTATATCAACAAAATTTGAGCCCGCAACGTGCTTTGTTTCGGGGAGTATTCCTGCATCCTTTACACGTACAAAATACTCGTTCTTATAGAAGTCCTTATACAGCGCCGTAAGCTCCTCCGTCGTGCATTTCTTATTAAGATTTACATAGATCGTTGACAGAATACCTCTCTTCTGAGGAATAAGATGCGGAGTAAACGAAATAATTACCTCCTCACCCGCCGCCTTTGACAACTCCTGCTCAATTTCAGATGTATGACGGTGCGCAGCCACCTTATACGCCTTCGTATTCTCTGTACACTCACAGAAATGATACGGCAGTCCGAGTCCTCTTCCCGCACCCGTAACACCCGACTTGGCGTCAACAATTATATTATCAGGCTTTCCTATACCGCTCTTCAGAAGCGGATATGCGCCCAGGATTGAGCAGGTCGTATAACAGCCCGGATTTCCGATGAGCCTCGCCTTCTTGATTTCCTCTCTGTGCAGCTCCGGAAGTCCGTAAACACTTTCCTTTAAAAGCTCCGGCGCGCTGTGCTCCTGCTTGTACCATTCCTCATAAACCCTTACATCATCATAACGGAAATCACCGCTGAGATCAATTACCTTTAAACCTCTTTCAATAAGCAACGGAATAACATCCTTTGAAGCGCCGTGCGGAAGCGCCGTAAACGCCACATCACACTCTGACACTCTCTCAAGATCAAGCTTCTCACAGTTAAGGTCCAAAACATGTCCGAAATTCCCGTATACCTCCGAAATAGGTTGACCGTCAAAGCTCTGAGAGCCAAGTATTTTAAGCTCAGCATCGGGATGTCCCGAAAGAATCCTTACAAGCTCGATACCCGCATAGCCTGTAGCGCCCAAAACCGCTGTCTTTATCATTTAACCTATGCCTTCTTTCATTATATGTATATTTATTCGTGCAGCCCGAATTTTTATGCATTCTATCAGACAGCACACCATGATATTTATTTTATCACATTCCCTGTTATTTGTAAAGTGGAATATTAAATAAATAATTTAATCAATTGTGCAACAGATATTGTTTTTATTTTATAAACTTTTAATGAAGCTTTCCATGTCCTTTGCTAACCGCGGGATAAATTCCATTTTCTCACCCGTCACGGGGTGAAGAAGACTCAGATACGATGAATGCAGCGCCTGACGCGGAAACAATTCCTTATCCTCCTTGCCGTACAGCCAATCTCCCAAAAGCGGATGACCGATATGTGACATATGAACTCTTATCTGATGTGTTCGACCGGTTTCCAGAATCAACTCAACAAGAGTGTAATTCCCAAAGCATTCTATTGTCCTGTAATGGGTTACGGCCCTCTGTCCCTCCGGAGCGACCGCACGCTTTATAAAATCCACTCTTGCAATAGGTGCATCTATCGTTCCCCTGTCCTCCGTTGTTCCCTCGGCTATTGCAAGGTATCTGCGCCGCAGCTCGTGCGTTCCCAGCTCCTCTGCGAGTCTGGCATGTGCATAGCTGTTCTTTGCAATGCACATAACCCCTGAAGTACCGCTGTCAAGACGATTCACCGCCCGGAACATATGATGCTCACCGTTTTTATTATAGTGGTACATAACTCCGTTTGCAATTGTATCAGTAAAATGTCCTTTTGAAGGATGTGTAGGTATACCGGGCTGCTTGTTTATTATTAAAATATCCTCGTCCTCGTGCATAATATCAAGCGGTATATAATGCGGCTCTATGCTTTCAGAATCCGTATCATAAATATTCACGGTCAGAATGTCCCCTGTGTGTACAGGATCTACCGTGCGCATATGCTCACCGTTAATAAGAATGCCGTCCGGATATTTTTTCAGCTCTTTTATAAGCGCTGTGCTTATGCGCAGCTCTCGCCGCAGCACATCCTGTACCATTGCATCGTTATAATTACCCGTTATCTTATATTCTAAAGTTCGTTTCATATGAATAACTCCTGAAGTAAACATGACAATTCCTAAAATTAATATACCAATATAATCCCTTCACAAAACAAGGCGGTCACACGACCGCCTTGGTAAATTCATTTTAGTCAATCTCGACAATCCAGCCCTCAGGAGCTTCAATTGTACCCATCTGGATACCGGTGAGAGTCTCGCGCAGCTTTGAAATTGTAGGGCCCATCTCATCCATGCCGCTGGGGAAGCATATTTCATTGCCGTGGTCATTAATTTTGCCGACCGGTGAAATAACTGCCGCAGTACCGCAAAGACCGCATTCTGCAAAGTCCTTGACTTCATCAAAATAAACTTCTCTCTGCTCAACCTCAAGTCCGAGATAATGCTCCGCAACATACATAAGCGACCGTCTTGTAACTGAAGGAAGAATTGAATCCGACTTAGGTGTTACGATTTTATTATCCTTTGTAACAAACAGGAAATTTGCACCGCCTGTTTCCTCAACCTTTGTACGCGTCTGCGGATCAAGATACATATTTTCATCAAAGCCCTTGTTATGAGCGTCAACAATTGCGTGCAGGCTCATAGCATAGTTAAGCCCCGCCTTTATATGACCTGTTCCGTGCGGAGCTGCGCGGTCAAAATCAGAAACTCTTATTGTTATCGGCTTTGCGCCTCCCTTGAAGTACGGACCAACCGGAGTTGTAAACACTCTGTACTGGAACTCTTCAGCCGGCTTAACACCTATTACCGGATTAATGCCAAACATATACGGTCTGATATATAAGGTAGCCCCTGTGCCGTAAGGAGGCACAAAGCTCTCGTTTGCCTTTACAACCTTCTTGACTGAGTCCACAAAGCGATCGGTCGGGAATACCGGCATTTCCATTCTCTTTGCCGAGTCTGCAAAACGCTCTGCATTAAGATCCGGTCTGAAAGTAACAATTTTGCCGTCAACTGTGGTATACGCCTTAATGCCTTCAAATATTGTCTGAGCATACTGCAGCACGCACGCGCATTCACTCATTGTTATCACAGGATCATCAATAAGCTGTCCCTCGTCCCATGAACCATCCTTCCAGGTCGAAACGTATCTCTTATCAGTCTGTACATAACCGAAACCAAGATTGCTCCAATCTATGTTTTTCTTCTCCATTGTAAATACTTCCTTTCTATGTAAGCATATCCTCTGACACGGATAATTATAATATATGCTTTTGACCGCTTGCATTAAGTACGATTAAAATACAGGGTACTTAATGCAAGCTATATAGTTACTTATATTCAAACAAAAATTTGTTCACCGACTATTATACCACACAGCAATGCCGTTTGTAAATACTTTCATAAAAAATTATAAAATATTTTTTTATGTGTTTAAAAGCAATTTTTTGCGGTATATATATATTAGAAAACAGTGTGAGAGGTGACTTAGTTATGAAGTTTAACATTATTGCAAGAAGATATGATTTAACTGACAAAATCCGCGAGTATATTGAAAAGAAGCTCTCAAAGCTCGACAAATTCTTCAAAGAAGAAGCATCTGCAAGAGTAGTCCTCGGAACAATCAAAGATAATGACTACATTGAGGCGCAGATTAATGCCGGGGGGATGATTTTCAGAGCCGAGGTCGAGGACAAGGAAATACTCGCTGCTATAGATCGAATCGTAGACGTTATTGAGCGTCAGATAAGAAAAAACAAGACACGGCTGGCAAAGAAAATCAAACCGACAGCAACGGAGGACAACAGATTAATTTCAGGGGCTTCCTTCGTTGACGATGATGAGCCGGCAGGTGAATTTGAAATTGTTAAGAAGAAGAGATTTGCAGTTAAGCCAATGTCAGCGGAGGAAGCAATTCTACAGATGAAGCTCTTAGGTCACAGCTTCTTTGTATTCAAGAACATTGAAACAAACGAGATGAATGTGGTTTATGAGCGTAAGGACGGTAAGTATGCGCTTATCGAATCGGTAGATTAAAAAGCTAATTTGCATATTCTTCGTTTATATATATCTTTTTTCCTACTTTTATGTGTGAAGCGAAGCCATTCGGCTTCGCTTCTACTGTATTTTGCTCACATTATCACTATCATCTTCAGCTTTATTTGCTTTTTCCAAAGATTTATATTTCGAACAGCTTTTACCGTTGTGACAGTACAGATACGGGCAAAATGAGCCGTGTCTGTCAAGCAGACACGTATCATACCCAACTTTACAGGTTGAACATATATTTTTATTCCTCATTCACACAACCCCCTCTATTTATTATATTGTCGGATATACTGATATTGACCATAAAATTGAGAATACTTATAATTCTGATTTGAATGAACAAGAATATAAACACATCCAAGCCTACAGGAAGCTTAACAGTAAAGAAAAACAAAGTATTGACTTTATTATTGAAAATTATCTTGAAAACAAAATATGAGCGGAGCCGATTGACTCCGCTTCTGATTTATTTACGTCTTAGCATCTCACGCGCATATTCTTCACCGGCTGCACCGCCGCCCACAATTCTCGCAAGCTCTTTGACACGTCCTTCAAGGTCAAGCTCCACACGAGTAGTACTCGCCAACTCTCCGTCCACGTCCTTTACAATAAGGAAATGATTATCAGCGGTTGACGCAAGCTGCGGTAAATGGGTGATACATATTACCTGCTTACTCTCCCCTATTGTTTTCAGCTTATCGGCAATCTTCTGCGCCGCACCGCCCGAAACTCCGGTGTCAATTTCATCAAATATCAATGTATCAACATCATCTGATTTTGCAAGTATGGATTTTATAGCAAGCATCACTCTTGACAGCTCACCACCCGACGCAATCTTTACAAGCGGCTTTAAGTCCTCACCGGGATTTGTAGCTATCATAAATTCCACAAGATCCGCACCGTTTGCTGCATATTCCTGCGGCTTTATTTGTACAGAAAATACAGCCTTCTCCATATTCAGCTCATGCAGCGCCCTTTCTATCTCCTTTTCAAGAACCGCCGCCGCTTCGGCGCGAGTCTTCGTCAGCACTGCGGCAGATTCCTTAAGCTGCTTATTGATCACATCAAGCTCTTTTTTCAGACCTTCGATCTGCTCTCCGCTTGTAACAATATCATTCAGTTCTTTCTCTGCTCTTTCACCGTATTTTATAACCTCATCAACCGTACCGCCGTATTTTCGCTTTAATTTATTTATCAGATCAAGTCTGTCCTGAACCTCATCAAGCGCCTGAGCATCAAACTCGACACTCTCACTGAAGCTCTTTACCTCGTGCGCGGCATCCTCAATGACATACATCGCGGATGAAATTGATTCATAGGCATTTCGCAGCTCCTCGCTAATCTCCGCAATCTCCGACATTGCGTCAACTGCATCGCTTATCATATCATATGCCGATTGACCATCCGGATAATCATACAGATTAGCATACGCTCTCTGCGCACACTCATTAATCTTCTCTGCGTTTTCCAGAAGCCTGCGCTGTGAAATAAGCTCCTCCTCCTCCCCCTGCTCCGGATTTGCCGAGCTTATTTCATTCACCTGATATGATAAGAGATCTATACGCTGCATCTTTGCCTGTTTATCTGTCTGAAAAGATTTTAAGCGGCGCTCAATAGCACGCATCCTGTCATACTTTGCTTTATATTCTGATAACGGCCGTGCAGTATGAGCATATGCGTCAAGAAACAAAATATGCTTTTCCGGTGTAAGCAGCGCCTGATTATCGTGCTGTCCATGTATATTTATAAGCATACCGGCAATTTCCCGCAGAAGATTGAGATTTACTGCCGCACCGTTTACTCTTGCGCTGCTTTTCCCATCTCTTGTGACTATTCTGCGAATGATTATACCGTCATCATCTGTATCAATATCATTATCCTCAAGAAACCTGCGCACACCGTCAGACATAGAAAATATCGCCTGAACCTCTGCCTTTTCGGTTCCGCTGCGGACGAGCTCCTTATTAGCGCGGCTGCCGAGTATCATATTGATTGAGTCTATTATAATGGATTTTCCGGCACCCGTTTCACCCGTGAGAACAGTGACGCCGTCCTTAAATGATACTTCAAGCTTATCAATTACCGCTACGTTTTTTATTGTTAATTGCTCTAACATAATTTACTCCGCCTTAAATGTGTTCTTTATTCTTTTCTCAAGCTCCAAGGCCCCTTCCGGTGATTCTGTTATTATAAACACCGCATCGTCGCCGGCGATAGAACCGATAATTTCGCTGTGAAACGAGCTGTCTATTGCCGCCGCTACAGCCGATGCCATACCGGGATAGGTGTTTATTACAATCGTATGATATGCCGCCGTCACTCGTTTTATCGAATCAGCAACCATCTCAACTCTCGTTTTATTCGGCTCTGACGCAGGCTCCGGAACCGAATATACCGAGCTTCCGTCCTGAGCGGGAACTTTAATAAGTCCAATCTCCTTTATATCTCTTGACACTGTTGCCTGCGTAACATTAAAGCCCTCTGCTCTGAGCATTTCAATAAGCTCATCATGTGTATGTACCGGAGCATTTTTTACTATCGTTATAATCTTATTCTGACGTTTATATTTCATTTTATCACTCCTTAAGACAGCTTGCTTATCAAAGTATTGTAGAAGCTGCTTCTTCCTATTCTAATCAATTCAAACTTATAATCTGACTTTGTAATTGTTATCTCATCATCTGCTGAAATAAAGCGCTGCCGCTCACCATCGGTTGTTATTATTGCCGAGGTGTTCGCATAGTCACTGCCTAAACGCAGAGTAATCTCTTTTTCCGCCGAAAGGATCGCGCTTCTTACCGAAAGCATATGCGCACATATCGGCGTGGCTATATAAAGACTCATTCCGGGATCAACCACCGGACCGCCCGCAGAGATTGAATATCCTGTCGAGCCTGTCGGAGTGGCAATTATCAATCCGTCGCCGACATAATGATTTACCAGCTCACCGTCTGTAAATAAGTCAAGGCTTATCAGTTTCATCCCCTCCGGCTTTGATACTACAACATCATTTAAGGCATGGTATCCGGCAGTCTCTCCGTTTACACTTATTTTAAGCAGCATTCGCTTTTCGGTTATATATTCGCCGCTTAAAAGCTTTTTTGCAGCGGACGCCATATCATCCGGCTCAACCTCTGTCAGAAATCCTACCTTTCCCAGATTTATCCCCAGTGCAGGGATGTTATTTTGTGCGCATCTTGCTGCAACCCTCAGCAGTGTACCGTCGCCGCCGATCACAAGCACCGCCTCTGCCTCCGACCACAATGCTTCATACGGCAGATAGGTTATATTATAGTTCCCGGGCAGAACACATTCTCGGCTCATATACAGCTCCGCCCTTCCGCTGAGCAGCTCCGCCGCCTTCATTGCAGTCACAAGACCTATATCCTTACTAACATTTGTAATAATTGCAATTTTCATAATTCCTTCCGCCAATCACAATTTATTTAAATCATTAATAATTATACACCATATTCAGATATTTTGCAAGTATATCCAGAATTTTTATTCAAAAAACAAGCTGTACGGGATTCCCCGTACAGCCTGTCTCGCTTAATGCTTACGCCTTCATGCGGTTCTCATAATCCTCGACCATCTTCTTAACCATCTGGCCGCCGATTGAACCTGCCTGCTTTGCTGTGAGATCACCGTTATAGCCCTGCTTAAGAGCTACACCTACCTCACTTGCTGCTTCCATCTTGAACTGCTCCATTGCCTGTTTTGCTTCAGGTACTGTCATTTTTGTTGCCTCCTTTTAAAACCATAGTCCCATTGCAGCAATTCCGTATTATAACGCAGTCTATGCTAAGGCTGCCGTATGATACGCTCTGCCGCATCTATCTAAATGATGTGCCGATTTAATATACGGTTTCTCCCCGCCTCAGGCGGCGGTTGTATTTCAACCTTCACGACGTTTCGTGTCGAATTATATCGAACTAAATCGGCTACAGTAGTATTTTGTCCTGTATTGCTTTTTATATTCTTAGCAATTTTTTGATTTTTAAATTTTAAAAGGCGGTAATGCTTAAAGAAAAACGGGAGAAATGAGCTTTTAATAACCCCAATTCTCCCGTTATGATTATCATATCGGTATGATTTAATTTTTTGACTGTGCTGCAAGGTATTCCGCAAAATCCTTATATTCCGGTTTGTGCGGAGTCGGCTTAAAATCTGCCTTATACGTTGCTGAGCTTGCAACTGACGCCTCTTCATTCTTCTTCTCCGGTTTAACATAATCCGGACGGCTGTAACCGCCTCTGCCGCCGTTTGTGTGCTTTTTTTCGCCGCGGTTTTTATTATATCCGCTGCGTTTGCTGTTGTACGGCTTCGGATGCTTCGGAGCGATAACTACCCTTCTGTGCGGCTCCTGGCCTACAGAATAGGTTGTTACCTCTTCACTATCCTGGAGATTTGCATGAATTATGCGTCTCTCATAAGGATTCATTTCCTCAAGAGGGTATTTTCTTCTTGTTTTTGCAACTCTTGCTGCAAGCTTATTTGACAATGCGATAAGCGTTTCAGCGCGCTTTGCACGATAGTTCTCTGTGTCGATTGATACCTTTATATAATCCTATGAGTTCTGATTTACCACCAGTGACGTAAGGTACTGAAGGCTGTCGAGCGTATCTCCGCGCTTTCCTATTACAATACCCATATTCTCACCCTCAAGATTTATCTTTACAATGTCATCCTCGAGAACTGCGTCAACCTTGACATCAAGTCCCATTGCCGTAAGAATGTTTGTTATAAAGCTCTTTGCATTCTCAACAGGCGACTCTGATGCATATATCCGGTTAACCGCTTTACCTGTATCAGCCGGCTCTTCGACCTCCGGCTCTGCCTCTTTAACGGATGAGGCCTTTACTGCCTCTGCACTATTCTTCGCAGAAACCTTAACAATCGCTTCCTTTGCTCCAAGGCCAAGGAAACCCTTTGACGACTCCTGTACTATTTCGATTACAGCGTCATCCTTCTTTATTCCCAGCTCCGCAAGAGCTTCTGCTACAGCGTCATCAACGCTTTTTGCTCTTTTTTCTATGATGCCGGTGTTTGTCTTCGGGAACTCTGACAACGACGTCCTCCCCTTTCTTTTCAAAATAATAATATAAAACAATCTGCTGAACAATCTGAACAACACTGCTGATTATCCAGTAAAGACCAAGACCTGCCGGTAATATCAAAGTGAAATATGCTGTCATTACAGGCATCATCCATATCATCATCTTATTCATAGACTGCGCCTGTTCATTGCCGGTCTGCTTGTCCTGACCTGTCATGTGCATTGAAATTTTATTCTGAGCAACTGATGCTACTACGGCAAGAATCGGGATTATAAGCAGTAAAACAATACTTAAATTCCCCATAACATCGCCGAAACAGCCGAATGCTTTTGACGGTGTGTTCGACAAATCAAGTCCGAGGAACCTGAAGTTGATATACCACGGATCGCCGGAGCCGTTTATTGTATGCGCCCAGTTAGAAATCTGAATCTGCGACTGCTGCAATAACTGCTGTACAGAAAAATCCGCAATATTGCCGAGATTGTGTCCCGCACTTATCATCGCTTCCTTAAGCTGTGTAACCTTCTCTATAACGTCTGTCGCCTTTTCAAGAGCTTCTCCTTTATAAGGGACATTGAACATGTATGTGAGAGGTTTCTGAATTGCCTGATAAAGTGCTAAAAGAATCGGCATCTGAATTAAAAGAGGCAGACAACCTCCCGTCATACTGATGTTGTTCTCTTTATAAACCTTCATCGTCTCCTGCTGGAGTCTGTTCTGGTCGTTGGCATACTTTTTCTGAATTTCAGCCAGAATCGGCTGCACCTTCTGCTGCTTCCTCATCGCTTTCTGTGAATGTATATTAAGCGGAATTAATATACACTTTATTATAATGGTAAACAGTATAATTGCAACACCGTAATTGCGGGTAAGCTCATAAATTGTCTTCAATACCCAGCCTATTGCCAAAACGATATAATGCCACATATAGTGTCCTTTCCGGTGCTTCCTTACGGAACAGGGTCGTATCCGCAGCCCCCGAACGGCCTGCAGCGCAGCAATCTTCGTACCGCAAGATAACCACCCTTTAACGCACCATATTTTTCTACCGCTTCAAGGGCATACTGCGAGCATGTCGGAGTAAACCGACAGCAGCCCCGAATCCCCTTTATCGGTGAAATGTGGTGTCTGTAAAATTTGATTACAAAAATCAATATCTGCTTCATTTTAAATCTCTGTTTCTTGTTTCTCTCCGTCGGGAAGTATCCCCAATGAACGGAAAACGAATTTCATGTCACGCAATATCTGTGCATATGTTTTTCCTGCTGCTCTGTTCCTCGCAACAATAATCATATCCGAGCTGCCGCAAAGCCTGTCCTCAATCAATCTGTAGCTTTCCCGCATAAGCCGCTTTGTACGGTTTCTGACAACCGCCTTGCCTACCGATTTGCCTACGGTAAATCCGACTCTGTTATGTCCAAGACGATTCGGACTCATATATACTACAACAAATCCGCCCGCCATGCATTTACCTCTTGCGTATAAGCGTCTGAAATCCCTGTTTAGTTTAATGCTGTGAGTCTTTTTCAAACCAAAGTCTCCTTACGCCGCAGCGCCATAACAACTGCAGCCGCTTTAAAAAAAGAGCCGATCCCCTTATCCAGGCATTGAATGCCTCATCCGCGAGACAGCTCTTAATTTATCAAAATTAATTCTTTAGAAGATAAAATTCTCGTATATTACTTCTCTGAAGTAGTAAGAATCTTTCTACCCTTTGCGCGTCTTGCCGCAAGAACCTTTCTGCCTGACTTAGTAGCCATTCTTGCTCTGAAGCCGTGAACCTTTACTCTCTGACGCTTTTTCGGCTGAAATGTCATTTTCATAGTTTTTAGCACCTCCTGTAATAATCGCGGCCCTGATTATAGCCGCCTCTGTTTTCCAAAATCCAAATAAACACACTCAAACTGAGGTCCTTCGGACAAATTTGAGCGATAACAATTAGACACCTCTTCTATTATATTCACCAAACACCTATTTGTCAAGTGTTTTTTTTAATTTTAGGCAAATTTGCTCAAAATTCTTAAGCAATCTCTTAATCGACAATGCAAATAAGTATACCAAAAAGGTAAGTATCAAAAAAGACATCGGCAGATAAGTGCCTATGCCCTTTTGAAAATCTGTGTTTAACCTTGGTTATTATAGCTGTAGTTAGGCGCTTCTTTGGTAATATAAATATCATGCGGATGTGACTCACGCAGTCCTGCGCCTGTAATTCTGATAAATTTGCCGTTCTCCTTAAGAGACTCAATCGTCGGAGTACCGCAATATCCCATGCCGCTTCTGAGACCTCCGATAAGCTGGAAGATTGTATCCGAAAGAGGTCCCTTGTAGGGCACACGACCCTCAACACCCTCAGGAACAAGCTTCTTCGAACCTGTCTGGAAATAGCGATCCTTTGATCCCTTTTCCATTGCCGCAAGCGAACCCATGCCGCGGTATACCTTAAAGCGTCTGCCCTGGAATATTTCAAACTCACCGGGGCTTTCGTCGCAGCCTGCAAGCAGACTTCCCATCATTATTACATCTGCACCCGCCGCGATTGCCTTGACACAGTCACCGCTGTACTTTATACCGCCGTCTGCAATACACGGGATTCCGAATTTTTTAGCTTCATTACATGCATCATATATAGCTGTAATCTGCGGAACACCGATACCCGCAACAACTCTTGTCGTACAGATTGAGCCGGGTCCGATACCTATCTTGATACAATCCGCACCGGCTTCAATAAGAGCTCTTGCCGCATCGGCAGTTGCAATATTACCCGCAATAACCTGAAGCTCAGGATATGCGTTCTTGACTTCACTGATTTTATTAATGATATTCTTGGAATGACCGTGCGCCGAATCAAGACATACAACATCGACACCGGCTTCAACAAGAGCCTTTACTCTGTCAAGGCAATCCGCTGTAACACCGATTGCAGCACCTGCAAGGAGTCTGCCCTGCGCATCACGCGCCGAATTCGGGTACTGAACAGCCTTTTCAATATCCTTAATTGTAATAAGTCCCTTAAGATGCTTCTCACTGTCAACTATAGGGAGCTTTTCCACTTTATACTTAGAAAGGATTTCCTGAGCCTTCATAAGATCTGTACCCTCAGGAGCTGTTATAAGATTCTCTGAGGTCATAGCCTCACCGATTTTCTTTGAGAAGTCAGTTTCGAATCTGAGATCTCTGTTTGTTATGATGCCGATAAGCACATTATCATCATTAACAATAGGAACACCGGAAATTCTGTAACGTCCCATAAGGTCGTCTGCTTCCTTCAATGTGCAATCCTCTGTGAGGCTGAAGGGATTGGCGATTACACCGTTCTCTGAACGTTTAACCTTATCCACCTCTGATGCCTGCTGCTCGATTGTCATATTTTTATGAATTATACCAATGCCGCCCTCACGCGCAATAGCGATCGCCATTTTTGACTCTGTTACAGTATCCATAGCGGCGCTCATGAACGGTATGTTAAGTCTGATCTTGTTTGTGAGGTTTGTGCTGAGATCAACCATGTTAGGTGTAACCTCTGATTCCTGCGGAACTAAGAGCACATCATCAAAAGTAAGACCTTCTTTTCCGAACTTATCCATGCTCGTTTTCTCCTTTCAAAATTACATATTTATGCTATATGGTTAAATTCTATTCTACCAAAAAAATCTGCATTTTTCAATATTTTTATACGATTTTTTTTATATTTATAAGATATTATCAATATAACTTGACAAAGCTTCTTTCATTGTAGCAAAATCACTAATTTTGAAAATTTCCGTCTTAATTGCGCCTGAACCCGGCATACCTTTGATATACCACGCTATATGCTTACGCGCCTCTTTTATTCCGCGCGCCTCTCCCTTTGTCATCACAAGCCGTTCGGTATGCTTCAGAGCGGTCATTAATTTCTCACGCGGTGATGGAATCGTTTTTATCTCGCCGTATGCAAGCAGTTCGTTAATCTGGGTGAATATCCACGGATTGCCCTGTGCACCGCGCGCGACCATAACCGCATCACAGCCCGTATATTCAAGCATTCTCCGCGCATCCTCCGCTTTAAATATATCGCCGTTTCCGACCACGGGAATATTAAGCTCGGATTTTATCCTTTTTATCACATCCCAATCAGCACTTCCGCTGTAAAACTCCTTGCGAGTCCTGCCGTGAACCGCCACTGCCGCCGCGCCGTTCTCTTCCAGAATGTGAGCGCAAAGCAACGAGTTATCTGTTTCCCAGCCCTTTCTCAGCTTAACCGTTACGGGTACAGCGGACGCGTCCGCTGCCGCACGTACTATCCTGCCCATAAGCTCCGGATTTTTCATAAGCGCAGAGCCGTCGCCGTTATTTACAATCTTCGGCGCAGGACATCCCATATTTATATCAATTATATCCGGTTTGTACTCCATGACCTTCGGAATTATCCCCGCAATAATCTCCGGCTCTGAACCGAATATCTGAATTGCGCAGGGGCTTTCTCCGGTCATATCCATAAGGGATGCGGTCTTTTTATCGCCGTAATGCAGCCCCTTTGCGCTTATCATTTCACTGTACACCATTCCCGCACCGAACTCACGGCAGATTTCACGGTATGGCTTATCCGTGACTCCTGCCATCGGCGCGAGAAATACGTTGCTTTCCAATTCTACATTTCCGATTTTCATCTGTGCCGTCCTTTTAAGTATTTTCACACATTATATCAACTTGACGGTATATTGTCAAGATGTTTATCTGTCAATATACTTCAAAAGCTCCGCAAGCTGCACGAACTCCCATCTGCCCGCAGTATCCCTTCCGTATGTGCCTTCAATCGGCAGCGCAGACAACGCCTGCTCAATAACTGCGTCATAGCCTATATCAACAACACCGTTAAGCTTCAGTCCCAGCATCGCAGCCGCCGCGGCAAACCTTGTATCCTCATCGGCCGATACTGCCGCATTAGCTACCGGATATTCCTTCAGAATACTCTCTGTACCTCCCGGCTCCTTGTAGCGGATTTTTACATCAAATGCCTCATCGGTACCCTTATACTGATTTGTCTGATAGCGATAGGTTATATCGTCACCCTCCGCCGTTCCGTCACCGCTCATGACAAGCTCATAAATCGCCGTCACCTTAGCGCCCGCTCCGAGCTCTCCGGCATCTACTGTGTCATTTTCAAAATCCTCCGCATCAAGCTCTCGGTTTTCATAGCCGACAAGACGGTATTCACTTACCACAGCCGGATTAAACTCAATCTGCAGCTTAACATCCTCCGCGACAGTATACAGAGTCTTGTTCAGCTTATCCGCAAATACTCTTTTTGCCTCACTTAAACTGTCAATATAATAGTAGCTTCCGTTTCCGTAATCGGCGAGCAGCTCCATGCGGTTATCCTTATAGTTACCCATACCAAAGCCCATAGTAGTGAGATATATTCCTGCTTTGCGCTTTTCGGTAATAAGCTGCTTCAGCTCCTCCGTTGATGAAGGTCCAATATTAAAATCGCCGTCCGAGCATAGTATGATCCTGTTGTTGCCACCCTCAACAAAACCCTTTTCAATTTCTTTATAAGCCAGTTCAAGACCGTCCGCACCGTTTGTTCCGCCGCCGGACATAAGCTCATCTATAGCCCCGTGCAGCTTTTTCTTCTCACTTCCGTTTGCCGCATCAAGCACAACTCTTGTTCCGCTTGCATACGTAACGATTGAAACAGTATCATTTTCATCAAGCTTATCCACAAGTATTCCCAACGCCTGCTTCAGCATAGGAAGCTTATTATAAGATGACATTGAACCCGAAACATCTATGAGAAAAACAAGATTTGACTGCTTCCCCGTTTCTGCTTCTGCCCCTGCGATTGTCACCCTTGCAAGCTTATTTTCACTCCACGGACAGTCAACAATCTGCGCTGCAACACCGAACGGTGCATCCTCAGACATTTTCGGTGAGCTGTACTCAAAATAATTAATAAGCTCTTCGGTTCTCACTGAGCCTTCCTGCGGTTTCTGTCCGAGAGATATAAAGCGTCGCATATTTGAATATGATGCCGTGTCGGTATCAATGGAAAAGGTTGACAATGGTGAAAGCTTCGTCCTGCGAAATTCATTCGGCTCGTAATTTTCATATTCCTCACAGCTGGGGTACGGTATTCCGAAAATTACAGGCGGAGCACAGCTTAAACCATCACTTTCTCTTACTGCAATGCCACCGCCACCGCTGCCTGCCTCCTGTGATGAAGCCATTTCCGATAAACTGCCACCCGATGCCGAATCGGCAGTCGAAGCCATTGAACCCGTTTTATTATTCTGCGCTGAACCGCCGTTAAATATCGCCGAGCCTACAGTGCCTCCTGCGGACGGAATAATCGTCACCTCATAAGAAAACAGACCGTAACCCGCAATCCCCTTTGAATCATCGTCATCATTATACATAAGAATATCTGCCGGCCCAAAGCTCAGAGTTCCCTCGTTTACCGCCATATACGCATTATACATAAGCCTTGCCGTCTCGCTTCTCGTTATCGGCTCATCCGGTTTTACGGTTATACCCGTCAGTATTTCACTGTCCATTGCCGCAGAAATATACCCGTACGGATAAACTACATCATACGGATTCATACCACAGGCTATCAGCACGATTTTAACCGCCTGAGAATATGTCACGCTTTCCTCAGGACAGAAATGCTTATCATCAACACCGTCAATAAATCCAAGGGCTTTAGCCTTTGCTATAAATTCCATCGCCCAATAAGTCTTGGGAACATCCTCAAATGAGTTATACTTCACATATGAGTCCCCTCCCTGCAGCTCCTTCATCTTTTCATCTTCTGCCGCCGTTATGAGCATTTTCACAAATTCTGCTCTGGTAATCGTGTCATCAAGATGCAGATCGCCCTTCTCATCCCCTTGCATAATACCATTTGCCGTTACAAAATCCACCGGGTCTGTATACTCGGTTGCCTCGGTTGCCTCCGTTGCAAACGTACTTGTAAATACAAGCATTGATACTGCAAGCACTGCGGCCGTTATTTTAATACACATTGCATTTTACCTCCTTTACGTTTTTTCATTGGTTATATGATTTTGACTAAGTTTTCTATAGTCAATGCAATGAAGAAAACTTAGTCAAAAGAGGTCTTAACCGCTTGCATTAAGTACGATTAAAATACAGGGTACTTAATGCAAGCTATATAATAGAAAATAATAAATCCGCTATTTCCTGACTGTCCATCTCCTCCGTCGTTATCATATACGCTGTATCATAACTCTTCATACAGAATAAATATGACTGCTCCTTTTTAAATGCTGCAAGCTGAATATTGCTTATACTGCTTTTCACAACCTCGGGTGAGCTGAGGATTGAGTCTGCAAAGGTTGTGTCACGCGATGTAAGTATGCTTACAAATCTGCCGCCGTCACCTGTAAAGGTGAAAATTCTTGTATCATTTTTCAATTTTCCGTTGCCGTCCACAGAAAAATAATATGAATTGTCACCGGAATATTCCATGTCATCACTCAGCTTCAGTCCATTAATAATATCAGTACCCAGATAATCGAAATACATCTGATTATCCCATTTCTCGGTATGATATGTCTCGTCTGCCGCAGTATCCTCCGATACCTCCGCTGTTTGGTACATAAGCGCCGAAAGAACAGTCGGCGAATTCATTCTTAACGTCACTGCCCCTGTCGGAAACGGAATTACAAGCGATCCCCCCGTATCCTCTGAAACGGAGCTGACCGATTCATTGGATTGTTCTGCAACATCGGACTGCAACACCATACGTGTCTGCATCTCTGTCTCTTTCAGTCCGCCATCATCTTTTTGGATATTTCCGTTCGTTTCCTCGGAAACAGTTTGGTTGTCATGTGCATCAGATTTCTGTGAAGAAGACAGTGTCTGCGTCCGGTTGCTCTCAGACTGAGGTGTCGGTATCGTATATACATTTAAAGCAGATTCCGTGTTAATGCCTTCAAAAGCATTATGCGCAGAATACTCATCTGCTTTATTTTCAGGTGCTGTCTTTTTCTCAGGTACTGTCTTTTTTTCGGGTATTGTTGCCGTTTCGCCGTATGCGGAGGTATTTTTCTTTTCTGCCGTCTCACTCTTGGCAGGCTCCGGAACAGAAACAGATTTCTCCTCTTTCTTCTCCGTCCTCTTGTCCGAAGCTTCAAACGCCTGTTCAGCCGATACGGAAAACCTTTCCTGCGGTACAGCCGTTTCTGTTACAGCCGTTTCAACAATAACTCCATCATCACTATGGTTAAAATCATATCCCCTGACAGCCGCAAAAACAGCAACCGCTGCCGCTATTGTGCTGATTGCCGCAATTACCGGTCTTGCATCATATTTTTTACGCTGCCGCGCAAGCACTCGGCTCTTAAGCTCATCACTCGCCTTTATACCGTCGAACAGTTCTTTATAATTGCTGTAAAGCTCTTTATCCTCCATGTCACATCACCTCCCGTCTCCGGCTTTTGTTTCCTTTAAGGACATTCAATCCGCCTCCAGAATATTTTTCAGCATTTCTCTGCCTCTGTGAAGCTGCGCTTTTACCGTTCCCTGCTTAATTTTCATTATTCCGGAAATTTCATCAACGCTGTAGCCTTCATAATAATGCAGATGAATTACGGTTCTGTATTTTACCGGCAGCTGCATAACCGCCTCATAAAGCTCACTTTTTTCATTTTCCTCCGCCGGAATGCTTTCATCCAGCTCATCCGTTTTACGCAGCCAGGACGACATCAGTAAATCCTTCGTGTGGTTAATCGCCACCCGCAGCAGCCATGCCTTCAGATGCTCCTCACATTCAAATTTCTTTTTACTCTGCAGGAGCTTTAAAAACACATCCTGCGTGACATCCTCCGCATGCTCCCGGGATTTTGTACGCGCCAAAGCAAGCCTATAGATCGTATCTATATAGCGCTCTGCTATATCATCATATGTATAGCTGTACATCGCACATCCTCCCATGGGCAACTATCTTTCAAAACCGGTTTCATCAATAATACGAATAGGGATATTAAAAGGTTGCATTAGTTTCAAATTTTTTCTGCGTAATTCAATAAAAGGAGGACTCTAGGTCCTCCCCATATCATTTTAACTCAATCGCTGAGCTTCTTAACACTCATAATGGAGCCTGTCGTGTGAACATATTTCGAATATATGTCTGTGTTTCTTCCTACAGAAAGCTCTTCAGAATCGGCCGTAATGTAGCTGTTATCAGATTCTTTGCCATGTGTTCTGATTGTCACATAAACAGTATAACGATCCGGCTGATTTGCATATACCATACGTCCGTCAGCTGTTTCTGAAAGGAAGACTGCCGGCTCCTTCTGTACGTCAATGATTTCTCCGAGATCCACAGTTGCTTTTTTATCCGAAATCTTACCCTTCTTTTCAAGAGCATCAACAGTAAACTGCCTTACAGATTCAATTTTAACGATATATTCAAATTCCTCATCAGATTTTACTGCCATTGTTATTTTGCTCCCGAATCTGACAGCTATACCCGCTATCACTGCTATTATCAGTATTATTACCAGAAGATCAATAATGTTGAACTTTCCTTTAATATTTCCGTCTTTATTCATTTCATTATTCCTCCTCATCAATAGTAATCACAAAGCCCTCTGTTGCATATCCCTTACTTCTGAACGGAAGTCTTGTACCAACCTGAACTATTGTTGACCCTGCTGTAAACGCGTAATCTGTTTCCGTTACATCCATCTCCACTACGGCATAAATATCTATTCTTCCCTCAATAGATGAATTTATATATTCACCGTTTATCGAGTCGTAGACCATTGTCGTTGCCGGTTCGGTTCTGAGATCAACAAGTGTTCCGGAATCCTTTTCCGTAAGGCTTACAGTTATGTTATCGCCCACAGCCATTGCATCTGCAAGCGATTGCATCTGATTTGCTATCATTACCTCAACTTTGATTTTCTTTGACTCCCCTCCGATTATCCTTGTGCTGAACATTCTATAGCCTGCTGCACATGCAGCAACAACCAGGATAATAATCAGCGTATCAATCAAAGTCCATTTTTTCTTATCTGCCATCATTTTACTCCTTTTCTGTCTATTATATCAAGATAAAATTCTTCGGTTCTGCGTGTCATTGCCTCCGCAGTAAATGTACTGTTGAAAATTTCCACGCTCTTTTCACTCATATATTTGTAAAGTGCTTCATCCTTGATAAGAGTGTGAATCGCCGTTTTCAAAGCCGCACTATTCTGCTTTGCAACAACATATCCGTTTTCTTGGTTCTTTATAACTCCGGGATTTCCTCCGAAATCGGAAACGACTGCCGGAACTCCAATGCTCATACCCTCCAGCAGAGCAAGGCTTGTCGCCTCGGTTCCGTATGATGCATTAACCTGAATATCTGTTATATTCATAAGCTTATCCACATCCGATATAAAGCCCGTAAAGATTATTTTATCCTCACGTTCCAACCGCCGTACCTTTTCCTTCAGCGTGTTCTCATACGAGCCTGTTCCGGCTATAAAGAACTTTGCCTTTATCCCGTCCTTAAGCAGCATATCGGCAGCCTCTATGAAATATTCATGGCCCTTTATATCCTCAAGCCTTGCAACAATTGATATGACCTTCTCATCATCGTCAACGCCAAAGCGTCTGCGAAGCTCGGCTTTTTCCGTTTCTGTTGCAGGCTTAAGACCCTTGACGCCATTAAGAATTACCCTTATCTTTTCCGCATTTACGCCGGTATCCGTCAGGTTCTCCCTAGCCGCATCTGCAACGGCAATTATTCCGTCCGCATAGTAATTATTAAAAGCTCCGTTTATCTGCTTTCCCGGAAATCCTGTCATATACTTTTTAGGCGGAAACACACTGTGGCGCGTGTAAATTACTCTTGCGCCGGCATGTCTTGCGGCAATCCTCGCAGACATACTTGCATGAGTATGCACAAGATCCGGCTTTTCAGCCTTAAAAACCGATTTCAGCCTTTTGATTGACTTTATATCAAGGGACTTCTCCGCAATTCCCTCAACCTCTATAACCTCAATGCCGTTTTCCTCTACCATAGGCTTAAGCAGACTGTTCGGAGGAAGAATTACCTTAACGTCGAATTTACCGTAATCAAAGTTTTCAAGCAGTGTTATAAGGCACTTTCCGGCACCGCCGATATTTGTATCGGAGGAAACCTCTATTATTTTCTTCTTATCCATTATATATCTCCCTCTTCCTTACTGGTTATATACCGGAAACACATTGTAATACCTATCACCATGAAAAATACTGCCATAACGCGATAATTGTAAAAGGTATAATCAAACAGGCTCTGGAACAGGAAGCCGCAGACTCCGGCCGCCAAAGCCAGCGTCATAGAGGAGTTAAACGACTTCTTTGCGCGTCTTGAATAGATTCTCTGCACGCTCTTAAGATAAACAACGATAACCGCAATGAATGAAGCCAGAGCCGGTATACCGCCTTCTACAAGCAGCTGCAGGAATGTATTATGTGAATGCGGAGCTATAATCGCATTATACGAAAAGAATGGATAAACCTGATTAAACGCAGCTTCTCCCATCCCTATACCCCCGGCAAGATAGTGCCTGAGCACACCAATCGCTCCCATCCAGATATACACTCTGTACGAAGTGGAGGAATCACTCATATTGCCGATACTCATAAGTCTGTCCGCAATCGTCTGCGGCACTATAAACGGCAGTATACATAATATGAGAGGAACAAAAGCCCACCATCGCCCTTCATAGAAGGTTATAAACAGCACTGCCGTCACCATAAATCCCAGCCAGCAGCCTCTTGACTGTGTGAGAATAAGACATAGAAAAATAAGTCCCGTTACAGCAAGATATACCCACTTTGACAGACTCTTTGCCTTATCCTTTAAAAAGAACAGTGCCGATACGGGAAGAACAAGGAGAAGATATTCACCCAGAACATTGGGATTGGCCAATGTTGAATAAACACGCATGGTCTCATCTTCAAACATTTGCTCATCTATCCATGCATTTGTTGTGGTCCAGCCGAACACATACTGCATAACACCGTAAAGCGCAACCAGCGCACCCGAGATAACAAACAGTCTCAGCAGCCCGTAAAGCTGTGATCTTGTTCTGATGGTATTAATAATTGCAAAATAGAAGGTTACAAATATGAAATACATAACCCATACCGTAAGGCTCGATGTGCGTGCGAATGAGAAAATGCACGAAACAAGCAGCACTGCAAGGAATATCAGCAGAGCTGCGCCCACACCGTCACGTTTCCATACAAATTTCTTATCAATTATTGACTTTATAACAAGCGATAGCGTTGTCCAAAGACATATCCCCGCTATAGGGACCGATGAAAACGGTATAAGCGGAGCGACAAACACAGCCGCATATACACCTGTCACGGGATACTGCAGAACGAGAAGCATTCCAAATGCCGCAAACGGGATCAGCATACCGTACAGCGGCATAACCGACATAACAGCTCCTGTAAGGATTCCTGCAAGAATTGCCGCTATGATTCTTGTGATCCCTTTTGTTTGCTTTTCATCATAGAAGTCAAAGCTCACACATTTTACACCCGCGCACGCTTTGCAGAAATCAATAAACCTTGAGCCTGAAAGCCAGCCCATAATATTAAGGCTTACAAGCGACATCAGCGCTGCGACAACCGAAAGACAAAGCACAATTTTATTAACTCCCATGCCGCGCAGAAAATGCAATGTGTTGAACACCAGTGTTGCGCAAAGAAGCAAAATTCCCCAAAAGCGGGTATTTACTGCCATAAAATTCTGAACATACGCCCTCGCGGTTTCACAGATAATACTTTTGTGAATCTTTTCCGCAAGCTTATCACCGATTTTATCCCTTATTACTTCCGTTAATGTAAACGGCGACATCAAGGCACGTCCGAAAAAACTGTCGCGTGATGATATTCCGCCGGTTTTCAGCAATTTCATTATCATACTGTTATTCCATGAATTACTGAAAAATCGGTTTATTCCCATAATGATTGCCCATAATCTGCTTTGCGTAAAATAATCCGCAAATTTCATACAAAAATTGACAACCGCTGTAATTATAAGACTATTCATTTTAATTACCTATCATTCCTTTCCTTTTATTCTTTTCGGGATCAGCTCCATTATTATATCAATCCTGAGAACAAATGCCGTTACACCGTACACAATAACCCCCGCAGCACCGCAGATCACACAGATCACTGTATTTCCGATCAGGTTCCCCATGAGTCCGCCGAATATAGGTGATACCATGTTATATACCGCCCATACAGCCGCCGCCATAACCACAGATGCAATAAGTACCTTCAGCACGGTTATGCCATCACTTTTCCTTAACATTCCCGGATGCTTTCTCCCCATACTTACCGCATTCAGCACGGCATTGCATATGCTTCCGCAGGCGGTTGCAAGCGCCAGTCCGTTCGCCTTGAAGAACGGAAACAGAAGATATGCCAGAACAATGTTTATAATCATACTTATAACGGAGTTTCGCATCGGTATCTTTGAATCCTGCATTGAGAAGAATGTCTTGGACAAAACCTCATTCACGGCAAGACCTATCATTCCGATCGAATAATATTTAAGAAGTGTTGAAATTGCTATAACTCCTGTCTCCGTCATTTTTCCCAAGCCGTATATCATTCCCGCAACAGGCCCCGATAGTACCATAAAGCCCGCCATCAGCGGCACAACCACCAGAAACATTGCACGTATTGATACCGAAAACAGCTTTTTTGCATCATCATCACGCTTATCCGCAATGGCCTGTGCAAGCTTCGGAAAAATAAGATTTGTTACAACAAAGCTTACAACACCCGTTACAACCAGATATAATCTGCTTGATTGCTGAATATACGTTACGGCGCTGTCTATATTTGACGCAAGCTTCGAATTGACAAGCGTATACAGCGGCTGTACCCATGTTGCAATAAGCATTGGTCCCGCAAGCTTTATTGCCTGAACAATATATTTATCTCTGAACCTGAAATCCGGCCTATATCTGACACCGAATTTTTTTATCCACGGCACCTCTATTAAAAATTGCAGACTCCACGCTATAATCATTGTAATCGCCAGTCCGTAAACCCCGAATTTTTTTCCTAGGGTTATATAATAGATTATAATCGCCGCATTCGAAACAAGACTTATTATCGACGGAATATTGTACTCGCCGAACGACTGTAAAAGTCCCACAAAGGAGAATGCCAGTCCCGTGAATATTATCATAGGAAACATTATAGCAGTCAGATTTGCCGCCAGCTTCTGCTTTTCCTGATCATAGCCCGACGCCATGAAGTTGACGAGGGGAATTCGCAGCAGGATTCCGATGATTGAAATAAGAACCGTTATACATATTACCAGGGTTACGAATTTATTCACGAAGCCCATAGCCTCGTCCTTGCCCTTTTCCGCCATTATGCCGTTAAATACCGGAATAAACGTTGCCGATATAACGCCGCCGACCACAACATCAAAAAGTGTCGTCGGAATAGTAGATGCCGTAAAAAATGCGTCCGATTCAATGCCCGCTCCGAAAAATGCTGTCAGCATAGAATCTCTTGCCAGACCCAGAACCTTTGCGAGAAGCGTTGCCGCAACCATAATTCCTGCTGTCAGCAGCATTTTTCGTCCGGTATCTCTTTCCTTGCTGCTCATATACGGTCACCGCCTTCATAAAGCTCAACCGCAAGCATTCCGTTTTGCAGTGCCTTTTTATTCAGCTCCTTATTGCATTCACTCAGCTCATGCTTGATTTTATCGTAATTGCTGAAGCAGTAATCTATCAGCTCCTTGCCCTTTTGGGCATCTATGCCTTTGATATCAAGGCACATCTGCTGTCCTGCATAATCCATAAAGCTCTTTATTTTGGGATCATACGCAAGACCGATAAGCGGCACCCGGCTGCTTGTGGCATATATTAATGAATGCAGCCTCATACCTATACATACATCAAGCGACGCTACAAGCGACATCATATCTTGTACATCAAGGTGTATATCAACAATTG
This sequence comes from Clostridiales bacterium, assembly GCA_029219585.1. Taxonomy (GTDB): domain Bacteria; phylum Bacillota; class Clostridia; order UBA1381; family UBA1381; genus Ornithomonoglobus. The sequence goes on from JAQXTR010000099.1 coordinate 45,874, forward strand.
ATGAGCGCGCTTTCATCCTTGACATTATGCTTTTTGAAATGCCCTCATCCTTATTCATCTGCATCGGTATAAACACAGGATAACAACCGTATTTCTCCGCCGCATAATCGCACATAGCCGCAACCGCACATTCAAACGCGCCGTTCGCATCCTTTGAGCGTCTGACGGAAACTCCCAAAAGTTTTTTTGTGTTTTCCGGTATTCCCAAGCGTTCGAGCAACGCTCTTCCGTATTCTCTGTCTGCAATATTCATACCGAATACCGGATCTGCCGTAACAATAATCTCAGGCTTATTAACTCCTATTTCCCTCAGCGTTCCCTCTGCAGCCGGATCCCGCAGCGTTATAAGCTCCACATTATTCAGTACCTTTCTTGCAAGAGCAATATTGCGCTCATTTGTAAGAGGTCCTATACCGTTTGAATACAGCATGACCTTTACATTATTCATCTGTGCCAGCTTTATAACCGTAAGATAATAAATCAGCGACTTTGTCGAGGTAGCATCCTGAATCAGTGTACCTCCTCCGGAAATCAGCATTCCCGCTTTTTTCATATGCTTTATTATTGAGAATATGTTAAGACGATTAATTGCCTTCACTCTATACTGCCGTACCGTCTCACGCGGATTTGCCGAAAGCACAACAAGCTCCGGACTATCCTTATATCTCTTTATATCATCTATTATTGCCATAAGCAGCGCGTCATCACCGCTGTTTTTAAAGCCGTAATAACCTGAAATCAGAATTTCCTCCCGATGCTTATCCAATGCCCATTCATACACCTTTATTGAATCATCCGCCATTCGGCTTACGGAATATTCCTTCTTTATCAGCTCCCGTCCGTATAGCCCAAGGCGGCGCTGCTCCTCCGCTGTCATTGCGAAATATTTCTTTATATCCTCCAGCAGCAGCTTAGGCGAACTCTCTGCGCAGCCCCTGCAGCAGAAATTAGTGTCTATCCCGACGCCCAGCTTGTCCTCATCAAACAGACCGATATATCCCTCATTGCCGGCAATAATTACAGGCTTTTGCGCCGCCATCGCTTCAAGTGCGGCGCGGCTCACGCCTACGAACAAATCCGCCGGAGCTACCAGCCTATTAATATCGGTTCTTGCGCCTGTGAGAACAATGCACTCTCTGCCCAGCTTCCTGTTTACGGCCTCCGTTCTGCTTTTTACATTCTCAAAATCATCACCGCCGCCAACAACAACAACCTTCAGGTTTTTAATAAGCTTATCCAGCTCAGGTACTATCTCAATAAGCTGCTTTGCAACAAGGGAGCGCGACTCGTCCATACGGCTTACATATACAATAACCGTATCATCATCCTTAATGCCAAGCTCCTCTCTGATTTCGGAATCGTCGGTTTCAGGCGAGAACTTATCGGTATCAATTCCGTTTATCGTTACGCGTATATTCCCCTCCGGAATCTTATAGTTATCCATAAGATATTTTTTTATATCCTCCGAAACCGCAACCGTTTTTTCTCCCCAGTCTGTAATATATTTAAGACCGTATTTCAGGGTAAATACCCAGTGTGCCGTTGTAACAAAAGGAAATTTCATAACCTTATGAAGCTTTCCCAATATAAATGAAGGAATTCTCGCATGAGAATGAACAATATCTATTTTTTCTTCAACTATTATCTTCTTTAGTAATCTTACTGATTTCAGCACATTCAACGGGTTTTTATTCTGCAAAGGAACGACGTAATGCTTAATTCCCGCATCTTCCAGCTCCTTGACATATGAGCCGCCGTTTGAGGTTACCACCGGAACAAATCCCCTGCGCTTAAGCTCTTTAGCAAGCTCCACAACATGCGTCTCTGCGCCGCCGATATCAAGCTGCATCAGTGACAGCATAACCCTTAGTCCTTTTTTCAAGAAATCACCTGCTTAATTTTAAATATACTAATCTATTGTCATTATAATTGATTTGCCCCGAATAATCAATACTTATCCTTTTTTTGTGACAGAAATGTAATCAAAGGGTAATATATGAATAAATTGTGAACACAAGAATACATATATATACATATAAAAATACATTTATTCAAGAAAAGAAAGCCCCGCATAACACGGAGCTTCCCATATGATTTTAAAACCATGAAATATATCAATCCTTATAAGCCGGCATAAAGTCAGGATATGCTGACGGTAAGCCATGCTCTGTAGCATCAAGTCCGCCAAGCTCCTCCTCTTTGCTTGCTCTGAGCCTTCCTGCCTTCTTAAGAATCCCAAAGAGGATGCAGCCCATAGCTGCCGCCCATACAATCAATGCTGCAGCGCCTATAAGCTGCGGGCCGAGTTGACTCATACCACCTCCGTAGAATAATCCCATACCTACACCTGAGGCCTCATCCGATGAGAACAAGCCTACCGCAATTACACCCCAAAGACCACATACACCATGAACGCTGACCGCACCAACCGGATCATCAACCTTAATCCTTGTATCTATGAACGGTACAGCCACGCATACGAGCACACCGGCTACAACACCGATAATTATTGAAGCAACCGGTGACACACAATCACACGGTGCGGTTATTCCTACAAGACCTGCAAGGATACCGTTAAGAGTCATTGAAACATCAGGCTTCTTATATCTTATCCATGTGAAGAACATTGATGTTATCGCAGCCGCACAGGCAGCAAGGTTGGTTGTAATGAATACCTTTGCGGCAAGCAGCGTTGCTGCGGCATCCAGAATACCCTCTGTTTCTCCCTCTCCTATGAGAGAAAGTGTTGAAGCAGGGTTAAATCCGAACCAGCCTACCCACAGAAGCAATACGCCCAGTGCGCCGATAATAATGCTGTGACCCGGAATCGCGCGAGCCTTGCCGTCCTTACCATACTTGCCGATGCGAGGTCCGAGAATTGCGGCACCTACGAACGAAAGCACTCCGCCGAGCATATGTACGATACCTGAACCTGCAAAATCGTGGAAGCCCATCTCTGAGAGCCATCCTCCGCCCCATACCCAGTGACCTGCGATCGGGTAGATGAAAAGTGAAATCATTGCACTGTAAAGACAATATGCGCTGAACTTTGTTCTTTCTGCCATTGCGCCCGAAACGATTGTTGCCGATGTAGCGCAGAATACTGTCTGGAAAAACAATGTTGTGTAATCAACATCCGCAGCGGCAGCCGAGCCGTTCATAAATGCTGCGCCGAACGGTATTCCGATGAAGCCGTTGCCTTCGCCGTACATGAGACCATAGCCTATAATCCAATAAATAACTGAACCAAACATGAAGTCCACTATGTTTTTCATTACAATGTTACCTGTATTCTTCGCTCTTGTAAAGCCCGCCTCAACCATTGTGAAACCGGTCTGCATCAAAAATACCAATATGCCGCCCACAAACAGCCAAAAACAGTTAATGGCTGTGGCTATCGCTTCATTGTTAGCTATTATATTCTGTAAATCCATTATCAATCAATCCTTTCCTTACCTTAACCTTACGAGAATGTGTTTCTTCCTTACAGAAGCGCTTCTCTGTCCGTTTCACCGGTACGAACCTTTATTGTCTTCGTAACCGGAGATATGAAAATCTTACCGTCACCGATATCGCCTGTGCGGAGAACGCTGAGCGCGGTATTTACCACATCATCAACCGGAACCGTGCATACAACCATCTCTACTTTAATTTTCGGAAGAAGGTCTACGCTGTAATCAACACCTCTGTACTTATGCTTCTGTCCCTTCTGAACACCGTAGCCGAGCACGTTATACACAGTCATTCCGTTGATGCCTATTTCATTTAAGGCTTCCTTCAACGGCTCAAGCTTGCTCTGTCTTGTGATGATTTCAATTTTGGTCATTTCCTCTGCCATTTTTAATAACTCCTTTCGTTTTGCCCGGAAAATAAAAAGCGTGCTCTTATCAGATAATGACATCTGATGAGATCACGCCGTTGTGTCCGAACAAATTTTAAATTATTCATAAAGCTCTGACCGAACTTTATCTATGCCCTGTATTATACTATTGTAGTTTGAAATTGTCAAGACGCTGTTTTAAAGTTTATGCAAGAGTAATATTTTTTATTAAAAGTATTTTTTTCCTTTATCAAAAATTCACAAGCCGTTCACATTTCTGATACAGGGGGGTAACTTCCCCGGACTGAAATGTAATGTTTTTACAAAAATATTAGCCATGAATAACAATTCACTAAAACAGAAAAAATATGAAAAAATATTCGCAAATCGTGAATATTTATATTGACAAACCGGTCGAAAGGTGTTAAAATAAGATGAAATTGAAAGGGGCAGACTGAAATGTGTAAGTATATTGAGAATAAAATATCAGCTTCGCATATTATATTGGAACGTTGTTCCTCTTTCTTTTAGTTATTAATTAGACAATGATTTGTAATCATTGTTTTTTTTTGAAATAAATGGTCTCTGCGCCAACAACAGAGATAAGTAAGAAGGGAGTTTTTCACCACATGAAAGGACAGTTGATTCTGGAAAACGGTCAAAGGTTTACCGGGAAAATGTTCGGCGATGTCAGAAACATTGTTGGTGAGATTGTGTTTACCACCAACATGACCGGCTATCAGGAAACACTGACAGATCCGTCATATGCCGGGCAGATCGTCACAATGACATTTCCTCTTATAGGAAACTACGGCATCAATCTTGATGACAGCGAAGCGAAACATACCAATTTAAAAGGGTTTGTTGTCCGCGAAAAGTGCGATTACCCGTCGAACTTCCGCAATGAAATGAATCTTGACGACTATTTGTCAGAGGAAGGCGTTGTCGGCATTGAAGGTATCGACACGCGTGCGCTCACGAGAATAATCCGCGATTACGGCTGCATGAAGGCAGTAATTATGCAGGGCGAACCGTCAGATGACGAGGTTCAGGCTCTTATGGCTACTCTTGACAACAGCAGGGTGATTCTTGAAACAACTACAGACGAGAGCTATGTTATCAATCAGGGAGGTCAGCCCCGTGTTGCGTTCATAGACATGGGTGCAAAGGACGGTATTCTGCGTGATTTAAAAAAACGCGGATGCGAAATTACGGTGTTTCGCGCCGATGCTTCACCTGAAGCTATACTGGAGATAAACCCGGATATGGTATTTCTTTCAAACGGTCCCGGAGATCCGCTTGATGCGCCCGGAACGGTCGATACAGTTAAGGCTTTGATAGGCAAGCTGCCGATATGCGGCATCTGTATGGGACACCAGATTATCGGGCTTGCGCTGGGCTGCAAAACCGCAAAGCTTAAATTCGGGCATCACGGCGGCAATCATCCGGTAAAATACGCCGAAACAGGCATCTGTTATATCACAAGCCAGAACCACAACTATATATTAACCGATTATCCCGACGATGTTGAGGAATGGTTCACAAACGTCAATGACGGCACCTGTGAAGGGATCAGACATAAAACTCTGCCTATCGCAAGCGTTCAGTTCCATCCTGAGGCATCTCCCGGACCGCTTGATTCGGGATGGCTTTTTGACAGATTTCTAAAGGAGGTGTATTGAATGTTGAATACATTCAATAGTTATGTTCGCTTGCAAACAAATAACGTAGGAGGTAAGATAAAATGCCTTTAAATAAATCCATTAAGAAAGTTCTTGTTATAGGCTCCGGTCCGATAGTTATCGGACAGGCTGCGGAGTTTGACTATTCCGGCACACAGGCATGCCGCGCCATTGAGGAAGAGGGTATAGAGGTTGTTCTCGTAAACTCAAACCCTGCCACCATTATGACTGACCGCGATATTGCAAGCGACACATATATTGAACCGCTTACAGCCGAATATATAGAAAAGATAATAGCGCGCGAACGTCCGGACTCATGTATCGCCGGTATGGGCGGTCAAACAGGACTTAACCTTGCCTGCGAGCTGTACGACAAGGGTATTTTCCAAAAATACGGTGTAAACGTAATAGGCACATCAATCGAATCCATCAAGGAGGGCGAGGACAGAGATTCCTTCAAGAGGTTGATGGAAAGAACAAATCAGCCTATTGCACCGTCCGAAATAGTTACAACCATGGAGGACGGAAGAACATTTGCCGAAAAAATAGGGTATCCTGTTATCGTTCGTCCGGCGTACACTCTCGGCGGCACGGGCGGCGGCATTGCGCAGACTCCCGAGGAGCTTGAAACCATTCTCGCTCAAGGTCTTCATCTATCGCGCGTAGGTCAGGTACTTCTTGAAAAATCCATCGCAGGCTGGAAAGAAATCGAATTTGAGGTTATGCGCGACGGTGCGGGAAACTGCATAACAGTATGTCCTATGGAAAATATTGACCCTGTCGGGGTGCACACAGGCGACTCAATCGTTGTTGCTCCGACGCTCACCCTTGCAGACAAAGAGTTCCAGATGCTCCGAAAAGCGGCTATAGATATAATAAATTCAATTGAAATCAAGGGCGGATGCAATGTTCAGTTCGCTCTTAACCCAAATAGCTTTGAATACGCGGTCATTGAGATTAATCCCCGTGTGAGCCGTTCATCCGCGCTTGCATCAAAGGCTACCGGCTATCCGATTGCCAAAATTGCCGCTAAAATTGCGCTGGGCTATAATCTCGACGAAATAACAAACGCCGTTACGGGTAAAACATACGCATGCTTTGAGCCTACAATCGACTATGTCGTTACCAAAATACCAAAGTGGCCTTTTGATAAATTCTTCGGCGCAAGAAGAAAGCTCGGCACAAAGATGATGGCTACAGGTGAAATCATGTCAATAGGCAACAGCTTTGAAGCATCGCTTCTGAAGGGTATACGCTCGCTTGAAATAAAGCAGTATACACTGGAACGCGAATCATCAAAGAAGCGTTCTATAAAGGAGCTTCGCGCAAGGGTTCAGGTTCCCGACGACGAGAGACTTTTCGACCTCGCCGAGCTTATCAGACGACGCTACAACATAGAAATGATTCATGAGCTGACCGGCATAGATATGTTTTTCTTAAAGCATATACAGAATATTGTTGAGGCTGAGGAGGCTTTAAAGCATATAACAATCAATACAATTGATGCCGATACAATGAAGCACTACAAAAAAATGGGCTTCTCGGACCGCGGCATGAGTCAGCTTATGGGCTGTCATGTTGACGAGGTTTATGCAAAGCGAATGAGCTTTGATGTAAAGCCGGTTTACAAAATGGTTGATACCTGTGCAGGTGAGTTTGAGGCGGTTTCACCGTATTACTACTCAACCTACGATGAGATTACAGAATCATTCCCATCCGACAAAAAGAAGGTTGTTGTTATAGGTTCCGGTCCTATCAGAATAGGACAGGGCATTGAGTTCGATTACTGTTCGGTTCACAGTGTTATGGCACTTGAAAAGGCCGGTGTTGAAACAATCATTATAAACAATAACCCGGAAACGGTTTCAACGGACTTCGACACATCGGACAAGCTCTACTTTGAACCGCTCACAGAGGAAGATGTTTATAACATTATCTGTCTTGAAAAGCCTGATGGTGTAATTCTTCAGTTCGGAGGTCAGACAGCGATAAAGCTTGCAAACTTCCTCGCTGAAATGAACGTACCCGTGCTGGGTACACAGCCGAAATATATCGACGAGGCAGAGGACAGAGAAAAGTTTGATGATATGCTTGAAAAGCTTAACATCAAGCGTCCTAAGGGCAAAGCGGTATGGACAGTTGAAGAAGGCGTTGAGGTTGCAAATGAGCTGGAATATCCGCTCCTTGTACGTCCGTCCTACGTTCTGGGCGGTCAGGGCATGGAGATTACAAGAAACGAGCAGAGTCTTATACGTTATCTTGAGGACGCATTTAAAAAGGACACAAAGAATCCTGTTCTTATTGACCGCTATCTCGGAGGAAGAGAAATTGAGGTTGATGCCATCTGCGACGGTACGGATGTCCTTATTCCGGGCGTCATGGAGCATCTTGAAAGAGCGGGTATCCACAGCGGTGACTCGGTTTCGATCTATCCTCCGCAGCATATACCCGATCACATAATTAAAAAAATTGAGGATGTTACCTACAGAATAGCGCTTGAATTAAAGGTTATCGGTATGATAAATATTCAATTTATCGAATACCGTGATGAGCTTTATATCATTGAAGTAAATCCCAGATCATCAAGAACCGTACCCTATATCACAAAGGTTACAAGCGTTCCGGTTATTGACATTGCAACAAGAATTATGCTTGGTGAAAAGCTTAAGGATATGGGTTATAAGACAGGTATCGCTCCTATTACAAACACAGTAGCGGTTAAGGTGCCTATATTCTCAACGGAAAAGCTGCCGCAGGTCGAGGTTACACTCGGACCGGAAATGAGATCAACCGGAGAGGTTCTCGGTGTGGGTTATACCTTTGAGGAGGCAATGTACAAAGGATTTATGGCCGCTAAAACCTCGATTCCGCATAAGGGCTCGACAATTCTTGCAACAATCCGCGACATTGACAAGGAGGACTTTCTGCCATATGCCAGACGCTGCTATGAGCACGGCTGCAAGTTCATTGCAACCTCCGGAACAGCTAAGTTCCTGCGTGACAACGGAATTGCGTGTCAGCTTGCAAAGAAGATAGCGGAGGGCGTACCGAATCTTCTTGATTTACTGAGAAGCGGTATAGTTGATATGATTATCGATATTCCGTCAAAGACCAACGATGTTAATTCGGACAGCTTCAAAATAAGACGAGTTGCAATAGAAAGTGATATTTCCATAATGACAAGCCTTGATACCTTCGGCGCATTGGTTGATGTTATGGAGCACAGCTTTACAACAGATAAGCTCAATACTATTTCGCTTAATGATATTAAGCCTGTTGAAGAATAAAATGCAAAAATAAATATTCGGATGATTATGAAAAAGCATCACACAGATAACCTTCTATGTGATGCTTTTCTGTTATAACCTATCTATATAACCCGGTTCTTTGGAGTACCCTGTAAAGCTTTGTTCCTGCCGGGAGAAGCAGAATATCTTCCTTGTCCATAACATGAAGAACAAGGAGCAAACCGATATATACTGCCGCAGCCGCCGCAATTGCAGCAGCAGATGCAATAAGATTGTTAATATATCCCGTCCCCAACAGCATGTCCATCAGCTTATAAACCCCGACCGCAGCAGCACCCATCATTACGCCGGCAAGGAGCGGCTTTACAATGTACTTTTTCAGCGTTACCTTTACAGGCACATACCGTATAAGCACTGAATAATTCACAAGGAACGCCACAAGCTGACATACTATGGACGAAATTGCCGCGCCGTATATATTTACGGATGGGATTCTTATAAGCGTTAAATTCAGAATTATCTTGCATATACATCCGCAAAGGATACTGATTGCGGGCACAAAAACCTTTCCTATCCCCTGCAATGCACCTACCAGGGTTTGCGTAAGCGCGCTGAATATAAGCGCTATCGCCATTATTGCGAGAAGGTCTGCACCGTCGGGAGTTGACGGATATATAATATTATATATAGGCTGCGCCAGAACAATGAATCCTATTGCGCACGGCAAAATTATCAATATTGATATAAGGAATGAATATGATGTCTTTGACGCGGCCTCCGCCTTATCTCCCCTTGCCAGAGCTCCCGCGATATGCGGCACAAGCACCGTTGCAAATGAAAGGTTAAGCGCAAGCGGCATATTATATAATGTATCACTCTTTGAAAGCATTCCCGACAGCGCAACCGCCGCACGATTAAGCTGCTCCGACGTCGGAAGTATAACCTTTTCCGCCGATATAACCCCCGCGGGTATCTCGGCTCTGAATGCAATCTCAAGCGCTCTTGTTATTGTTGCAAGGTCAACCACCCGGTTAATTGATGTTATAATCGATGCCAGAGAAATCGGAATCGAAAGCATAAGTATCATTTTAACCAGCTTTCGTGTCGATGGATGAAATTCAGAATCAATTGATCTTTTTATGTTTTCATCAAGAGCTTTTTTACGTTTCATATAAAAGCACGAAAGGAACACAAAAGCAACAATTGTCGAAATCGAACTTGCCGCATTCGCCCACGCCGCCATAATTTCCGGAGGTGTTGTTTCAAGCCCTTTCATGTTATACAGCATTGCTGCCCTTGTTGCAAGCTGCATGATATACGGCATACTCCCTACAGTAAGAATAACCAGAAGTATTGTCAAACTGCATTTAAAAATCTGCTCTATCATCTGAGCAAAGCTGGTTGCACGCATATCGTTCAGACCTTGGAAATATCCCTGTATAACTGCCGAAATACACACAAAGAATATTGACGGAGCCAACGCGCGCATTACATACTGCGCACCGTTCATATGTATCACATGAACGGCAAAGAAATCCGAACCGGCATACAATATGATTGAACATACAAGACCTATACACATGAACAGCTTAAAGGCTGTCTTAAAAATCCTATGCGCTGCCCTGTAATCACCCAGTGCCGCGCGTTCGGATACCATTTTTGCAATAGCATTAGGGATTCCGACAGATGAAATTGCCAACAGCACGGTAAATACCTGGAAGCCCGCATTATAAAATCCGTTTCCCGCATTTCCGAAGCCCTCTATATTTGTTATTACCATGCGGTAAACCATACCGAGAACCTTAACCATTATCTGTGCAAATAAAACCATTGCAACATTTCCCATAAAGGAATGTGACCTTTGTTCATTTATTTTATTACCCATATCGTAATCCTTTCAACAGTAATTCAATATATATTATACGCCTGATTGATTTATTTTGCAATAGTAAATGCGAAAAAAATAACCGCGGAACCATGTCCACGGTTATGTCAATAACGATTCGATAATCAGATTATTCAGCAACGAACGGAAGCAATGCAACGATTCTTGCACGCTTAATAGCTGTTGTAAGCTGTCTCTGATGCTTTGCGCAGTTACCGCTTATTCTTCTCGGAACAATCTTACCGCGCTCTGAAACATAGCGACGAAGCTTTGCAGTATCCTTGTAATCGATCTGATCAACCTTATCTACACAGAACATGCAGACCTTACGCTTAGGTCTTCTTGCTCTCTGCGGTCTGTCATTTCTTTCAGCCATCGAAATATCCTCCTTCAATTTTTATCATGCGGATTTATCAGAACGGTAAATCGTCCTCACTGTCCGCATCATTCGAAAAATCCAAATCAACAAACCCATCATTATCTGAGCCTGCATTTGCATCTGAACCATATGATGAGCCACCATATGAATTTGAACGTGATTGCGGCTCGGCATTAAAGCTGCCGCCGAAGTTCTGCTGATATGCTCCGTTTGAACCCGACTCATTTTTTGAACCTACAAACTCGACATTATCGCATACAACCTCAGTTGCATACTGACGCTTGCCATCCTGTCCGTCCCATGAACGTGTCTGGATTGAGCCTTCAACACCTATCAGCTTTCCCTTGTTAAAATAACGGCAAACAAATTCAGCCTGCTGACGCCATGCCACACAGGTTATAAAATCTGCCTGCTGTCCGCCTTCACGTCTGAAGCGTCTGTCTACAGCGACTGTGAATCGTGTAACTGCCGTACCCTGCGGGGTCTGGCGAAGCTCAGGATCCGCTGTTAAGCGACCTATCAAAAGTACCTTATTCATACTGTCACCGCTTTCAATTACGCTTCGTCCTTACGAACGATTATAGTTCTCAGAATGTTTTCGTCAATTCTGTATCTTCTGTCGAGCTCCTTCGGGAAATCAACAGCTGCCTTGAAGTTTACAAGTACATAGTAACCCTCGTTCTTGAAATTGATCGGATAAGCAAGCTTTCTCTTGCCCCATTCCTCAACCTCTCCGATTTCACCATTAGCTGTAATAAGATTTACAAACTTATCCTTTTCTGCTGTGATAGCCTCAGGATCCAATGTTGAATCGATGATAAAAATTGTTTCATAGCTGTGAATTGCTGTTTCAGCCATTTTTTGCACCTCCTTATGGACATTTGTCCCGCGAACCTCCTCGCGGGCAAGGATTGTCTTTTACAGACTTATTGAGTATATCACAAAATATTTGTTTTGTCAAGCAAAAATTTGAAATTCTTAAAAAAAGTAAATTTGCAAAGTAAATGCAACAGTGCAATTTAAAATTGCATTTACATTAAGAAGCATTTTATGATAGCATTTAGTCTGAGAAAGGAGGCTCAGACTAAAATGAATAATGAGCGAAAAAACAAACACATGACACTTGC